>JBJKRZ010000093.1:0-32479 GCA_046704365.1 Acidimicrobiales bacterium | reverse complement strand
GTGGCGGCGGAACCGGCGTTGACCATCGGCTCGACAGCGAAGACCATCCCTGGCTTGAGGGTCGGGCCGGGGGTGCCGGGCCAGTAGTTCGGCACCTGGGGCTCCTCGTGCATGGCGGTCCCGATGGCGTGGCCCACGTACTCCCGGACCACCGAGAAGCCGGCCCCCTCCGCCACCTCTTGGACGGCCCTGCCCACCTCGTGCAGGCGGCGGCCGGGGCGCAATTGGTCGATGCCCGCCCACAAGCTCCGTTCGGTCACTTCGAGCAGGCGCGCTGCTTGCGGGCTCACCTGGCCGATGCCCATGGTGAAGGCGGCGTCGCCGTGGTAGCCCTCGATGATGGCGCCACAGTCGATCGACAGCAGGTCCCCTTCGCTCAGCTTGTACGAGCCCGGGATCCCATGGACGATCATGTCGTTGGGCGACGTGCAGATCACCGCCGGGAAGCCCCGGTAGTTCAATAAGTTGGACCGCGCCCCCCGGCGCTCGAGGACCTGGCGGGCCACGGCATCCAGCTCGGCGGTGGTGACCCCGGGCTTGGCAGCGGCCCGGGTGGCCTCGTGCATCTCGGCCACCACCTGGCCGGCCCGGCGCATCTTCTTGATCTCCTCTGCGTTGCGCCTCATGGGACCGGACGCTTCATCGACCGGCCCCCCAGCGCGAGCGACGGTCCTCGATGGCCCGCACGATACGGCGCAGCACGGTGTCCGGCGCGCCGACCCCGTTCACCTTGGCCAGCTGGCCACGCTTCTCGTAAAAAGCGATGAGCGGGGCTGTCTGGCGCTCGTACAGCTCCAAGCGGCGCCGGATGGAGTCCTCCTTGTCGTCGGCGCGCTGGACAACCTCCCCACCACACACGTCGCAGGTCCAGTTCACCCGAGGCGGGTTGGACAGCGAATAGTTGGTCCCGCAGTCCTTGCACACGCGCCGTCCGGCCAGACGCTTGAGGACCTGGTTGGTGGGCACCTCGATGTCGACCGTGAGATCGATGTCACCTGGTGTCATCAGCGCAGCCAGCATCTCGGCCTGATGGATGGTGCGCGGGCAGCCGTCGAGAATGAATCCTCGGGCGCGGGCGTCTGGCTCAGCCAGACGTTCGGCCACCATCTCCATGATGAGGTCGTCTCCCAGCAGCTCCCCGGAATCCATGACCTCCTTCACCTTCTGCCCGAGCTCCGAGCCGCTCTTCACCGCCCCGCGCAGCATGTCGCCGGTCGAGATATGGGGTACGACGTAGTGGTGCGACAGCCTGACGCATTGCGTGCCTTTGCCGGCGCCCTGCTTGCCGAGCACGACGAGCCTGATACCTGGGACCACTCGGCGTCTACTTCAGGAAACCCTCGTAGTTCCGCATCATGAGCTGGCTGTCGATCTGCTTCATGGTCTCGAGCGACACCCCGACACCGATCAGCAGAGTGGTGCCGTAGAAGGGGTAGCCGCTCAAGTGCCACAAGGCCATGAGCAGCGATGGCAGGACAGCCACCACGGCGAGGTACAAGCCGCCGGGCACAGTGATGCGGTTGAGGATGCGGGCCAGGTAACGCTCGGTGGGTGGACCGGGACGGATGCCCGGGATGTAGCCACCCTGCTTGCGGATGATGTCCGCCTGTTGGTGGGGATCGAAGGCCACGTAGACGTAGAAGAAGGTGAACAAGAAGATGAGCAGTCCGTAGGACAGCACGTACACCAGGCTGGTGGGCGTGATGTGGTTGTTCACGAACGTCCGGAAGGAGGTGGAGGGAATGATGTTGGCCAGCAGGACCGGAATGTACAGCAGGGAGCTGGCGAAGATGATGGGGATAACGCCCGACTGGTTGACCTTCAAGGGGATGTAGGTGGACGAGCCGCCGTACTGGCGCCTGCCCACCACCCGCTTGGCAAACGTCACCGGGATGCGCCGCTGACCCAGCTCCATGAAGACCACGGCCACGATCAGGACCAGGGTGAGGCCCACGATGACCCCGAACTTCACCCGGCCACCCTCGGAGAGCACGGCAGCGCCCCCGGCGGGAATGCCCGCCACCACGTTGGCGAAGATGAGGATGGACATGCCGTTGCCGACACCCCGCTGGGTGATGAGCTCGCCCAACCACATCACGAAGGCTGTTCCTGCCGTGAGGATGAGAACGATGAAGCCCGCCTTCCACAGCGTGAAGTTGGGAATCAAGTCGATGTTGGAGCTGTTGCCCAGCAGCCCCGATGCCCCGGTGTGGAACACGTAGACCAGTCCCGAGGACTGCAGGAGGGCGAGGCCCACCGTGAGATAGCGGGTGGTCTGGGTGAGCTTCTTCTGGCCCACCGCACCCTGGTCACGCCACTCCTCGAGCTTGGGGATCACCGTGGACAGGAGCTGGATGATGATCGAGCTCGTGATGTAGGGCATGATCCCCAGCCCGAACACGGCCATGCGCAGCAGCCCGCCTCCCGAGAAGAGGTTGAGGAACCCCAAGATGCCCGCCGACTTGGCCTGGTTCTCCAGGTCCTGTACTTGCGTGATCGAGATGTAGGGGCTGATGACGTTGGCGCCCAGCTCGTACAGGCCGATGACGCACAAGGTGAAGATCACCTTGTTGCGCAGGTCGGGGACCTTGAAGATGTTCTTCAGACTCGACAGCAATGCCGCTCCTCCGGAGGCGCCCAGGGGCGGTGCACTGCGGTCGGTGCCCGATCCCCCGGAGCAGAAAGGCTAGCGGTTCGTGAGCGCGTTTCCCCGCGCCGGTGGCCGTCCGTGGCCGAAGGGCAAGGGGATCAGCTCCACGGAGCCCCCAGCGGCCTCGACGGCGGCCCGGGCCGACGCGGAGAGCGCGTGCACGTTGACCCGCAGGGCCCGGTGCAGCTCACCGCGGCCCAGGACCTTGACCAGCGCTCCCTTGCGGATCAGCCCCGCCTGGTGCAGCACCTCGGGCGTCACCTCGTCGGCCGGCAGGGCGTCGAGGGTGTCGAGGTTCACCGCCGCGTAGGCCACCCGGAAGGGGTTGCGGAAGCCCCGCAGCTTGGGGATGCGCTGGGCGAGGGGCAGCTGGCCGCCTTCGAAGCCGACCGGGACCGTGTCTCGTGCCCCCTGGCCCTTGGTGCCCCGGCCCGCTGTCTTCCCACCCTTGCCGGCGATGCCCCGTCCCACCCGGCGGCGTCCCCGGTGGGCACCGGGGGGCGGACGCAAGTCGTGCAGCTTCATGACCGCTCCTCCCCGTTCTTCCCACCAGAACGCTCGGCAGCACGGTGCTCGGCGGCACGGTGCTCGGTCCGCACGGCGTCGACTCGCCGGCGCTCCTCGGAGAGCTCCTCGGCGGTGGCAGCCTCGACGGCCACCAGGTGAGGCACGCGGGCGACCATGCCCCGGATCTCGGGACGGTCGGGCAGCACACGGGTGCGGCCCACGCCGCGCAGCCCCAAGGCGCGCAGCGTGCCACGGTGCTTGGGCTTGGTGCTGGCCGCGGAACGCACCTGCGTCACTCTGAGGGCGGCGCCCCCCGGGACGCTGGCGGCACCGGGGGCACCTGCAGTGGTGCGGGGGGGGCTCACGTCCCCACCTGCTGGAACAGATCGGCGGCCCGCTGGCGTTCGCGATAGGCGCGTAGCACGCCGCGGGGCACGAGCTCATCGGCCGGCCGGCCACGCAGACGGGCCACCTCCTCGGGCCGGCGCAGAGCACGCAGACCGGCGATGGTGGCGTGCGCCACGTTGATCCCGTTGGAGGAGCCCAGGGACTTGCACAAGATGTCCCCGATGCCCGCCATCTCCAAAATGGCTCGGGCCGCCCCCCCGGCGATCACCCCGGTACCGGGGGCGGCGGGCTTGAGAAGGACCCGCCCGGCACCGGCCTCGCCGATGACGGGGTGGGTGATGGTGGTGCCGGCGAGGGGCACGTCGAACATGTTCTTGCGCGCCTCCTCGATACCCTTCTGCACCGCCAGGCCCGCTTCCTTGGCCTTGCCGTAGCCCAGGCCCACCCGGCCGTTGCCGTCGCCCACCACCATCAAAGCCGTGAAGGAGAACCGCCGGCCACCCTTTACGACCTTGGCCACCCGGTTGACCCGAATGGTCCGCTCCTCGAACTGTCCTTCGATCATCAGAACTCCAGTCCTGCTTCGCGCGCTGCCTGTGCCAGAGCGGCCACTCGCCCGTGGTAGCGGTAGCCACCGCGGTCGAAGACGACGCGGGTGACCCCGGCCGCCTTGGCCCGCTCGGCCACCAACCTGCCCACGGAGGTGGCGGCCTCCACGTTGCCCCCGGTCCTGGTCCGCAGCTGAGCCTCCACGGTGGCAGCCTGAGCGAGCGTGCGCCCCGAGGTGTCGTCTATGACCTGGGCCGAGATGTGGCGCGCCGAGCGGAACACGGCCAGCCGCGGGCACTCGGGCGAGCCGGACAGCTGCTTGCGTACGCGACGGTGGCGGCGCAGGCGCAGAGACCGCTTCTTCTGGGCAGTGATGGTCATGGCTACTTGGCCGCCTTGCCGGCCTTGCGCAGCACGCGCTCACCGGAGTAGCGCACTCCCTTGCCCTTGTAGGGCTCGGGCTTGCGGATCTTTCGGATGTCGGCTGCCACCTGGCCCACCATCTGCTTGTCGATGCCGCGCACGACGATACGGGTGGGCACGGGTACCTCGAAGGTGACGCCTTCGGGAGCGTCGACCACCACGGGATGCGAGAACCCGAGGGCCAGCTCCACGACATCGGGACCACGGGCCTGGGCCCTGTAGCCCACGCCCACGATCTCGAGCTCCTTGGAGAACCCGGCGGTCACACCGGTGACCATGTTGGCGATCAGCGAACGCATGAGGCCGTGCAGGGCCCGGTTCTGGCGCTCGTCGTCGGGGCGCTCCACGAGCAGGGTGGAGTCCTCCTGGCGCACGGTGATAGCCCCGGGCAGCAGCCGCGACAGGGTGCCCTGGGGACCGGTCACGGTGACCGTGCGGTCCTCTACCGCCACGGTGACCCCGCTGGGCACGGGGATGGGGGAACGGCCGACACGCGACATCAGCAGCTCACCACCTGCGCCGAGCAGGGCCGGCGCACCGGCTCACCACACATAGCAGAGCACCTCCCCGCCCACGCGCCGCTGGCGCGCCTCGCGGTCGGTCATCAGCCCGTGGCTGGTTGACACCACGGCGACCCCGAGGCCGCCCAGGACGCGGGGCATCCTGTCGGCCTGCGCGTAGATGCGCAGACCGGGCTTCGAGACCCTCCGCAGGCCCTCGATGGTGCGAGCCCGCTCAGGCGAGTACTTGAGCTGGATCTCGAGCACGTTGCCCGGGATCTTCTCCGCAGGGGAGACCGAGAACCCGTCGATGTAACCCTCGCGTTCGAGGATCCGGGCCAGGTTCTCCTTGAGCTTGGAGCTGGGCATGCGCACGCTGTCCTTCATGGCCGTGTTGGCGTTGCGGATGCGGGTGAGCATGTCGGCGATGGGATCGGTCATGGTCATGCGCCTCGCCCCCTCACCAGCTTGCCTTCGTCACGCCGGGGATCTCCCCGGCGTGCACCAGCTCGCGCAGGCAGATGCGACACAACCCGAACTTGCGGTAGACGGCCTTGGGCCTCCCGCAGCGACGACAGCGGGTGTAGGCGCGCACCTTGAACTTGGGGGTGCGCTGCTGCTTCTCGATCAGAGCCTTCTTCGCCATGGTGCTAGAGGTTCTCCTGCCTGAACGGGAACCCGAAGGCGACGAGGAAGGCCCGGCCCTCCTGGTCGTTGCGGGCAGTGGTGCCGATAGTGATGTCCATGCCGCGGGTGGTGTCTATGCGGTCGTAGTCGATCTCGGGGAAGATGAGCTGCTCGGTCACGCCGAAGGTGTAGTTGCCCCGCCCGTCGAAGGAGGCGGAGGGCAACCCCCGGAAGTCACGGATGCGGGGGATGGCGAGCGATATGAGCCGGTCCAGGAACTCCCACGCCCGGTCGCCCCGCATGGTGACCTTGGCCCCGATGGGCATGCCCTCGCGCAGCTTGAAGCTGGCGATCGACTTGCGGGCCCGGGTCACCGCCGGCTTCTGACCCGTGATCGTCTCCAGGTCCCGCACGGCGCCCTCGATGAGCGACGGTTGCTGAGTGGCCCGGCCTACGCCCATGTTGACCACGATCTTCTCCAACCGCGGCACCTGCATGATGTTGGCCAGCCCCAACTGCTCCTTGAGCTGGGCCCGTAGCTCCGAGTCGTAGCGCTCCTTCAGGCGGGGCTTGTGGCGCTGCGCCTGGCGGGGCGGGGCGGCGGGGGCGCTCACAGGTCTGCTCCGCACTTCTTGCACACGCGGACCTTGCGACCCGTTTCGTCCTCCCGGTAGCCGATACGCGACGGCCCACAAGCCGAGCACACCACGGCCACGGCGGAGACGGGCAGCGGCATGTCCTTGTCGATGATCCCGCCCTGCATGGTGGCGCCTCGGGGCTTCTGGTGGCGCTTGGCCATGTTGGCTCCTTCGACCACCACTTTCTGCTGCTTGGGCAGGGCCCTCATGACCACGCCCCTCTTGCCACGGTGCTTGCCGGAGAGAACCTCCACGGTGTCGCCCTTGTGGACCTTCATCACAACACCTCCGGGGCCAGGGACACGATGCGCATGAACTTCTTGTCGCGCAGCTCGCGGCCAACGGGCCCGAAGATGCGCGTACCCCTGGGCTGCTGCTGCTCGTTGATGAGCACTGCTGCGTTCTCGTCGAAGCGGATGTAGCTGCCGTCGGGGCGGCGACGCTCCTTGGCGGTGCGCACCACCACGCACTTGACGACCTCGCCCTTCTTCACGCCGGCGCCCGGGATGGCGTCCTTGACGGTTGCCACGAACACGTCTCCAATGCCGGCATAACGCCGGCGCGAACCGCCCAGCACCTTGATGCAGAGCACTTCGCGTGCGCCGGAGTTGTCGGCCACCTTGAGACGGGACTCCTGCTGGATCACCGGGCACGCTCCAAGACCTCGGTGACCCGCCAACGCTTGGTCTTGGACACGGGCCGGGTCTCCATGATGCGCACTCGGTCCCCCACCTTGGCGTCGTTGGCCTGATCGTGGGCGTAGAGCTTGGTGGTGCGCTGCACGATCTTGCCGTAGCGCGAGTGGCGCACCCTCTCGACCACGGCCACCACCACTGTGGCGTCCATCTTGTCGGAGACCACAGTGCCTTCTCGGACCTTGCGCGTGCCGCGTCTCGTCTGGGCGTCGGCATCGGCCTCGGCCATCATCACTGCTCCTCCTCGTCCTCGGTCGGGGCGCCGTCCTCCTCGACGGGCTCCTCGGCACTCCGCGAGGCGCGCCCACGACGACGGCGCAGGCGACCGCCGCGGCGGGGCGCCTCGGCCTGCTCCTCGAGGTCCTCCTCTGCTTCGGCCTCCTCCACCAGCTCCTCGCCCTCGACGGAGAGCTCCTCCAAGGACCGGTCCCCGGCCCGGTGCTCTGCCTCCTCGGCAGGCTCCTCCTCGGGCTCCTCCTCGGCAGGCTCCTCCTCGGGCTCCACGCCGCCGAGCTCCTCACCGGCCTCTCCATCCTCGAGGTCCTCCTCGAGGTCCCCGGCCAGGGCCCCCTCCTCGAGCTCCTCCTCATCGAGGTCCTCCTCGACCCGCCGGGAACGACGTTGGCGCGGCGGCCGGGGGGGGCGGACGACGGCGGGCACGGGCCCGGCGTGGCGGCCCTCGGCGAGGGCGATCTCGCGGTCGCGCAAGACTGTGAGGACGCGGGCCACGTCCTTACGGACCTCGCCCACCCGAGCGCTGTTGTCCAGCTGACCGGTGGCCAGCTGGAAGCGCAGGTTGAGCAGCTCGCGGCGGTACTCCGCGAGGCGAGTCTCGAGCTCCTCGTCCTCGAGCTCGCGCAGCTCGGCGGCGGTGGGCACGGCGCTAGACCTCTACCTCTGCCGTCCCGTGAGTTCCGGGACGGACCACGAACTTGGCCTTGAAGGGCAGCTTTTGAATGGCCCGCTCCATGGCCTCTTTGGCCAGGGTGCCTTCCACGCCGGCCAGCTCGAAGAGCACGCGGCCGGGACGGACCACGGCCACCCAGTGCTCGGGATTGCCCTTCCCCGAGCCCATACGAGTCTCGGCCGGCTTCTGGGTCACCGGCTTGTCGGGAAAGACGCGGATCCACACCTTGCCGCCGCGCTTCACGTGGCGGGTCATGGCGATCCGGGCGGCCTCGATTTGGCGTTGGGTGAGCCAACCCGGCTCCATGGCCTGAATGCCGTAGTCGCCGAAGTTGACCGTGGTGCCACCCTTGGCCGCACCCGTGGTCCGCCCGCGGTGTTGCTTGCGGTGCTTGACCTTCTTGGGCATGAGCATCAGTCGGTCTCCTTGCGGAAGTGCGGAGCCTCGTGGTCCTCGGAACGGGTGCGGCGCTCGATCACCTCCTCCTCGGCCAGCAGACGTTCGAGATCGTCCGCCTCGGGCGGGGGTAGTGCACCGGGCAGCGGCGTGGTGAGGGGCTCCTCTCCTTCGCCTGGCTCGGTGGGGGCAGCAGTCGAGATGGCACTGCCTGGCTCGCCCTGCTCGGCCCGGCGGCGCCCACCACCGGCCGTCACCAAACGCCGTGGCCGGCTCTGGCCCGAAGTCTCACCAGCAGCCATGGCCGCCTCACGGGAGATCTTGTCCTCCGAGGACAGCTTGTAGGGAAGGATGTCGCCCTTGTAGATCCAGCACTTGACGCCGATGCGGCCGAAGGTGGTGCGCGCCTCGCGGAAGCCGTAGTCGATGTCGGCCCGAAGGGTGTGCAACGGGACCCGGCCCTCGCGGTAGCCCTCCTTGCGGGCCATCTCGGAGCCGCCGAGGCGGCCGGCGCACTGCACGCGGACCCCGAAGGCTCCGGCCTTGGTCACGGTCTGCATGGCCCGCTTCATGGCCCGGCGGAAGGCCACCCGACGCGCCAGCTGGTCGGCGATGGATTGAGCGATGAGGGCGGCATCAAGCTCGGGCTGCTTGATCTCCTGGATGTTGAGCTGGATCCGGTTCCGCAAGCCGGTAATGTCCTCGAGCTTCTTCTTGAGCCGATCGGCCTCCGAGCCACGCCGGCCGATGACGATGCCCGGGCGGGCGGTGTGGATGTCGACGCGCAGTCGGTCACGTGTGCGCTCGATCTCGATGCGGCTCACGGCCGCTGCCTCGAGCTGCGACATGAGGTAGTGGCGGATCTTCCAGTCCTCGATGACGAAGTCCTGGTAGTTGCGCTCCTCGAACCAACGTGACTTCCAGTCGGTCGTCACGCCGAGGCGGAAGCCGTAGGGGTTGACCTTCTGGCCCATTACTCGTCGCTCTCCTCGCCATCGCCGGCTTCGTCAGCCTCCGCAGCTGCCTCGCCGTCCTCGGCCGCCTCGTCCTCGGTCTTGGCCCGCCGGCTCCGGCGCAGGCCCTTGGGCCGAAGGAGCGGTGCCCCCTCCTCGGCCTCCGCCGCCTTGGTCGCACGTCCTCGGCGACCCCGTGGCGCCGGGGAATCCTCCTCGGCGGCCGCCATGTCCTGTGCTTCGGTGTCGGCTTCGGCGGCGGCTTCGGTGTCGGCTTCGGCGGCCGGCTCCACGTCAGCCTCGGCTGTCACCGCCTCGTCGTCGACATCCTCGGTGTCGAGGTCCTCGGTGTCGAGCTGGTCGTCGAGGTCCTCGGTGTCGAGGTCCTCGGTGTCGAGGTCCTCGTCGACGTCCTCGGGCTCGAGGTCGAGGTCCTCTCCGAAATCCACGGCCTCCTCCGCCATGGCCGTCTCCTCGAGCTCGGGAGCGGCCCGGCGGCGCGAGGCGGCCACCCGCCGCGACCGCAAGGCTCCCGTGGAGGCCGCCTGCCGGGCACGGCGGCGCGTCAGGCGATCCTCGGGGAGGCGGCTCACCACGACAGTGATGTGACAGGTGCGCTTTCGGATGCGCGTGGCCCGGCCCCGGGCCCGGGGACGCCAGCGCTTGATCGTGGTGCCCTCGTCGGCATAGCAGGCCGAGACGTAGAGCTCGTCGGGATCGAGCCCGTCGTTGTTGCGGGCGTTGGCCACTGCCGACTCCAGCACTTTGGCCACCACCCGGGCGCCCTCGCGGGGAGTGGCGCGCAAGATCTCGTGCGCCCGGTCCACATCGTGGCCCCGAACCAAATCGAGCACCTGGCGGGCCTTGGTGGCCGACATCCGGTAGTGACGAAGGACGGCGCGTGTGCCCGGCCGCTCGTTGGTCTTCACACCGGGCATCAGCGCCTCGCCTGGCGCTCTTGGCCGGCGTGGAAGCGGAACGTGCGGGTGGGGGCGAACTCACCCAGCTTGTGGCCGACCATCGATTCGGTGACGTAGACGGGCACGTGCTTGCGACCGTCGTGAATGGCGATGGTGTGACCCACCATGTCGGGGATCACGGTGGAGCGCCTCGACCAGGTCTTGATCACACGCTTCTCATTGGCGGCGTTGAGGGCGTCCACCTTCTTGAGGAGGTGGTCGTCCACGAAGGGGCCCTTCTTCAGGCTGCGGGGCACGGGCTGCTCCTTCCCCTTCCTATCGGCGGGCGCCGCGGGTACGGCGGCGGCGCACGATCATGCGGTCCGACGGCTTGTGGCGGCCGCGGGTTCGACCCTCGGGCTTGCCCCAAGGCGACACCGGGTGCCGGCCACCGGAGGACTTCCCCTCGCCCCCGCCCAAGGGGTGGTCGACCGGGTTCATGGCCACGCCACGGGTCTGGGGCCGCACACCGCGCCAGCGGTTGCGCCCGGCCTTGCCCAGCGACACCAGCTCCGCCTCGGGGTTGCCCACAGCACCCAGGGTGCCGCGACAGTCGATAGGGATCCGGCGCATCTCCGTGGACGGGAGCCGCAGCGTGGCGAAGGCACCCTCCTTGGCCACGAGCTGGGCACTCATGCCCGCTCCCCTGGCCAACCTTCCGCCCTGGCCGGGGCGCAGCTCGATGTTGTGAACCGTGGAGCCCACCGGGATGTAGCGCAGGGGTAGGGCGTTGCCCGGCCGGATCTCCGCCCCGTGCCCGCTCTGAAGCACATCGCCGACTCGCACCCCGCCCGGGGCGAGGATGTAGCGCTTCTCGCCGTCGTAGTAGTGGAGCAGGGCGATACGAGCGTTGCGGTTGGGGTCGTACTCGATGGCCGCCACCTTTGCCGGCACGCCGTCCTTGTCCCGCTTGAAGTCGACGTAACGGTATTGCTGCTTGTGGCCGCCGCCGCGATGACGGGACGTCTTGCGCCCATAGTTGTTGCGACCACCCGTGTTGGGCTTGGGGCCGACGAGGGAGCGCTCGGGGCGCGAGCGGGTGATCTCGGCGAAGTCGGAAACCGTCTGGAACCGGCGTCCGGCGCTGGTGGGCTTGCGCTTGCGAAGTGCCACGACGGGTCCCTCAGGCCTTCTCGAACAGGTCGATGCGGTCGCCGGCGTGCAGGGTCACCATGGCCCGCTTGGTATCTGGACGCGTGCCGAACGTGTTGGCCCTCCGGTTGCGCCGGCGCTTGCCCTTGCGGTTCAAGGTGTTCACCTTGACCACCCGCACGCCGAACACCTGCTCCACAGCTTGGCGGACCTCGGTGCGGTTGGCGTCAGGTGCCACCACGAAGACGTATGTGTCGCTGTCCATGAGCGCATAGGACTTCTCCGAGACCACCGGGCGGATGAGCACGTCCTCTGGGTGTCTCACGACTCGCCTCCGTCCTCTTCGGGCTCCGTCTCGGCGGTGCTGGCCTCGTCGTCGGCGGCCTCGTCGTCGGCGGCCTCGGGGGCGGCGGCCTCGGGGGCGGCAGCGGCCGGCCCTTGCGCGCCAGAAGCAGCTTCGGCCTTGGCTTTTGCCTGGCTCGACGCCCGCTCGGCCCGGGTCGGGGGGACCTCATCGACAGGCGGACCGCCCGGCAGAGTGGCGTCGGTGAACACCACCCAGTCATGGCGCAGCACGTCGTAGGCGTTGAGCTCGCCGGCGGCCAGGACGTGCACGCCAGGAAGGTTCCGGAAGGAGTAGGCGGCATCCATGTCGTCGGTGTCCAGAACCACGAGCACCTTGCCGGCGATCCCGAGAGCAGCCAGGGCCTCCACGGCGTCCTTGGTGCGCGGGGTCTCGAAGCCCCAGGCGTCCACCAAGGCCACCCTCTCTCCGGCGGCCCGGTCGGAGAGGGCTGAGAAGAGAGCCAGGCGCACCATCTTCTTGGGGGTGCGCTGGCGGTAGGAGCGGGGCTTGGGTCCCAGGGCCACCCCGCCGCCGGCCCATTGGGGAGCCCGGGTGGACCCCTGGCGGGACCGACCCGTGCCCTTCTGCCGGTAGGGCTTGGCACCGCCACCCGCCACCTCCGCACGGGTGCGGGTGGACTGGGTCCCGGCCCGGGCGGCGGCCAGCTGGGCCGTCACCACCTGGTGCATGACCGCCAGATTTGGCTCGATGCCGAAGATCTCGGCGGGCAGGGCGACCGTTCCCAGCACCTCGCCGTCCGGGCGCCGGCGCTCTACGGTGCGCGAGACGGGGTCGGGACGCTGGCGGCGCACGGTGCGGCGCTCGGCCAGGGCGCTCTGGGCGCTCACCGGGAACCTCCGGCGGAGACTGGGGCCTTCACGCTGTCGCGCAGCACGACCACCCCGCCGCGGGGACCGGGCACGGCCCCCTTCACGAGCACCAGCTCCTGCTCGGGATCGGCCCGCACCACCTCGAGGTTCAAAGCCGTTACCTGGCGGCCGCCCAGGCGCCCCGCCATGCGGGTGCCCTTGAAGACCCGGGCCGGCGTGGCGCAGGCCCCGATGGAGCCTGGGGCCCGGTGCTTCTTGTGGTTGCCGTGAGCGGCCCCCTGGCCCTTGAAGTTGTGGCGCTTCATGGCCCCGGCGAAACCCTTGCCCTTGGACACGGCGATGGCGTCCACGTGGTCGCCGGCAGCCAGGACGTCGGCGCCGAGCTGCTGGCCAACCTCGTAGCCGCTGGAGTCGTCGATGCGCAGCTCGACCAGCTTCTGCCCTGGCTCCACGCCGGCGGCAGCGAAATGGCCGGCCTCGGGCTTGGCCAGGCCGTTGGAGCGGCGCACGCCCCAGGTGACCTGCAGGGCGGAGTAGCCCTCGCGCTCAGGGGTCTTCACCTGGACCACCCGCACGGGCGCGACCTTGAGCACCGTCACCGGCACGGCGCGATGCTGCTCGTCCCAGACCTGGGTCATGCCGACCTTCTCGCCGACGATCGCCTTGGTCGCCACCGTTCGTGCGCCTTTCCGTCCTCGTGCTCAGCGGAGCCCGGCCGCGCCGCGGCAGGACCCCGAGATTCTCGGGCGCCGAGTTCACACACCCGGCTTCCACGTCAACGCTCCGCCCGGGGGGACCCGAGCGGAGCGCTCGTCAGGTTGGCCCCGAGGTCCCCGGCCTGGGCCGGGCGCTCAGGGACGTCGAATCGGACAGTTGGCCGGCGAACCGGCCGGTCGATCACGCTACACGATCGTCAGCGCCCCGGCCAGCAGCTCCTAGGTCAGGGTGGCCAGGGTGACCGCCTTCCCCGGGTCGGCGCTACCAGGCACCACGCTGCGTGGCCCGCCAGCCGACGAGGAGGCCGCCAAGGGTGGCACCGTGGGGGAGCGGCAGGGTCCCTCGGACCCGGCTCACAGAGCAGGGAGGACGGGCAGACCACCACTCTGCGACCACGCTCGGGAGACGACGTAGCGGCCCGAGCTGTCCACCGTCTGCATGACCAGAGGCGGGTCGTTGCGATCCCCCGTGGAAGGGTCGATGGTGGTGGTCCCGGTGATCCCCCGGTAGTCGCTCAGGTGGAACAGCACCGGGTCGAGCTTCCTCGCCGACCAGGAGCCCGCCGACCTCACCGCAGCCGCCAGCGCCCCCAGGGAGTCGTAGGTGAATGTTCCCCAGGTCCCGGGGGAATCGCCGTACTTCGCCTTGTAGGCCGTGACGTAGGAAGCTGCGGCGGGGAACTGCTCGGCCGTTGGCACGCCACTGAAGACGCATTTCTGGGCCAGTGCCCGGGGCACGGTCCTCAAGAACGTGGGGCCCTGGGCGGCGAGACCGTCGACCAGGCACGTCCCCGGCACGCCCAGCCGGCTGGCCTGCATCACGAGGTCCTCTGCCTGGGGGTCGTAGGCGGCGTAGTAGACGATCGTGGGCTGCGCCGCCTTGACGGCGTCGAGGACATCGGTGAACTGGGTCTGGTCACTGGCGATGGGCTCGGACGCCACCACGGGGACCTGGGAACCCGTCAGGAGCGTCTTCAGCTGGGAAGCGACACCGGAGGTGTAGGCGGAGGTGTCGTACACGATGGCCACCCGTTGGGTGCCCGATGTCTTCTCCACCGCCGCCGCCTCGAAGGGGGCGACCTGGTAGTCCATGGGCTGCAGGGTGATCCCTTTCCCGCTCGTGGTGTGGTTGCTGGTGAGGCGAACGACGGGGAGGCCCGCCCCGATGTACACGGGCAGGTTCAAGACGCCCACAGCCGAGTTGTAGGGGCCGATCACCGCCGAGATCCGTCGGCCGATGGCCCGCCTGGCCACGGCGACTGCGGTGGCGGGGTCGGCACGGTCGTCCACCTGCACCAGCTGCAGGGTCTTGCCGAGGATGCCGCCGGCAGCGTTGATCTTGGCCGCCTCGAGCTGGGCGCCGCGCCACATGTCGATCCCGGTGGAGGACTGCGCCCCCGTCATGGGGCCCTCGACGGCGACGCTGACGGTGCCCGAGCCGGACCCCGAAGAGCAGCCGGCCAGCAGGGTGACCCCGGCCAGCCAGAGGAGAATGTGGCGACTGACGCGTCGCATGCACCCACCCCCTCCCCCGCGCCACAGGGTAGCCCCTGGGACAGGGAGCTCTCAGGGTTCTCCCCGATAGCCGCTGGAGCGGGCGACGTGCAAGGCTCACCGGGTGATCGAGGCCCGGGGTCTCTCGAAGCGCTTCGGCAGCGTGGTGGCTGTGGACGACCTGTCCTTCGACGTGCGTCCGGGAACCGTGACCGGTTTTCTCGGCCCCAACGGGTCGGGCAAGTCGACCACGATGCGGATGATCATGGGCCTCGACGCACCGGCGACGGGGACCGTGACCGTGTCGGGCCGGCGTTACCACGACCTGCCGTGGCCACTGCGGGAGGTGGGCGGGCTCCTCGAGGCCAAGGCCATCCACCCCGGCCGCTCCGCCCGGGCCCATCTGCTCACCCTGGCCCGGAGCAACGCCATCCCCCGCAAACGCGTCGACGAGGTGCTGGAGCTCGTGGGCCTGACCTCGGTGGCCCACAAGCGGGTTGGCAAATTCTCGCTCGGCATGGGCCAGCGCCTGGGCATCGCCGCCGCCCTCCTAGGAGACCCCGCTGTGCTCCTCTTCGACGAGCCCGTGAACGGCCTCGACCCGGAGGGCATCCGGTGGGTGCGGACGCTGTGCAAGAAGCTGGCTGGTGAG
Organism: Acidimicrobiales bacterium; assembly: GCA_046704365.1. GTDB lineage: Bacteria > Actinomycetota > Acidimicrobiia > Acidimicrobiales > UBA8190 > UBA8190. The sequence goes on along the minus strand of JBJKRZ010000093.1, from coordinate 17,197 downwards.
GGCCGCACCGTGTTCGTCTCGAGCCACCTCATGGCCGAGATGGCGCTCACCGCCGACCACCTCGTGGTCATCGGCAAGGGCAGGCTGATCGCCGAGACCTCGGTGGGCGACTTCGTGGCCCGCAGCTCTCGTCAGTCGGTCAAGGTGCGCACGCCCGTGCCGCACCAGTTGTCCGACGCCGTCACCAACTCAGGCGGGACCGTCATCGCCGATCCTGACGGGTCCCTGACGGTCACCGGGTTGTCCGCACCCGAGGTCGGCGACCTGGCCATGGCGACCGGAGTCACCCTGCACGAGCTGACGCCAGTCGCCTCACTGGAGGACGCATTCATGGAGCTGACCGACGAAGCCGTCGAATTCCGAGGTGGATCGTGACCGCGGTGCTCGAAGCTTCCGCCCCCTTCGATATCGGGCTGCCGCGGGGCCGCGTCGGCCTGCGCCGGGCCATGGCCGCCGAATGGACCAAGCTGTGGTCGGTTCGCTCGACCATGTGGACGCTCGTCGCCACCGGGCTGGCCGTCGTCGGCTTGTGCGCCCTGAGCACGGGGACGGTGAATCCCTCAGAGATCATCGACGATCCCACGCGCCGAAGCTTGATCGGCATCTTCCTCGGCCAGCTCATCTTCGGTGTCCTCGGTGTGCTGGTCGTGAGCGCCGAGTACGGCACGGGCACCATCCGGGCCACGTTGTCCGCTGTGCCCCGGCGCCCTGTCGTGCTCGCCGCCAAGCTCCTCGTCTTCGGCGCTGTGGCCATCGTTGTGAGCGAGATCCTCACCTTCAGTGCCTTCGCCATCGGCCAGGCCATCTTGTCGGCCAAGCACGCAGTGGGGACAGCGGCGATCGCTCAGCAACGCGCCCAGCAGCTCGGCTTGAAGATCCCCAGCAACCTCCACGCCCTGCTGTCGCACGGATCGGCGTCATTGGGACAGCCGGGCGTGCTGCGGGCCGTGGTCGGTGCCGGGCTCTATCTTGCCGTGCTGGGGCTGTTGGCGCTGGGACTGGCGACCATCATCCGCCACACCGCCGGTGCCATCTCGGCTTTCGTCGGGGTCGTGCTCGTCCTGCCCCTCATCGTCCAAGCGCTGCCCACGTCCATCAGCAACGCAATCGCCCGCTACCTGCCGGCCAACATCGGCCTCGTCATGTTCTCGACCCAAGGCGTGCCCGACCGCGTCGGACCCGCCTTCAGCCCGTGGACCGGATTCGCCATCCTCGTCGGGTACACGGTGGCGGTACTGGGCATGGGGTGCTGGGTGCTGATCCGCCGCGACGCCTGAGCGCCCTCGCTAGCCACCGCCGAGCGACCGGAGCCGCCGTCGCCTCCCCCGACGGCAGTCCAGGTTGCGGCGCCGCTAGGCCCTCGGCGGCGGACCCATCTGCGCAGCGATGGCTGCAAAGGCCTCGTGGTCGGGGGGCACAAAGGGTTCTGCATCGGGCACCGACTCGAGGATCTTGAGAAGGACGTCGGTCTGTCCGATTGCCGCCGGAAGGTGCGACGTCATCACATTGGTCGCCCCCAGCTTTCGTACGTCGTCGAGCACCTCGCCGAATCGCACCCTGTCCACGAGGTGCAGCCAGGGCGAGTCAAAGGTCGTCCAGGCGGTCATCCCGCCCACGAGCTCCGGCTCGGCCAGATCGGCCACGTTCTCCACGACGCCCGGGAGGATGGCTCCGAAGGTGTCCACGGCAAAAAAGGTCCCGGTACTCGGGTCATAGATGCCCGTGGAAGTCGGATTGTCGAAAACGGGAGGGCGGAGGGCGTGCAGCGTGCGGTCCCCCGCATCGATCGTCGAGCCGACCTGCAGCGCGTGGACACGATCGAGGGGTAGCGCGCACCAGGTGCTGGCGCGCAGCGCACCGAGCGCATGGGTGGCCAGCTTCGCCTGCGGCGCCCGCTCCAGCACGGCTTGCAGGCTGCCCGTGTGGTCGGCGTCGTCGTGGGTGAGCCAGATCCAACCCAACTCGGCGGGATCGACGATCGACTCGAGCGTCGCCATGAACTGCGTGGAGTCCATGCCGAGACCGGTGTCGATCAGCACGGGCCGTTCCGACAACAGCACGAAGGCGTTGACCAGGATCACCCCGACGCCGGGTACCTCGAGGTGTGACGGTATGACATGCACGTCCGGCAGAGGTTGGTAGCTCGAGTCCATGGTTCCCCCTTTGGTTGTGCGGGCGTTGTGAGTCTGGCACCGGCAGGGGCCCCTGACAACGGGTTTCCCGGCTGGCAGCCGGGGTCGGCCTACCGGGACAGCCCTGGTCGCCCCAGCCCCCACTCAACGCCAGGCGACGGTCACCACTCCGTAGAAGGGGATGGGCTGGGCGGCGTCGACCCTGACGCTCTGGCCGGGAGGTGACGGGGTCACCTTCGGCCCGGCCAGGGCGTCGGCGCAGCTGCTGGTGGGGCTGCGGTCGACGATGGCCCGGGCCGCAGGGGCGGTCACGAACTTGTCGATGAGCCCTTTGATGTCGAGGCCCTTGCCGTACTGGGCGGCGGCGATGCGGGTGATGTAGGACCAGGGAAGCACGCACTGGCGCAGGTTGGTCGAGGAAGGCTGGAACGACGAGGTGTAGGTGACGGTCACCGTGGCGCATCCCGTCGGCGAGTCCGGCGCCACGCTGATGTCCACGCCGGGCCGGGTGACCATGTCGTAGTGGACGGCCAGCGAGCGGCCGCTCGTGCCGGCCGGTGCGCACACCCGCCAGGGCGGAGGTGCCGCCACCGTGGCGGTCTCAACTTCCGAGGCGCTCAGGTGGTCGATCTTTCCCTGCGTCGCTGCCAGCACATCGGAGACGAAGTACGCCGGGAAGGGCTGGGGCGAGCCCGAGCCACCGTAGGCGCCCTGTGAGTAGGTCTGGGTGTCGTACACCGTGTTGCCGTAGGCCCGGGCCACCGTCGTCGTCCCCTGGTGCTGGGTCCAGGCCACAAAGGACATGGGGTGCAGCTCGGTGCCGTAGTTGGGGTGCCCGCAGTCGATGATCCACCGACCCTGGACGAGCACCCGGTCGCCGACCGAGGGCTGGGCGAACCCGGGCTGGAAGCCGGTCTCGTTGAACTCTGACAGCTGTTCCCAGGTCTGGGTGGGCGAGGCCTGCGAGGTGCGCACCACGTGGGGGATGACGCCGGAGACGACCTCCACGTGCATCTGACCCGGCTTCTCCTCGGGAGGGCCGAGCTGGCGGCTGAAAGGTCGGAACGGGGCGTCGAGAGCGACGTCCATGGACAGATCGTTGCCGAATGGATGGGTGAACGGGTTGTCCTGGGGCCCGAGATGGGTGTGGGCGGCGGTGCCGCTGATGAGGATCTGCTTGCCACCTGGCACGATGTCGGCCCACTCGAGGGGCACCTTGGCTTCGAGGGGATTGCCGTTGGACAGCTCGGCCAGATAGGTCCGGGTGCTCGATCCACACACCGAGGCGGCCGTATAGCTGGGTGGGCTGCCGTCGGCGGCCTGGGCCTCCCCCGGGGCCCACGACAGGTCGCTCGGCGACGACGAAGCCGATGTTCCCGAAGAGCTGCACGACGCCAGCCCCAGTGCTCCTAGGGCTAGGCAGGCGAGCCCCAGCCCTCCGATGCCGAATGGTCTGTACCCCCTCACGACGTCCCCCTCTCCCCGGGCACGATTCCACCACAGACCGGCCGGAGCTCGTGGGGTGCATGCCAACCGATGAGATGCAGAGCCTAGATTTGCAGATGCGCCCCATCGTGCGCCCATGAAGATAAAGGCGCACGGTCAGATGGGAGTCGAGATCCGCAACGCCCGTACCCGTGGGTCGCGCCCGCTTTGCGCAACAGTGCTCCCCGACCCCTTTGGCACGAGCGTGCCGTCTGGCACGAGCGTCCCGTCTACCACGAGCGTCGAGATCGGCAGGGAGGGGTACTTGCCCCCGGCGCTCAGACGTGTTCACCTGGCTCCGTGCGACGTTCAGCAGCCGTGGCCGTGGTGGGCGCGCTCGTTCTGGCGGGCGCGATCGCCGCCTCATTGGCAGCCGGTCGGGCACCGTCTGCGCACGTCCAAAGCCCGACTACCACGTCGTCGACGACGGTTCCCCCACCGCAGCCGACCTGGCAGGTGGCGTGGGGATCGGCCATGGCCTGGGGCTACGGCCTCGCCGACAACACCACGGTACGAGACTTGGCGACCGTCGGTGTCGGTGGCAGCGCCATCCGGATCCGGATCTCCAACGCTTTCGGCAACACACCACTGGTGGTGGGCGGCGTCACCGTGGCGAAGTCCGCTGGGGGCGCCGCCATCGTGCCAGGAACCATGATGCACGTGCACTTCTCAGGCGCATCCGAAGTGACTATTCCTGTCGGCCAGGTGCTTACCAGCGACCCGGTGCCCATGGCCGTCACCGACCTCGAGACGCTGGCCGTGAGCCTATACGTGCCGAACCAGGAACTCGTCACAAACCACCCTTACTACACAGCCGTTCACTGCTACTTCGGACCCAACGGGTCAGGCGACCTGATCACCTCGCCCACCGGCGCCGGGCTCACCGCCCACGACGACTTCGAGCGCTGGGTCGACGCCGTCGACGTGCTGCGCAGCGGAGACGCCGGCAGCATCGTCGTCCTGGGCGACTCCATAAGTGACGGGTTCAACTCCACGACCAACTGGGTGGCAGTGCTCCAGCGGCGCATCGACAAGCTCCCCGTAGCCGACCAGCGCGCCGTGGTGAACGAAGGCATCTCGGCCAACGCCCTCACATCTGTGGTGCCCACTCGCTCGGCGGTAGGCGGCGGCCCCTCGGGACTCCAACGTTTCGCCAGCGACGTGACCTCCCAATCGGGCGTGAGCGAAGTGATCCTGGAGCTCGGCACCAACGACCTCTTCTTCGGGGCCAGCACCGCCCAGCTCATCCAGGGTTATCAGCAGCTCGTTGCCGCCGCACACGCCTCCGGGCTGCGCATCGTGGCCATGACCCTTTTGCCTCGCCAAGCGAACCCCAAGGACCCCTGGGTCCCAGGCCAACAGGTGGAGCTCGAAGACGTGGACACCTGGATTCGCACGTCAGGGACCTTCGACGGAATCCTCGATCTCGCCCCGGTCGTGGCAGACGTCTACAACGGTGCCTGCGCGCCCAACATGCTGTTTCCGGCATACGACTCGGGCGACCACCTGCACCCGAACGCCGCCGGCGACACCGCCATGGCCGATGCCATCAGCGGGAGCTCTCTGCAGATGAGCCAGCTCCCTCAAGTCCCCAAGCTCGTGACGGCGGTGCCAACCCCGGGTTGTAACGCGGCAGTTGCACCCGCCCCAGCTTCCTGAGCAGCCCGCGCTGGACGTAGCGGGCGGGACTCAGAAGTCGCTCGGCGGCACGTCGAGGTACCACTGCGAGTTGACTTCAATGCACGGAGCCAGCGAGTACGCGCTGCTCGTGTTACTTGGGCTTGCCGCTGTGAGAGCGGCCGAGAAGAGAGCAGAAAAGGACCTGTCGGAATCAAAAATGGCCGCCGCGTTCGTATTGGTCGTGCAGGCGGGCGTGGCGTTGGGATCGCAGTAAGTGCCCGTGAGACCCACAAGAGCCTCGTCGCCATCAATCGCCACATAGCCCAAAGCGGCATCGGAAAACTTCGTCCCCGTCGTCGCCGGTGCTCCGAGCAATGCCTGGCGGCAGAGGCTCTGGGCGTCGGGCTCAACGAGCGGACACAGATCGCTCAGTTTTCCCGAGTTGAGCGTCGCCACGTACGCCATCGCAACTCCACCCGGCGATGAGGTACCAGCGGTTGCAGTCGTAGGCGGGATCACCCTTACGCCGGTGCCGAGGGACGTCTCCCACGACGGTACCGATCCGGCCGAGGAGCTGGGTGTCGCTCCGCCGCTACAGCCCGCAGCAAGAAGGGCCAATCCCAGACCACTGACCGACATCAGACTTATGAATCCCCGAATCGATCCGAGGCTCATCGGTATTCCCTCCCAACCACCGTCTTGTAACGGCTTCGTGCTGACAGCCCTTCAGTCTTGCGTGTCGTGACGTCCGAACGGTGTCCTGCTGAACCGATCTGCCCTCGCACTTCTCGATACGGGACGAACTCTCAAGACTGTCAGCCGTAGAGGCGGTCGCCAGCAGCGGGAAAGAAGGCGATCTGGCTGTGGGCCGTGGCAAGGAGGTCACCTGTCCGCGACCAGGCCTGCGTCTGCCCGCTGGCGACGCCATCGAGGGCATCGATCACCTTGGCCACATAGCAGACCCACTCGGTCCCCCGGGGCTTGTGAAAGTGGACGAGGAGGTCCAGGTTGGTGAAGCCCCATGGCAGCTCGAGGCGTTGAGGCCCCCTGTGGTACCCCAGATGGTTCAGAACGGCGGGCGCCTGCTGGTCGAGAAATGTCGCAACCCTCGCGGCTTCGAGAAACGGATCGTCATCGGCGCCGCCACTGGGAGAGCGAACCCAAATGAAGGAGTCCGACTCGGCGCGATCCCAGTCAGCGCGAATATCGAAGTAGTCCTCGAATGCGGAGAACCGCTCCCAACCATCCTCGAGGAGGATGTCGCGACTGCGCCGGAAGGAGGTGGGCTCCCCCAAGTCGAACGGTGGCTGCGCGACGACCACCGGACCTGTCGTCGTCATGGTCGTTCGAATCATCGCCTCGACGGCACTCTTGTCCGACTGCCCCAGCGATACGTGCAGAAGGTCAGAAGTCCTCCCTCGCCGAAGGGCGGTGACCTCGATGTGGATCGGCGTCTCGATCATCAAGGGCCGCACGAACTGACAGGCGAGAGAAACCGGCCGCCCGGCCGCGCACTCAAGTCCAGCAGCCCGCAGAAGGATGGCGAGAGTGAAGCCGCCGAAAACCAACCCGGGCTGGCCTTCCCAGGTACTACTCACCGAGAGCTGGTACGTCCCGTCGGAGCCATTGAGACAGAGAAAGTCCTCCAAGGTCTGGGTTCCCGCCTGCGACAGGTCCATGTCGACCGCCCTCTCCTGCACGATGGTCATCCCAGTGTCGTGCAATGCGCAGGCACTGTAAGGAACCCGTGAGATCGACGTCAACCGGTGGCGACCGGTGCGCGCGAGACCGCCGAACAAGCTGGTTGAGCGCTACAGCCCTCCCGCGACGCTCGGCCCGTGGTGGCGGGATCGGCGTGGTCGAGGACCTGCTGGATGTCCCGGAGGTCGAACAAGTGGCCCCCATCGGCGCTCTTGGCCCGGTGGAGGATGCCGGCGGTGGTGCGGCGGAGGTCGTGGGGCGACATGTGGCCGAGCCCGGCGGCCGCGGCCCGGTTCCGGACGATGACCTGGACCGAGCAGGTCCGGGCGATGCCATGTCCCCAGGCCACTCGGCCCGTCCCCGCCCCCGGCTTGCCCCGGCAGACCACCGGCCCGTCGGAGGGGAGCTCGGGGCCGGCGCCCGTCCGGTAGGTGCGGAGGTACCGGCCCAGGAGCTCGAGGAGGACCTCGCCGGGGACGACCCGCCGGGACCGTCGGGCCTTGCCGATCCAGCGGATCTGGGGCGGGCTGTCGGTCAGCTGGAGACCGCCCAGGCGGAGGTTGACGACATCCGCCGCCCGCATCCCGGCGAGTCCCAGGCGGAGGACCAGCTCGGTCTCGGAGCCCGATCTCGCCGTCGCCCGGGCAGGTGCCGAGGAGGGTCCCGAAGGCTTCGTCGTAGCTGAGCCAGCGGGCCGGGTTCTTCCCCTGGACCTTGCCGTAGAGGCGAGGGACCCGCCGGGGGGGAGTTGTGTCGGTCGGTCAGGACCTCGACCTTGACCGGGGCGGCGTGACCGTGGCGGACGCACCAGCGCAGGAAGGTGGTTACCCGGGATAGGCGGTTGTGGACCGTGTTGTTGGCGACCGGCGGTCGATCCCGGCGCACCACCGCAGGACGCCGGCTTCGTTGAGTTGGTCCGGGTGGTGACGGCCGGTGCAGGCGAACAGGTCGGTCAGCTCGGCGACGTACTGGTGGCGGGGGCCATGGGCGACTCCTTCCGATTGTCGGTGGCGGACGCTGTGGTCCATGCCTACCTCATAAACGGAACGAGAACCCAGACGCCTGTAAGTTGCTCACCTCGTCAGGCGGGCGTGATAGCCAGTACCAACCAATGCGTCGGCAAGTCGCTCTCCTAAGCCGGGGAAGCGAGCAGACACCGCCGACAGCATCTCGGGAGTCACCTTGGTGGGAGCGAGGAGGAGCTCAACTCCGATCGGAGTCCCTGTGGAATCCAAATCGACGGCGACCTGCTCGCCTTGGACCTCTACGTGGGTCACCGGCTCGCCATCGCCAAGGGTGACGTAGGTGGCTTGCACCTCGGGGTCGTATTCCACAAGCACGTTACCCACGTTAACGCCTCCTTCCTTGCTCGGCCACGGTGACCACGACATTCTCGCCCTCCACCAGCACCACCTTCAGCCGCCGGCCACCGACCGTGAAACCCATCACCACGGTCCTGCCCGGCACGGAAAGCGAGGGGCGGGCGGCCTCGCGGTCGGCTAAGACTTCGATCACCTCTTCCTCGGTGATGTGCCAGCGTCTCATCCGACGCCGAGCGTGGCTGGAGAACTCGAGCACGCTTCGACCCTACTCAGGGGTCGTAACGCCGAGACTGAGGGGCCGACGTGCTCCTCCTCGATGAGGGTCTCGACCCTTCTGCGTCGATGCCTGATAGGCATCAAGCACGGTCCGAGCGGCGAAGTCAAGGGCAGCGGGAGCAGGAACGGCTGGAACGAGAAGACGGCCCGCTGCCTGCGCAGCCCTTGACGAGCGCCTTAGGACCGTGCCAGGAACGGCAAGGACGGATCAAGCCCGTTCGACGGCGAGGCCCGGGACGCCCTCGAAGATTCCGTCGTTCGACACAAGCGGTATCTGGAGCCGTAGTGCAGTCGCCGCAACCCAACGATCGGCATCGTGGTCACGCTGAGCAAGCGCATGACCGATGCGCTCGCAGTCGGTTCGGAGCTGGGCAGCATTTGCGGGCAGCCGCCGGGACGGTGGCTGCGACCGAGGGCCGCACTCTCAAGTCGGGGCCGTCACCGGATCAGGCTCCCTCTGACCTCAGCCCGAGGAGCAGGACAGCAATGCCGCCGAGCCACACCGTCAGAGCGAGGAATCCGCCTATTAGTCCGCCCCAGTCCACGCCCCATGGTGGCCCGTCACCGTCTGGCGGTTGGGCGATGAGTTCCAAGAAGATCGCAAGCAACAGGAGGGTCGCCAAGACTGCCACCGGTGACACTGCGACGACCCGAAACAACCGGGACACCCTCGACCCCAGACCAGGCATGACCGCACGGACCACCAACGCTGAAAGCGATGTGAGCAACGCAAGGCCGAGGATGAGGTGGCCCCAGCCTGTCCCGCCAGGACCTGATGACAGTGGGAACAGAGAGTGCGAAAGGGGGCTAACGCCGAATCCAAAGCTCAGCCGCCCGAGTGAGGGCTCCGCTCCGTACCAAGGCAGGGCTGTACTCGCCGCAACTGCGCCAGCGCCGATGGCGACGGCGGCAAGGGATGGCCGGACTGACAACGTGACGTGTTTCGGTTCCATTGGAGCCGTCCCAGTCGGCCCGTCGAAGAGGTCGGTCGGGCCTCCGCTCACGAGCCGATCTTTCCACTCCGACCCATGCCGGGCCAGCCATCTCCCCTAGCCACTTGGGTAGCCAGGTGCTCCAGGACAGTCTCTCTGCGACATCCACGTCTGCACAGCGTTTCTGTCGGCGGCATCCCAGCCGTAATAGGCGGCGGCCAAGGTCCCGATTGTGATGGTTATTGGATTCGTTCCCGAAACATGAAAGTAGTCAAAGCACATCGCTTGCGTAACTTGCGTTGTTAACGGAGCGGCTCCCAGCGCCATGGTTTCGGACTCCGTATTGCAAGTGCTCTTCCCAACAACGCAGCCCTGGGCTTCAGATTCCCAAGCCAAGACATTCACCCCTCCATCCGCGCATAGCAGCGGTGAGATATTGCCGTCAGCATCATGGGTCAGCGGAAGGGCGCACTCGTCGCTTACCGGAGCAATCGACGCAGGCTTCAGAACTTGGCGGGGATTAGCCGCTACGGCGGTCTCTGGCTCCGACGTTGCCGATGCTGGCAAGGCAGCGGAAGGACTCGTTGAGGAACTCGTTGAGGTAGATGGCGAGGCCGACGAGCTGGAGCGCGCGGCGCATCCAGTAGTTGCCGCACCCAGCACCGCAAGTAATGCAAGGACGGCCAGGCGCCACATGATACGTCGTCCCGCCATAGTGGTGCCTTCGCCCTCGTCCGCCCGAGTCCTCGGGTCCCGCCCGGTAACACTCCAAGTCAATGGGTATTGCGGCGGCGGTGTGTCACCCACATAATGCCGGCTCCGGTATGCCCAGGTAGGGCTTCCACCAGGGCCAGATTCAGGCGGTATCACCCGCTACCCGGATGGCGACACAAACGGACGCTCGGAACCACCCGCCGCTTGGGGGATCTGGGGTCAATCGAGCAAGGCGGCCGCCCGCTCCTTCGTGTCCGTGTCCAGCGGGTCGAGGTACGAACGCTGGGTGGTGGCCGGGTCGCTGTGGTCGAGCACCTGCTGGATGTCACGAAGGTCGAAGACGTGCCCGCCGTCGGCGGTCATCGCCCGGTGCAGGATCCCGGCGGCTGTGCTCCGCAGGTCGTGCGGCGACATGTGGCCCAAGCCGGCCGCTTCGGCCCGCAGCCCGACGATGCGCTGGATCGAGCAGGTACGGGCGATCGAATTGCCCCACGAGATGTGGCCGGCCCCTCCCCCCGTTTTCTCGCGACACACCAAACGGGCATCAGGGTCACTCGAGCAGTCGCTGTGGGTCTTGTAGGCATCGAGATAGCGCTGGAGGAGCTCGATCAGCTCAGCTCCGCACACAATGCGCCGGGAACGACGGGCCTTGCCGACCCAGCGGATCTGGGGCGGGACGTCCCCGAGGTGGACCTCTTCCACCCGCAAGCCGATGATCTCGGCCGCCCGCATACCGGCCAAGCCGAGCCGGAGCACGAGCTCGTCACGGAGCTCGACCTCGCCATCGTCACCGCAGCTGGCCAGCAGCTGCCCGAAGGCCTCGTCGTATGTGAGCCAGCGAGCCGGATGCTTGCCCTGGAGCTTGCCGTACAACCGGGGCACCCGCCGCAACGGGTTGGTCCGGTCGCACGGCGCCTCGACGAGCACCGGGTCGGCCTGGCCCTGGCGCACGCACCAGCGCAGGAAGGTGGTCACCCGCGACAGGCGGTTGCGGATCGTGTTGTTGGCCACCGGGCGGCGGCCCCCAGCGCACCAGCGCAGCACGTCCGCGTCGGTCAACTCCGAGGGGTGCAGCCGGCCGGTGACCCGGAACAGGTCGTTCAGCTCGGCCACGTACTGAGCGCGGGTCCTGGGATTGTCGTAGCGGCGGGCGAACTCGCCAACGAGCACCGCCACAGTGGGTGATCCCCTGAGGGGGACCACCACTCTGTGCGTTATACGTTCTGTATCTTGATCTCGATGTCCACGCCCGCCGGAAGGTCGAGGCGCTGCAGGGAGTCGACAGTCTTGGGCGTGTGCTCGACGATGTCCACCAGGCGCTTGTGCACCCGCATCTCGAAGTGCTCGCGGCTGTCCTTGTACTTGTGGGGGGAGCGGATCACCGTGTAGCGGTGCTTCTCGGTGGGAAGGGGCACCGGGCCCTGCACCTTCGCTTGGGTGCGCAGGACCGTCTGGACGATCTTCTCCGTGGACTGGTCCAGGATCTCGTGGTCGTAGGCCTTGAGCCTGATCCGGATCTTCTGCCGCGAGGCGTCGGCCATGACCGCTTCTCTCCTACCGAACCCGCTCCGCCAGCCCTACTTGAGGACCTTGGTGACCCGGCCCGAGCCCACCGTCCGCCCACCCTCGCGGATGGCGAAGAGCAGGCCCTCGTCCATGGCGATGGGCTTCTGCAGCTCGACGGTCATCTCGGTGTTGTCGCCGGGCATCACCATCTCGGTGCCCTCGGGGAGGCTGATCGAACCGGTGACATCGGTGGTCCGGAAGTAGAACTGGGGCCGGTAGTTGTTGAAGAACGGCTTGTGGCGGCCGCCCTCCTCTTTGGTGAGCACGTACACCTGGGCCTCGAAGTTGGTATGGGGAGTGATGGAACCGGGCTTGGCCAGCACCTGGCCGCGCTCCACCTCCTCCTTCTTCGTGCCGCGCAGCAGGGCCCCGATGTTGTCTCCGGCACGGCCCTCGTCGAGGAGCTTGCGGAACATCTCGACGCCGGTGACGACGGTCTTCTGGGTGGTACGCAGGCCGACGATCTCGACCTCCTCCCCCACCTTGATCATGCCCTGCTCCACCTTGCCGGTGACGACCGTGCCACGGCCGGTGATGGACATGACGTCCTCGATGGGCATGAGGAACGGGCGGTCCACCGGGCGCTCGGGCTCGGGGATGTAGGAGTCCACAGCCTCCATGAGCTCGAGGATCTTGGGCGTCCACTCGTCATCGCCCTCGAGTGCCTTCAGGGCGCTCACCTTGACGACCGGGATGTCGTCGCCGGGGAACTCGTACTGGGTGAGGAGCTCACGTACCTCCAGCTCCACTAGGTCGAGCAGCTCCTCGTCGTCGACCATGTCCGCCTTGTTGAGTGCCACCACGATGTAGGGCACCCCCACCTGCCGGGCCAGCAGCACGTGCTCCCGAGTCTGGGGCATGGGGCCGTCGGCGGCGGAGACCACCAGGATCGCCCCGTCAACCTGGGCGGCGCCGGTGATCATGTTCTTGATGTAGTCGGCGTGCCCGGGCATGTCGACATGGGCGTAGTGCCGGTTGTCCGTCTCGTACTCGACGTGGGCGATGTTGATGGTGATGCCCCGCTGCTTCTCCTCGGGCGCCTTGTCGATCTGCTCGAAGGACGTATAGGCCACGTTCGGGTTCTTGTCGTGCAGCACCTTGGTGATGGCCGCTGTGAGCGTGGTCTTGCCGTGGTCGATGTGGCCCATCGTCCCGATGTTGATGTGAGGCTTGGACCGCTCGAACTTCTGCTTGGCCATTTCTGTGCGCTCCGGCTTTCTCGTCTCTGGCGGCCCCCCTTCGGGCACCGCCGTCTGTGTCCTTGTTGGTGCTGTGGGCGGGCTTACTCGCCCCGTGCCCGGGCGACGATCTCACGGGAGATCGAGTCCGGGACCTCGTGATAGGCACTGAACTGCATCGTGTAGGTGGCCCTGCCCTGGGTGCGCGAACGCAGGTCGGTAGCGTAGCCGAACATGTCCGCCAGGGGCACCAGAGCCCTGACCACCTGGCTGTTCCCCCGCTGCTCCATACCCTCGACCTTGCCCCGGCGGGAGGACAGGTCGCCGATCACGTCCCCCATGTACTCCTCGGGGGTGACCACCTCCACGGCCATGACAGGCTCGAGGAGCACGGGGGAGGCGCGCCTGGCCGCCTCCTTCAGGGCCATGGAGCCGGCGATCTTGAAGGCCATCTCCGAGGAGTCCACGTCGTGGTAGGAGCCGTAGGTGAGGGTCACCCGCACGTCCACCATCGGGTAGCCGGCCAGCACTCCGTTGGTGAGGGCCTCCTGGATGCCGGCGTCCACGGCGGGGATGTACTCCTTGGGGATCACACCGCCGGTGATCTTGTCCACGAATTCGTAGCCGCCTCCCGGCCCGGTGGGCTCCAGGGTGATGACCACATGGCCGTACTGGCCCCGGCCACCGGTCTGGCGGACGTAGCGGCCCTCCACTTTTTCGGCGGGCTTGCGGATGGTCTCGCGGTAAGCCACCTGGGGCTTGCCCACGTTGGCGTCCACCGAGAACTCCCGCAGCATGCGGTCGACGAGCACCTCGAGGTGCAGCTCGCCCATGCCCGAGATCACGGTCTGGCCCGTCTCCTCATCTGAGCGGACGCGGAAGGTGGGGTCCTCCTCGGACAGCGCGTAGAGGGCCTTGGACAGCTTGTCCTGGTCGGCCTTCGTCTTGGGCTCAACGGCCACGTGGATGACCGGTTCGGGGAACTCGAGGCGCTCGAGGAGCACGGACTGCGCCGGGTCGCACAGGGTGTCACCGGTGGTGGTGTCCTTGAGCCCCACCACGGCCACGATGTCGCCGGTGAAGATGGCGTCCTTGTCCTCGCGGTGGTTGGCGTGCATCTGCAGGATGCGTCCCACTCGCTCCTTGCGGCCCTTGGTGGAGTTCTGGATGGAAGAGCCCTTGGAGAGGGTTCCCGAGTAGACCCGGATGTAGGTGAGCTTGCCCACATAGGGGTCGGTCATGATCTTGAAGGCCAGGGCGGCGAAGGGATCGGCGTCGTCGGCCTTGCGCTCGACCACCTCGTCCTTGGAGGTGGTGCCGTGGGCAGGCGGCACGTCGAGAGGGCTGGGCAGGTAGTCCACCACGGCGTCGAGCAGTGGCTGGACGGCCTTGTTCTTGAATGCCGATCCGCACAGAACGGGCACCACCTGGCTGGCGATGGTGCCCCGCCGCAGAGCTCGGCGCAGGTCGTCGGCCGTGATCTCCTGGTCGCCCAGGTACTTCTCGGTGATGGTGTCGTCGAAGTTGGAGAGCACGTCCACCAGCTCGTGGCGGGCCTCCTCGGCGGCGTCGGTGAGGTCGGCGGGGATGGGCTGGGTCTCCCACTTCTCGCCCATGTCGTCGCCCCACACGAGGGCCTCCATGCCGAGCAGGTCCACCACGCCCTTGTACCCGCCCTCCACCCCGATGGGAAGTTGCACCACGGCCGGCACGGCGTCGAGACGGTCGCGGATCATGGCCACGGCCCGGGGGAAGTCGGCCCCGATGCGGTCCATCTTGTTGATGAAGCAGATACGGGGGACGGCGTACTTGTTGGCCTGGCGCCACACCGTCTCGGTCTGGGGCTCGACACCGGCCACGGCGTCGAACACGGCGACGGCCCCGTCGAGGACCCGCAGGGAGCGCTCGACCTCCACGGTGAAGTCCACGTGGCCAGGGGTGTCGATGATGTTGATCCAGCTGTCGCGCCACTTGCAGGTGGTGGCCGCCGAGGTGATGGTGATGCCGCGCTCTTGCTCCTGGACCATCCAGTCCATGGTGGCGGCACCCTCGTGGACCTCACCGATCTTGTAGTTCTTGCCCGTGTAGTAGAGGATCCGCTCCGTCGTGGTGGTCTTGCCCGCGTCGATGTGGGCCATGATCCCGATGTTGCGGGTCCGGCCCAGGGGGAACTCTCGGATGGGACGTGGTTCGGCCATGGTCGTTTCTCGTGTCGTTCTTCGCTGCGTGCTCGAGCTGGAGGGGAACAGGCGGCCGCCGGGCCGGCCCCGGCAGTCGTGGCTGCCCTACCAGCGGTAGTGGGCGAAAGCCTTGTTGGACTCGGCCATCTTGTGCATGTCCTCCCGCCGTTTGACGCTGGCGCCGGTCCCGTTGGCGGCGTCCAGGACCTCGTTGGCGAGACGGTCGGCCATAGTCTTCTCCCGACGCTGACGGGAGAAGCCCACCAGCCAGCGGATGGCCAGCGTGGTGGCACGCCGGGGGCGCACGTCGACCGGCACCTGGTAGGTGGCGCCACCCACCCGTCGGCTCTTCACCTCGAGCTCGGGCCGGGTGTTCTCCACGGCGCGCTTCAAGATCGTGACGGGGTCCCCGCCGGTGCGCTCCTTCACCGTGTCCATGGCGTCGTAGACGATCCGCTCGGCCAGGGTGCGCTTGCCCCGGGACAGGATCTTGTTCACCACCTGCGTCACGAGCACCGACCGGTAGACGGGGTCGGGACTCAGGTCCCGGCGGGTGGCAGGGCCGTTGCGGGGCACCTCAGGAGTCCCTCTTGGCGCGTTTGCGGTAAGGGGGGTGGTTGCGCTCGCGCAGGCGGGGGGCGTCGAGCGCCCCGCGGATGACCTTGTAGCGCACCCCGGGCAGGTCCTTCACCCGGCCCCCGCGCACGAGCACGATGGAGTGCTCCTGGAGGTTGTGGCCCACCCCGGGGATGTAGGCGCTCACCTCCATACCGCTCGTGAGGCGCACCCGGGCCACCTTGCGCAGCGCCGAGTTGGGCTTCTTCGGGGTGGTGGTGAACACGCGCGTGCACACCCCCCGGCGCTGGGGGGCGCCCTTCAGGGCCGGGGTCTTGGTCTTCGACTGCTTGGTGGCCCGGCCCTTGCGGACGAGCTGTTCGATGGTGGGCACGCGTGACCTCTAGGGAGAATGGGACTCGGAGAGCTCCGCGCTCCGGGCGGCCACCAGGGCGCGACCGGTCACGCGAACAACGGATCGTAATGATACCCCCTGGCCCGGGCAACCGCTCCGGGGCCAAGTGGCACTCCCCGGTCCGTGCGCCGGTCCGTCCCCACCCAGGGCGCCGGTCCGGTCCCGCCCGGGGCGCCGGTCCGGTCCCGGCCACGGAGCCGGCCCGGTCCCGGCAGCCAGATCGTCGGGACTCAGGCGCCGGCTTCCACCTGGCCGTCGCCCCCCTGCTCGCCGAAGCCGTCGCCGGGCGGGAAGCTCGGCTCGCCGGGCTCGGGGAGCGACCACGGCGACCCGTCGGGGCCGCGGCCCAGGCCGGCCAGGCCCTCCACCTCCTCGGTGCCCACGGGGCTGCCCACGTCACGCAGCCAGGCGGCCAGGTCCTCGGTCTCCTCGTCGTAGCCGTAGCTGCGCAGCGACAGGCCCACGGCCTCGGGCAGGTCGACCTCGATGTCCCGATAGCGGTTCATGCCGCTTCCGGCGGGGATGAGCTTGCCGATGATGATGTTCTCCTTGAGCCCGAAGAGCTGGTCGGAGCGGCCCTCGATGGCGGCCTCGGTGAGAACCCGGGTCGTCTCCTGGAATGAGGCGGCCGACAACCACGAGTCGGTGGCCAGGCTGGCCTTGGTGATGCCCATGAGCTCGGGGCGGCCCTCGGCGGGTCGCTTGGAGTCCTGGACCAGGCTCCGGTTCACCTCGGCGTAGATCTGGGCGTCGACGCGCTCGCCGGGGAGGAACGGCGCGTCGCCGGGCTCGGCCACGAGTACCCGGCGAAGCATCTGGCGCACGATCAGCTCGATGTGCTTGTCGTGGATGGACACGCCCTGGTCCCGGTAGACCTTCTGGACCTCTTCGACCAGATACTGCTGGGTCTCGCGGATGCCCTTGACCTCGAGGAGCTCCTTGGGGTCCTTCGGGCCTTCCACCAGAGCGTCGCCGGCGGCCACCTCCTGGCCCTCGCGGACCTCGAGATGCGCCCGGCTTCCCACGAGCACCGACTCCTCGGAGCCGTCGTCGGCCACGACGGTCACGCGCCGGCCGCCTTCCTCGTCCTCGATGCGCACGACGCCCGAGTGGTGGGCGAG
>JBJKRZ010000092.1:0-7823 GCA_046704365.1 Acidimicrobiales bacterium | reverse complement strand
GGCTAACCCTGGAACAGGGCGAAAGCCGCCCCCTGGGGGTCCAGCAGCACGGCGAAGCGCCCGGTGCCGGGGACGTCGGTCGGCGCCAGCACCTGCGTGGCCCCCAGCGACACGGCGTGGGCGCTGTCGGCGTCGACGTCGGAGGCCCCGAAGTACACGAGCCAGTGGTCGGGCACTTCGGCGGGGATGGCGTCCGGGCGCGGCATCACCCCCGCCACCGACCGCCCCGAGACCTGTACCTCGGCGTACTCGGGGGCGCCGCCCCAGCCCCAGTCGAACACCTCTGCGTAGAAGCGCTTGGACTTCTCGAGGTCCGACGTGGCCAGCTCGCACCAGCTGAAGGCGCCGGGCTCGTTCACGATCTGGGCGCCCAGGTGCTGGGCGGGCTGCCAGGCGGAGATGACGGCGCCGGTCGTGTCGCGGTAGACGGCCATGCGCCCGGCGCTCATCACGTCCATGGGAGCCACCACCACCTCGCCGCCGGCGACCTCGACGCGCTTGGTCACCTCGTCGACGTCGTCCACGTTCACGTAGGTGGCCCACCACGGCGTGCCCGGCTGCTGGGCAGGGCTGATGGCAGCCACCATCTTCCCGCCCTTGGAGACGATGGTGTAGTGGCCGGCCTCCTCGCCCATGTCCTGGCCCTCCCATCCGAACAGCTCGCTGTAGAAGCTGAGAGCTGCCTGGGGATCGGGGGCGCCCATGTCCACCCAAGAGGGGACGCCGTGCTCGTAGCGGGACATCTCGGCCATGGTGGCTCCTTCCGCTGTGGGGACCGGCACAGGCCCGTCCCGAACCAACTCTCCTCCGGACGACCCCGCAGCGCAACGGCCGGCGGGCGAATTCTGCGCGAACGTCAGGCGACCACCGAGCCCGGGGGCGGGATGGTGCCGGCGTGCCCGGGCGAGCAGCCCTGCCCGGCCGAAAGCGGTGCCGCCAAAGCGGGGGGCTCGCTCCACGTGGGCCGGGAGAGGTCGAGGAAGTCCATCAGGTCGGCGGCGTTTGCGTCGCGAAAGGTGAGCGCCGGCAAATTCCACTTCCGCTCCACCATGGCCAGGATCGAGGTGTGGTCGTGGACGGTGTGGGTGACGTGGTCCTTGCGCCCGTAGGGCGACACCACCACGGCGGGGACGCGAAAGCCGTAGCGCCGGAAGCCGTCGTAGGCCTTCTCGCCGTGGGGGCCCACCGGCGACAGGGCCTCGAGGGAGTCGGGAGCCAGCGCCGGCGGGGGCGGGACATGGTCGTAGTAGCCCCCGTGCTCGTCATAGGTCCACACCAGAAGCGTCTTGGACCAGGCCGGGCCCTCCATGACGGCGGTGACCTCCCGGGAGGAGAAGGACTGTCCCACCGAGATGTTCTGGGGGTCCTCCTCGGAGCCCGAGCCGAAGTCGGGGTCCACGATGGCGAAGCCGGGCAGCCGTCCCGAGGCGGCGTCGGCGAAGAAGGCGTCGACGCTCACCACGTTGGCGCTCCGGGCCGCCCGGTCCCCGTACCAGACGTCGATCGTGGGCAGGCTGCCCAGGTGGTAGTAGTTGCGCCAGCTCACATCGTGGGCGTCGAGGACGTCGAAAATGGTGCCCTGCGGCGCCGTGGAGGACAGCACCTGGCTCACCACGTCGTCGACCATGCCGGCCGACGTGGCGGCCGTCAGGTAGCGGCGGTTGGGGTACGTCTGGCCCAGCAACGAGGAGAACCATCGGTCGGCCAGCGGGAAGGTCGAGGCCAGCGAGTAGTAGAAGGCCAGGTCGCGGCTCGTCCAGTAGCCCATGGCCACCGGGCCGCTGGCCGAGGTGACGAATCCCATGTTGGTGCCGCCGTCGTACTGCTCGTGGGAGGCCGTCCACTCCTGGGACGGATGGCCGTCCTGCTGGCAGTCGTCGGGCATGGCGAAGGCCAGCTGCCTGCGCCCGTCGGCGGTGGGGTTCCAGTTGGTGGGCTTGCCGTCGGCACCAAGGGTGAATCCGTCGCCGCGCCCGAGCATGCCCAGGTAGTTGTCGTAGCTGTGGTTCTCCATCATGAGCACCACGACGTGCTCGATCTCGGGCATGGTGTCGGTGCCCGCCGCCCGATCGGGAAAGGGCCGGGAACCCGGCTTGCGGCGCGCCACGGGCACCGGCCAGCGATAGCGCCCCGAGCCCTGGAGGACTGTGGCGGACGTCTTCGGGCCCGAACCACCACAGGCTCCCAGCACGGCTCCGGCGGCCAGGGCCCCGGCGGCGGTGATGCCTCCCTTGAGCACATCGCGCCGCGACATCGGCGCCGTGGTCCGGCTCACCCCTCCGATGGCGCCACCCTAGAGGACCTCCGGGGCACACGGTCGGCAACCGGGGACCGAGAGCCCGCTCCGCTAACCTTCGAGCGGGCGGGACAACTGCGGGAGGACGCGTAACGGTGGGCGCCAACGGGAACGGACGGCACGGCCCGCTTCGCTTCGTCGTGGTGGGCGGGGGCATGGCGGGCATTCTGGCCGCCGTCAAGCTGCGCGAGGCGGGGTTCACCGACATCACCGTGTACGAGAAGGCAGAGCGCCTGGGCGGGACCTGGCGCGAGAACACCTACCCGGGGGTGGCCTGTGACGTCCCTTCTCATCTCTACAGCTACTCCTTCGCCCCCAATCCCGACTGGAGCCACGTCTTCTCCCCCGGCCAGGAGATAGAGGACTACCTCGAGGCGGTGGCCCGGCGATTCGACGTGGAGAAATACGTCCAGTACTCCTCAGAGGTCAGGACCATGGTCTTCGACCACGGCTGCTGGCACATCACCACAGCCGACGGACGGCGTGACGTGGCCGACGTGGTCGTAGCCGCCACCGGCGTCCTGCACCACCCCTCGTACCCGGCCATCGACGGCATCGACCGCTTTGCCGGGCCCGTGTTCCACACGGCGCGCTGGGACCACACCGTAGGTTTGGAGGGGGTCCGCCTGGGGGTGATCGGCACGGGATCCTCGGCCGTGCAGGTCTCCGGCGCCGTGGTCGACACCGTGGCCGAGTACCGCCTCTTCCAGCGCACCGCCCAGTGGGTGCTGCCCGTGGCCAACCCTCCCATCGAGCAGTCCAAGCGCGCCGAGTACCGGGCGAACCCGGCCCTGATAGCCGAGGCCCGAGCCAACCTGGGGACGATGTTCGAAGAGGGGTTCGCCAACGCCGTCGTCGACGCCGAGTCGCCGCAGATCAAGGCACTGCAGCAGATGTGCGAGGCCAACCTGGACAGCGTCGCCGACCCCGAACTGCGTGAGAGGCTCCGCCCCTCCTACCGGGCCGGGTGCAAGCGCCTCGTCATCGCCGCCAACTTCTACGACGCCATCCAGCGGCCCAACGCCCAGCTGGTGACCGACCCCATCCTCCAGGTGGAGCCGGCAGGGGTGCGCACGGCGGACGGCACGCTGCACGAGCTCGACGTGCTGGTGCTGGCCACGGGCTTTCGCGTCGACCGCTTCCTACGGCCCATCGAGGTCGTGGGCCGTCACGGCCGCAGCCTGGACGAGGTGTGGGACCCCCGTCCCTGGGCCTACCTGTCGCTCAGCGTCCCGGACTTCCCCAACCTCTTCATGTTGAACGGCCCCAACGGGCCCGTCGGCAATTTCTCCCTCATCGACGTGGCCGAGCTCCAGTTCGACTACGTGATGCAGCTCGTCGAGCAGCTCGCCGAGGGACGGTGCCGGGAGATCTCCCCCACCGTCACCGCCGCCGAGCGCTTCGAGGAGGAACGCTCGGAGGCGGCCCGCCACACCATCTGGGTCACCGGCTGCCGGAGCTGGTACCTCGACGACCGCGGCATCCCGGCGGTGTGGCCCTGGACCTTCACCCGCTTTCGAGAGTCCATGGCCCGGCCCGAGCTCGAGCACTACGAGCTGGCCGGCTGACTCGGGCGTCGGTCAGCCCGACGGGGCTGTCGTGGTGGTCGTGGTGGTGGCCGCCTGGAGGAGCGGCTGGCAGGTCTTGATGGCCGCCTGGACCGTCGGGTCGCTGCGGTTGAGCGAGGCGAGGGCCCGGTAGCCGGTCCCGCTGAGCGTCACCCCGTTACTCGTCAAGCAGCTCTCGTACGCCTGGAGATTGGAGAGCCCGCGGGGCCCTCCACTTCCGAAGCGCCCGGCGAAGGCTCCCTTCGGGAGTTTCGACTGGCAGGCCGCCCGGGCTGCTCTGAACTTGGTTGCGTTCACGCCGCTCGGGAGGCTCCCCCGTGGGAAGCTCCCGCTCGGGACGCTCCCGGGCGTGAAGCTCCCGCTCGGGACGCTCCCGGGCGTGGACGCCGAGCGAGGGCGGAAGTTGGCCGGCAGGTTCACCCCGTGCGCCTTCAGACAAGCGCTATAGGCGGCGAACGACGACTTGGTCGAGGTGCTCGACGTGCCCGACGACTTGGCCGCAGCGCTCCCGCACCCGTACAGGGCGACAGCCAGGATCACGACGCAACACAGCGCTCCCCAGCGGTGGGAAGGTGCCCGTGCGCCCCAGAGGCGTGGGCGTCCCATCGTGGTGGTTTTCATCCGCCCCCCGCTTTCCCGCTGCCCCCAGTACCCCCGGCGCCCCCAGTACCCCCGGCGCCACCGGCGCCCGAAGCCGCCGGTCCCCTTGCTCCTCCGGCGCCACCCGGCGCGCCCTCGGAGATGGCAGTGGCGTCCACCGTTCCGCTCGAGCTCGTCGAGCCGCGTACCACCACCGTCTCACCGGGTTTGAGCTGGGCGACCGTGCCGCTCTGGGTCACGTCCACCGTCGTGGCCGGGCTGGTCAGCACCTTGACGATTCCCCCTCCCGCCGACGTCACATACACCGTCGAGCCGTCCACGAGGAGCACGGTGCCGACGGTCCCGCCCCCGCCCCCGCCGAACAGGCGGGCCAGGCCCGACGAGCCTCCGGCGCCTCCTGACGAAGCGGATGAGCCGCTGGCTCGCCGTAGCGCGGCAGCGAAGGTGGACAGGGCGTTCGAGGACCCCGACGAGGACGAGCCCAGCTGCTTCTGTGCCTCGATCCCTCCGGCGAACCCAGCTCCCAGCAGGGCGCCGGTGGCCAACAGCACCGTCGCCTTGGGCAGCTTGCGTCGGGGTGGGCGGGCAGCCAGCATGCGTTCCAGGTCGTCTGAGCCCTCGGCGGGACTCGACAGGAACTCCTCGGCTGCCGAGGCAACCGGGGCGCTCCCAGCCGGGCGGATTCCCGGCTGGTTCGTGAGCGTCGGCTGGCCGGTGAGCGTGGGCTCGTCGGAGGGATGTTTGTTTTCAGTCATGGCGCAGTGCCTCTATTGGTCGCAGTGACGCGGCGCGGTTGGCCGGATAGCTGCCGAAGAACAGGCCGATCAAGACCGAGACGCCGACGGCGAGAAGTATCGACAGCGGCACGATCACCGGCTTGACCCCGACGATCGAGAACATGCTGCCGATGAACCCGGCCAGCACCCCGAGCACGCCTCCGAAGGCCGAGAGCAACACGGCCTCGGCCAGGAATTGCCCGAGGATGGCTCCCTTGGGTGCGCCGACAGCCTTTCGGATCCCGATCTCCCGGGTTCGCTCGGTGACCGTCACCAGCATGATGTTGGTGATGCCGATGCCCCCCACCAGAAGGGAGATGGCAGCCACGGCTCCGAGCAGCACGGTGAAGGTGTGGCTGGTCGAGGTGCTCGCCGACAGCAGCTGCGACTGGTTGAGCACCTGGAAGGGCTGGCTCGCCGAGCCGCCGAGCAGCGAAGCGAGAAAGCCCCGCCTCCCAGCGGCGGCGCCGCCCGGAGCCCCTGTCGCCGAAGCCGCCGAAGCCGTCGGGCTCGCCCCCAGCTCCTTGTCCAGGATCGAAGTGATCTCGGAATCGGCGGCGTTGACCGTCTGGGCGGAGGTCGCTTCCACGAGAATCTGGTTGAGCGACCCGTAACCGGTGAGGGTGTCCTGCACGGAAGTGAACGGTGCGATCACGACGTCGTTGGCGTCGATGGGCCCGGTCGAGCCCTTGGACGCCAGCACGCCGATCACCTCGAATGGCACTCCGTTGATCGAGACGGACTGACCGATGGCGGCGCGGTTGCTCGTGAACAGGTCGCTGGCGACCGTCGTACCGATGTCGACCACGTCCACCGCCTTGTTCACGTCGGTGGCGGTGAAGTACGACCCCTGTTGGACCGGGCTGTTCGACGCCCGGAAATAGCTCGGGTAGGTGCCCGTGACCGAAGCGGAGGCGCTGGATGCCCCGTAGGTGAGTGTGGCCGTGCTGCTCGTGATGGGGCTCACGCTGTAGACGTCCGGTGCCGCCGACTTGTTGGCGAGCCCTTCGGCTGCGGACAAGGTGAGCGCCGTGGACTGGATCTGGGTCCCGCTGGCCGAGGAGGCGCCCCGCCCGAAGGCCCCGGAGAAGACCGTCAGGGTGTTGGTGCCCAAGCTCTCGATGTTGGCCTGGATCTGCTTGGACGACCCGTTGCCCACAGCGACGAGGAGGATCACCGACCCGACACCGATGAGGATGCCGAGCGTCGTGAGCGCCGAGCGCATCTTGTTGGCCGACAGGCCATGCAGAGCGAAGCGGACCGTCTCTGCGAACTTCACGACCCCGCGCTCCTGGCCGCCAGCAGGGGTGGCGGATCGCCGATGGCAGCGGTGCGGGTGTCGTCGACGATCGTGCCGTCGGACAGCACCACACGCCGCTTGGCATGGTCCGCCACCTCGTTCTCGTGGGTGATCATCACGATGGTCCGTCCCGCGGCGTTGAGCCCGTCCAGCACGGCCAGGAGGTCGGCGCTGGCCACCGAGTCGAGGTTCCCGGTCGGCTCGTCGGCCAACACGAGCGACGGGGCGGTGACGAGTGCCCGCGCCACAGCTACACGCTGCTGCTGGCCCCCTGAGAGCTGATTGGGCATGTGGTGCGCCCGGTCGGTCAGCCCCACCAATTCCAGGGCGGCCAGGGCGCGCCGGCGTCTGGCCTCGCCGCGCATCCCGGCATAGGCCAGGGGAAGCTCGACGTTGGAGAGCGCCGACATCCGCGGGATCAGGTTGAAGGCCTGGAAGACGAAGCCGATCTTGTGGCGGCGCACCAGGGCCAGCTGTGACTCGTCCAGGAAGCTCACGTCGATCCCGTCGAGCAGGTACCGGCCCGAGGTCGGTACGTCGAGACAGCCGACGATGTTCATGAGCGTCGTCTTCCCCGACCCCGAGGCACCGATCACGGCCAGGTAGTCACCGCGTTCGACCTGGATGTCGATGCCGCGAAGGGCGTGGACGGCGATCTCCCCGCTGCCGTAGGTCTTGTACAGGGTGCGGATGGCTATCACCGGCCGCGCTACGTCGCCAGCGGGCGGCTGCGCTGTCATCCTCCGACCCGGACCCGCCCGCCGCCACCGCCCAATCCGCCACCGAGGATCCCACCGCCGCCGAATCCGCCGGCACCCGGGAAGCCCGTCGAGCTGGAGCTGCTCGTGGAGGCCAGCACCACCTGCTCGCCCTGGTGCAGACCGCTCGTGATCTGGGTGTCGTTGGTCCCCACCACGCCGGTGGTCACCGTGACGGTCTGCTCCTTGCCGTTGACCATGACCGACACCGTGCTCGTGGTCCCGCGGGTCGTCACCGCGCTGGAGGGTACGTAGAGGGCGTTGTCGGCCTGGGCCACGATCACCTCCACACTGGCCGTCTCACCGGGCTTGAGCCCCGAGGGG
Organism: Acidimicrobiales bacterium; assembly: GCA_046704365.1. Classification (GTDB taxonomy): domain Bacteria; phylum Actinomycetota; class Acidimicrobiia; order Acidimicrobiales; family UBA8190; genus UBA8190. The sequence continues at coordinate 201 of JBJKRZ010000092.1, read as the reverse complement.
GGGTCCTCCAGGGCGACGGTCACGGGGTACTCGACGACGTTGGACACGGTGGTGGAGAGCGGGGAGACGGCGGTCACCGAGGCGTTCACCGAGACACCGGGCAGTGCCGCCATGGTGACCACCGCACCTTGCCCGTTGGCACGCGCCACAGCGTCGGCCTCGGGGCAGTCCGCTGTCACGGTGTAGCTCTGCAGGGCGACG
>JBJKRZ010000091.1:0-18042 GCA_046704365.1 Acidimicrobiales bacterium | reverse complement strand
GCGTTTGGACGTCCCCACGCTGTCGTCACCGAACCGACAGCGCAACCACAGGACTCCAGCCGAACCGTCACCGCGGTGAATGCCGCAGAACGCCTCGCTGATGCTCAGCGAGACTGTCGCTCAACAGGCGGCAAAATAGGGCACATGCGTCCCAGACACACTCCTCTGTCGCGGCGTTAGCGTTGCTATTGCCTGGGGTCCGCCTGGTGCGGCCTCGGAATGGGAAAGGTCTGGACACACGGAGGCCGGTACGGTGACGGCGCCCCACGATACCGTTTGAAGGGGCGTCGCGGCCTTGGTTGTCGTCGTTGTGGTAGCCATGGTTGTTGGGGTACCCGTCGTGGTCGTTGTCGTGCGCCCAGTAGCCTGTGGGCGTCCGCATCCGGCCAGCACGAACCATGTGATGGCGAGGAAGAGGAACACGCGTCGTTTCACGAATGGAGTCTCGCGCTCATGTTGCACAGGCGAGGTGGCGGTCACACCGTCGCCGGAGTCATCGAGAGCCAAACGATGCGACACGTCCAGACCCACTCGTCTCGCCCATCTCAAGCTTCGCCGGTGGGTCACCAGAGCGCTCGATCCAACCGTGGAGGTGCTTCCACCGTCCCCTCTGGGAGAACCCGCCCGGGTCCGGGCAGGCAGATGGATCCCGGCAAGAACCGGCTCCGACCGGCCAAGTCAGGGGCGGGCAGCTACGAAGGGCCGACTCAAAAGGCGTTCGGAGAACTCGGCGAAGTCGAAGGGTCGGCTCAGCCTGTCTGAGATCGTGTCCCGGCCCACCACCTCGAGGATCTCTGGTGTTTGCTGCGCGAAGAGGCGAGCGAGGGGTGAGTACAGCAGGCGCATGACCGCCCTGCCGGTGTCCGAACAGCGGGCTGCGCAGTAGCCGACGTGCCCGAGCTCGTCGGTGAGGATCTCACCATAGAGCAGACGAATGCGGCCGGCGACTTCGGGCTCGTCCGAGAAGAGGGCGACTCCGGCACGGCCCAGGAGGTCGAACATGGCACACCCGGCCATCTCGGACGCGCCCACGAAGGGGAAGCTCGGGCCTTCGGGGACGAACACGGCCATCTTGACGAACTGCCTCATCACGAAGGACGGCGGCGCGACCCGAAACTGCAGCCCGAACATGTCGAGGACGTAGGCGAGAAGACGGGTGTGATAGTGCTCCTCGAGCTCCAGGTACACCTGTTCGGGAGGCGCATCCCTGGCGCTGTTCTTGCCGTAGGTCTCCCCCAGACCGACACCAAACCGCTCAGCCTGGTTGAGCTTGGCGGTTGCCAGCAGGAACGCCAGCTCCAGAGCCATGCCCTTGGCGGGGCGGCGGGTGTGCAGGCCCTGCTCGAAGGCCTCGGCGTCGATGGGTCGCCGAGAGTGGATGGGATTCGCCTCGATCTCGGCGAAGAAGGCCTCTCGTCGGGCAAGGCGTCGGTTCAGCAGGTCGGCTGCGCCGTTGCGCTCGACCAGGTAATCCCGATACCCCTCGATGTCGGCCACAGGCACGGCTCGACCCCCTCGTGAGACGGCAGCGAGAGCGTACCGGGACCGGGCGAGGACCCCGGGTCGACCGTGGGGCCGGGCAAGGCCCGGCCGACCGTCGGTTCCCGCGAGGGTGGGAGGTCCAGCTCTTGCCGGGGAGCTGGACCAGGTGCAAGGAGGAGTTCGCTATGGGACGAGAGGCATGTCGAGCGACGCGGGCGTCGAGGTGGAGAGGGACGACCGCCCTGCTACACACCGGTTGCCCTGCTGGGGAAGCGGGTGCCGACCGGACAGCGCGCCGAACACGACGCCCTCGGCGCGACACGAGTCGAGCGCCTGACTCGCCGCTACAGCGTCGAACGGCCCGGGCGCCCCATTCGGCAACCGCCACACCCAGGCGCGGTGCGACACCTGCGGAAGGCTCCCCGTCACCGCCGTCATCACCGCTGCCGCATAACGGGGACTCGTCCCGGTGGTGGTGACGACGACATAGGAGACGCGCCATGCCGACAGCGCCTGGTGCAGGGCGGCGATCTCTTCCGGGTCCCCCTTCCACGACGAGTCTGGTGTCTGCGGCTGCAGAGTCAGGGTTATCAGGCTGTCGACGGCCGAGCCCGGGGAACCCCTTCGAAGGACGCTGCCGCCCGCGCCCGGCACCTTGACGTACCCTCCGGCCAAAACGAAGTCCATGTGCTCCTGCGCCTGCCACAGCAGGGGCTCCGAGGCGAGGGACGCCGATGCCGGGAACGGGTAGGTGAGCACCACCGAGCCCCGAGGCAGGGATCGCCCCGCCGTGGAGAACCAGGGCGGTACGGAGACGAGCTGGCTGGGCGCAGGCAGGGGGTAGAGCGCCCACAGGGGAACCAGCACCAGCGCCGCCACGGTGCACGACACGGCTGCGTCTACCCACCTGCGACGTCCCAAGCGGGACACCAACTCGTCCACGCCGAGGGCAAGGAGCACGGCGACGGCCAGATCGGTGAACAGGGCGAAGCGTCCGGGCAGCACGTCCTCGAGGATCGGAAATTTCACCACCGATTGCCACGGCAGCCACGACACCGACGCCAGCGCGTCGTGGCGGAAGCCGGCCGACCCCAACGAAAGCACGAAGGCGACCGCCCCCACCGCCACCAGTGCCCACGTCAGCCTCCGACGCCAGGCCAGGAGTACTGCCGCCAGCACCGCCCCGATCACGACCCACCCGAGATAGGCGCCACCGGGCCCGGTGAGACCGAGGTTGGCCGCCGGCTGGCTGGCGGCACCGAAGAGGAGGGTATGCGAGGCGCTCGGAGCTCCGCCCGACGCCACGATGTCGCTCAGGCTGTCGCCGAAGGCGTTCAGCCCCGGCCAGGCCGGTCCGACCAGATGGCGAGGTCCCGCCAGGGCGAAGACCACCGGATAGGCGCCAGCTGCGGCTGCCACCACCACCGCCACCCCGGCGCCTCGGAGCGCGTAGGCCAGGCGCGCCCACGGCGGCCGTCGGGCGGCCGCCAGGGCGATGACACCCACCAGGGCCACCGCGCCCATCATGACCAGGACATCGGGAGCGAGGAGTAGCTGGACCACCACCAACAGGCCCAGAGCGAGCCCGGGCTTCCAGGCCGGCCCTTGCTGGCGGTGAAGCAAGGCGTCGAGGGCCACCACCACGAGCGGCGGCACGAAGACGGCGGCCAGGCCCAGATGGCCCTGACGGACGTTGGCCACCACGAAAGGCGAGAAGCCGTAGAGCGCCCCTGCCGTCCAGGGCGCCCAGCGCGAGCGCACCAAGCGCCGGCAGGCCCACCAGCAGCTCCAGGCGCTCAGCGCCGGCGCCAGGGTGAGCGCCACGTTGGTGGCGGTCACGGGACCCCACAGCCACGTCACCGGGGCGAGCACGATCCCCGCCAGGGGGCTGCTCTCGTTGGCCAACAGGTTGACGCCGTGCGGGGCCCACAAAAGGGGGCTGAAGAAGGGATTGGCGCCATGTGCGAGCGCATGGGCGAACCAGGCCATGAACCACACCAATTGGCCCGAGTCGCCACAGGCACAGGTGGCAGCCGAGCCGAGGTGCCCGTCCCAGGCGTGCCACAGCAGCACCACGCTGGGGATGCAGAACAGAAGGACGACCCCGACGTGGCGGGCCAGCGGGCGCGCTCGTTGCCACCGTGCTCGAGTCGGCGTCGAGAGTCCGGGCAGGTGCGGCATCTTATGGCTGCAGCCCTGTCGGCTCCCGTCCGGCTCGGCGCGTGAGCCCGATTCCGGCGCCTAGCTAGCAGCCCGGGGAGCTACGTGCCGACAGAGTCGCGCTGAGTGGAGCGGAGATGGAACCAGCCTTGGAGCCAGCTGCGTACCCCCGGCCAACCCGACATGAACGTGTGCACGGTCTCGCCCACTGTGACCTGCACAGTGCCTGCGGTGCCGGCGGGCTCGACCTGGACGCCCTCGAGGCTGATGCCCGGGTCGCGGGCGACCGATTGGCGGGCAGCGTTCTCGGCCTGCGACGTGGATCCGCTGCTCACGAGCAGCGCCGCCCCCGCTCGGGCCGCCGTCAGTGCGTCGTTGGCAAGATTGCCCCGGTCGAGCAGGGGGGGCAGGAGCCCGAAGCCGAGGACCAACCCGATCACCAGCGCGAGCCCGGACTTGACCGGGAACCTCATGGCGACAAGGTTGCCACAATGGTCGCCACTATGAGTGGCATTTCCGCTACTCCCTCTGGCAGATGCCCGATGTCGAGGCAGCCACCGGGCCGACGGCCCGAGGCTCAGCGGGGGGCCAGGACGGGGAGGAGCATCTCCTCGAGCAGTTCGTCGAGGGGCCCTTCGGGCGGCGCCAGGATGCAGATGGCCACCACCCGCCCCATCCACTGGGCGAGGCGCGCCGGGTCGCGCCTGGCGATCATGCCGGTGTCCATGGCGGCGGACACAAGGGGGGTCACGACCGAGGCGGCGTAGTCGACGAGCTCGGCCATGTGCCGGGTCACGACCCGGCCCACGAATTCGGGCTCGTCGTGAAGGAGCCGGGCCATGACCGGATGGGTGGTGGCGGCGTCGACGAAGCGGGCAGCCAGGGCGACCACGGGTCGGGCCCCGGCGCCCGATGCCACCGTCTCCCCGAACGCGTCGAAGAATCGCCACGCCTCCCGGGCGAGAAGGGCCCATGCCGCTTCTTCGACCGAGGCGAAGTGCCGGTACAAAGTGGATCGCGCCACACCCATCTCCCGGGCGATGTCCGTCATGGTGCTGCGGGCCAGGCCGTGGCGGGCGAGGCAGGCAGCGGTGGCGTCCAGGGCCCGGTCCAGTGACGGAGGGGGACGCTCCGGAAGGCGCCTGAGGAGTGCGACCAGCGGGTCGTCCGCCGCCTTCTGGGCAGCAGGTGCCATCAGGCGGCGGGCTGATAGCGCCGGGACCGGGTGCTGGCGCCCACCCGGCGCTGGAGGTCCCGCAGCGTGCGGCGGTTCAGGGCGGGCGGCACGAAACGGAAGAGTTGGCGAACGGCGGCGCAGATCCCCCGGAACTGCAGTTCCTCGGAGCTCCCCCAGTCGAAGGGCAGCCGGCGGCGCACGACGTCGGGGAGGCAGCCCAGTCCCAGGATCTCGGTGGCGGGGACCACCAAGGGGGAGACCATCGTGGCGAGCGGCTCGGGCAAGCCGAGAGGCCGGCCGACGACGTCTGTCTGGCGCATGGAGAGCGCCCTCGTCACGGCCGGGGTCATCTCGAGCACGTCGGTGCAGACGCGCTCGAAGGTGGCGGTGAAGCTGCGGTAGTCGGGCGGGACGGGCCGGCAGCTCACGCCGTAGCGGCGGTACCAGGTCACGGTCTCGTCGTAGAGCCGGCCGCATTCGGACGCCGACAGGGGACGGAGGTGGAACAACTCGACGGAGCGGAAGACCTCCCACGTGAACGTGGCATGCGCCCACCAGAACGTCTCGGGATCGAGGGCGTGGTATCGCCGGCCGCTGGCGTCGATGCCTTTGATGGCGCGGTGCGTGTCGCGCAACGCACGTCCCCGTCGCTCGCCGTCGGCGGCGAAGATGGTGGCCCAGATCTGCGGGATGGAACGGCGGATGCGCTCGAAGGGGTCGTCGAAGAAGGCGGAGTGCTGCTCGACGCCGGCGCCGATGGCGGGGTGCATGAGCTGCAGGACGCCGGCTGAAGAGCCCGGGAGCATGGAGCGCCAGTCCCCTGCGTAGCGCCACAGCAGGGACCCGGGCCCGAGCGGGGCGTGGCGTGGGCTCACCGGCGGCATCTTCGACGACATATCAGACAGTAGAACACAAAGTGTTGTATATGGCGAGCATCGGGCCCGGGCCTGCGGGTGAGGCTGGGCTCAGGCCCAAGGCCCCACCCCTCCCACACGCTGGGGCGTGATGCGCAGCACCAGTCCCGGGGGTGGATCGTCCATAGGCGGGAAGCGCACCCCCCGGCCCAGGTACACGGCTGCCAGGCGCTGGAGGAGCTCGGGGGCGCCCCCCTCGGTGATTCGTGCCCTGCCGTGGACGACCAGGTAGTGGGCGAGGCCCGAGGGCTCCGCGCCCCCGGTCTCCATGGACAGCGCCACCCTGGGGTCGCGTCGGATGTTGTCGAGCTTCCGGCGATTGCCGAGGTGACCCGAGACGATCTCGTCGCCCTCGACGCCGACCCAGACGACGCTGACCTGGGGGCCCCCGTCCGGGTCGAGGGTCACCAGGTGGGCCAGATGGCCAGCGGAAAGGGCGACACGCACTGTGTCGGACAAGGCTGTCATGTCTTCCTCCTCGGTCCTTCCATTCGCCGCTGCCGGTGGCCGTTGCTGGCCACGGTGGCCTCGGGTTCGTCACCTAGGCTGCCCCCATGACACGGGCTGTGGCGGTGGCCAACCAGAAAGGCGGAGTGGCCAAGACGACGACCGTCCACGCCCTCGGCTATGCCCTTGCGGAGCGGGGGCGTCGGGTCCTGCTCGTCGATCTGGATCCCCAGGCCTGTCTCACCTTCTCGGTGGGGACGGACCCCGACGCCCTCGAATACTCGCTGCACGACGTCTTCGTGAGGAAGATGAAGGTGGCCGAGGTGCGTCGTCCCGTGGTGAGCGTCGACGGCCTCGACATCCTGCCTGCCACCATCGACTTGGCGGGTTCCGAGGTCCATCTGCTCACCCGCACCGGGCGGGAACACGTGCTCGAGCGGGCTCTGGGACCGGTGGGGGACGACTACGACGTGGTGCTCATCGACTGTCCCCCCTCGCTTGGCGTGCTCACCATCAACGGGCTCACGGCCGCCCAGGAGGTGCTCATCCCCTTGCAGTGCGAGGCGCTCAGCCATCGGGGCGTGGGGCAGCTCCTGGAGACCATCGACGACGTCAAGATGTTCGCCAACTCCGCCCTGGAGGTGCGCGGCGTCATCGCCACCATGTACGACGACCGCACCCGCCACACCCGGTCCGTGCTCGAGAACGTGGGGGAGCGTTACGGCCTGGAGGTGCTCGAGCCCCCGGTGCGCAAGTCGATTCGCTTCGCCGAGGCCCCGAGCCGTGGCCGCTGCATCCTCCAGCACGCCCCGACCTCGCCCGGTGCCCAGGCCTACCGGACTCTGGCCGCCACCTTGGACGAGGGATGGCAGCGGTGACGCCCGAGGGGCCCGACCCGCTGGGCAAGCGAGCGCTGTTCTGGGCGCCCGCCGAGCGTGCCCAGGAGCCCGTGCTACCCGGGGAGGAGCCCGAGGACGTGGGCAAGTACGCCCTGTTCTCACGCTTCTCCGACGGCGTCGACGACGAGCAGGCTTCCCGACCCCAGCTGGCCCGCCCCGGTGCCCAGGGCCTGGTGCCGCCCGTCGAGGTGCACTGCTCGTCGTGTGGAGTCCGGAGCCAGGTGGCCGTCGCCGGCTATCTGGCCCTGCACCTTCCCTTCTTCGTATGGCTTCCCGGGCGCGGCTTCACCCGCTTCATGACCTGTCCGGCCTGCCGGCGCCGGACGTGGGTGAGCGCCTCTTGGACGCCGTGGTCGGCTCGCTGATCCTGCTGGGACCTCGCCCCGGTCGATGATGGTGCTGGCCAGCGTCGGCACCTGGATCCAGCACTTCCGGGGTCCGGTCGTCTACCTGCTGTGCGGGTTGCTGGTGTTCGGCGAGGCCGCCGTGCTCCTCGGTTTCGTGATCCCCGGTGAGACGGCCGCCCTCGCCGGTGGCGCCCTCGCCTCGCTGCACCACGCCAACCTGGAGATCATCTTGGCGGTGGTGGTCGTCTGTGCCATCGCCGGGGACTCGACGGGCTACGAGGTGGGGAAGGTCCTCGGTCCGTGGTTGATCCGGCACCGTCCCTTGCGCGGCCATGCCGGGGTGGCCAAGGCCCAGGAGCTGATCGCCGCCCGGGGAGGGCCGGCGGTGTTCCTGGGCCGCTGGATCGCCCTGGCGAGAGCGCTCGTTCCCGGCATATCGGGAATGAGCGGGATGCACTATCCGACCTTCTTGGTTTTCAACGCCATCGGCGGCGTCACGTGGGGCGTGACGTTCGTCATGGTGGGCTACGCGGCGGGGACCGCATACGCGCAGGTGGCCACTCGTGTCGGGATCTACGCCGGTGTCGTCGTGGCCGCCCTGGTGCTCGGACTCGTCGTGTGGCTCCTCGTCCGCCGGCACCGTCGCTCGCAGGCCGGCTGACCCCGGTGCTGGAAGCGCGGTGCTGGAAGTCGCCCTCCGCCCGTTCGCTTCCCGCCCGTTCCCTGGGTACCGCTAGCTACTTCCCCGGGTGCCGCTAGCTGCAGCCCTCTGCCGCTGCGCCCGTTACTTGTGGGGAGGCGGAGGCGGCGGTGGCGGAGGCGGCGGTGGCGGCGGAGGTGGTGCCTTGGGTGCCGGAGGTGTCTTGGACGGCGCAGGTGACTTGGGCGGGGGAGACGACTTGGGCGGGGGAGTCGACTTGGTGTCGGCAGGGGTGCCGTTGGCCCCGTTGACACCGGCTGCCCCGTTGGCATTCCCTCCGTCCTGTCCGGGCGCCCCGTTGCCCCCCGGGCCCTGGTTGTTGCCGTTGGCCCCGTTGCCACCGTTGCCACCGTGCGCATTCTGAGCGCTTCCTCCCCGGCCGCCGGCGCCACCGTTGCCGCCGGCGTTGTTCCCCCCACCGTTGGCGCCGTCGCCACCGTTGCCACCGTGGGCGCCTTGCGCCGTGCCCCCGGCGCCACCGTTGCCGCCGGCCCCACCGACCCCGCCGCTGCCGCCCTTGTCGGCCTTACCGCCGTTGCCGCCATTACCACCGTTGCCGCCGTCAGCCCCCTTGGCCGTTCCGCCCGCCCCGCCAGCGCCACCGTTGCCGCCCGGGGCGCCGGGCTGGGCGTTGCCACCGTGGCCACCTTTGCCACCGTTGGCGCCCATGGCGTCGCACGGGTACTGACCCTGGACCATCTCGGAGTACGAGCTGGGTTGGCACCCACCGTCGCCGCCCGCTCCGCCCGTGCCACCGGTGATGGTGTCACCGCTGGTGGTCGAAGTGCCGGTGCCGCCGGCCCCACCGTCGCCGCCGTTGGAGTCGCAACCCCCGGTCCCGCCCGTCCCACCGGAGCCGCCGCTGGTACCGCCGCCGGTCGGCCCCGTTTGCCCCGTGGTCCCAAGCGTGGTCCCGGTGGGGCAGTACAGCGCGTTGGTCGTGACGTCCCATGTCGTGGTGGTCGTCCCTGCGGGGGCGACCGTGTAACCCACGATGGAGTAGGCGGCCCAAGACTGGAACGTGCCGCTCGTGGTCCCGGTGCCGCCGGTGCCACCCGTGGTCCCGGTGCCGCCGGTGCCGCCCGTGGTCCCGGTGCCGCCGGTGCCGCCGGTGCCGCCGGTTGTCCCAGTGGTCCCAGTGGTCCCGGTGCCACCCGAACCGGGAAGCGACACGGTCACGATGCCCACAGGCGACCCTTGGCCCGAACCGCCCTGGCTGCCGGCGGGCTGGCCCAGTGTCGGGCTCGGCCCGCTCGAGCCGCTCCCAACGTCCTGGACGGCGCCAGGTGACGTCGATGACGACGGGGTGGAGGATCCCGAATTGTTCGTGGCGGTGCCTGCATGGCTCGGGCCTGCATGGCTCGGGGACGGGGCGCTTCCCCTAGCCGGCGAAATTGGGGGGGCGGCAACGGAGCCGCTGGGAGGAGTGGCCGGGGGCCCGCTCCCGAGCCCGATGGCCGTCCCCAACCCCCCCAGGCCATGGGCGGCGTCGCGCAGGCCGTTCGTCACGGGCACGCCGCCGAGGTCGAGGGCCACGAAGGCGGAGGTGCCCGCCAGCAGCAGGGCGGCGCCGAACCGCCAGTCCGTGACGGTCTCCTTCACGCCGCGGCGAGGCCGCGCCGGCGTCTGATCGGCGGGGCTCACGAGCGCTCCAGAGCCTTGCGGCGCGGACGGGCCAACCACAGGAAGAAGAAGCCGCACGACGCCATGCCCAGGCCGAGCACGAGCATCAGGTGGAGCTGGGCGGGCGGTCCAGTGAAGGCCAGTGCCTTGGTGGCGGGCGCCGTGACAGGTGGCCCGTCGACCGTCGAGTTCGCCGGAGCGGAGCCGCAGTTCGACGTGTTGCCCACCTGGCAACCGGTCACGGTGGCGGTGTTGGTCACCGAGCCCCCGGCCGCCGGGGCGTAGTCGGCGAGGGTGAAGTCACAGGTACCCGACGCCCCGGGCGCCAGGGTGGTGCCCACCAACGCCGCCGAGCAGGTGGGCGAGAAGGTGCTCTGTGACGGCCAGGCGTCGGTCAGCGAGGTGATCGTGATAGGCGTCGACGAGGTGTTGGTCACCGTCACCCGGAAGGGCACGGCTTCGCCCGCCGAGGTGGCGGTCTCCGTCTGGGCGTAGGTGCCCGACCCGTTGGCGTCGTTGGTCTTGGTCACGCTCAAGGTGATCGACTGCGTCGCCTGGGTGGGTGGCGGCGAGGTCACCGTCGAGGTCGAGGTGGCGTTGCCGCAGTTGTTGGCGTTGGTGCTCTGGCACCCGATGACCGTCACCGTGTTGGTCACCGACCCTCCAGCCGCCGGTGCGTAGTTGGCCACGGTGAAGTCACAGGTGACCGAGCCCTGCGGCGCCAGGGTGACGCCGATCACCGTGGTGGCGCACGACGGTTGGATGGAGATGGAGCCCGGCCACACGTCGGCCAGGGAGGTGATGGTGAGCGGCGTCGTGGACGTGTTCGTGATCACCGCCCGGAAGGGGACGTCCTCACCGGGGGCCGTGGCCGTCTCGCTCTGGGCGTAGGTGCCCGACCCGTTGGCGTCGTTGGTCTTGACGATGCTCAAGGTGACGGAGGGGACCACAGGTGTGACGTAGAAGATGCCCGTGCCCGTCCCCCCCCCGGGGACGACGACCGACTCGGTGGCGGACATGCCCCCGTTGGTCACCGTCGAAGTGCCCCCACAGGTCACCAGCTGGTAGCCGGTGGGCGGTGCCGCCGACATGGTGTAGGTGCCGGCGGGCACGCCGGGGTCGGCGAGCGGGTTGGGACCCGAGGCGATGTTCTGGGGGCCCGTGGCCGACAGGGCGCCGCCGGGCACCTCGGTGATGGTGGGCGACCCGTTCGAGCACAGGTAGATGTGCCCGGCGATGCCCTGGAAGATGGTGGGCACGCACGAGGGCGTGGCCTGGCCCGGCACCGTGGCGCAGTCGGTGAGCGTGCCCGACACGTTGGGGCCGTAGGACACGGTGACCGTGAAGGAGGTGTTGGCTCCGGCGGCGAGGCTGGCGATGGTGCAAGCGAGAGTTTGGCTGTTGCCTGGCCCGGTGCCCGCCACGGTCCCCGCACCGGCGCTCACCGCGCAGGTCGAGTTGGAGGACGAGACGAAGGTCTCACCCACAGGCAGGCTGTCGGTGACCGTGACGTTCGTGGCGGCAGCGCTGCCGGAGTTGCTGGCCGTCAGGGTGTAGGTGCCCTGGCCGTTGGCGGTGCCGGTGGCCGGACCGCTCTTCGCCACGGAGACCGAGGGGGAGCCCACGTGCATGACCCACTGCACGCTGCAGGGTGCCGGCGTCTTGTCGTCCTGGTCACCCGTGCCGATGGTCAGTGCGTAGTAGCCGGGCTGAGGGCTCGGCGACATGGCCGTCAGGGCGCCCACGGTGCCGGTGATGGCCACGCCCGACTTGCTGCCACTGGCGGTTGCCGGGCTCACCGGGAACACGCCGTAGAGATTGGTGCTGTCCGAGTAGGCCGACGAGCCGGGGGCGCTCGGCCACGGACCCGTGATCGTGCCGATGCCGCCGGCGATGCTGCCCAGGGACTTCGTGGTGTAGTTCGTCGCCGCCACCGGGCCGGTGGTGGTCGAGGTCCCGTTGGTCACGCCCTGGACCCCGGTGGTGAACCCGGACTCGTCGAAGTAGGTCGTGGAGAAGGTGTAGGCGGTGGTGGGATCGAGGAGCGCTCCGCCGGGCCCGCTCGAGGTCCCGCTCGAGGTGTTGTAGTTGGGAGCCACGCTGCCCGGGCTCGCCAAGGCGCCCCCGAGCTCGGCCTCACCGCTTCCGCTGCTGTCGCAGAGGGTGGGCGTGGACTTCGAGCTGGAGGGTGTGGCTGCCGGTGGCTTCGGAGAGGCCGACGCCCCGGCGATCCCGCCCACGGCGATGGCGACCAACAAGGTCCCCGCCGCCGACATGATGGCCGCCCCGATTCTCGACAGCCTGCGCGCCCGGCCGGAGATCCCGGTCCCAAGTCCTTGCGCCCGTCCGACAAAGGCCTTGGCGGCCTTGAGAAGTCCTGCCATCGTGTGCCCCCCGGCTCACGCCGCATCGTTGCGGCTATCACGTACAGTGGTCTTTCGACCGCAACTTAACCCCAACAGTGGCGCAATGGAACACCAACCGTGCTCTTCTGCCTGGGATAGTGACTTTAGTCCCACCCGAAGTGATATGGCACAGTGATGCTATGATGCCGAGATGGCCAAGGTGCGGACGACGGTGACGCTGGACGAGGACGTCCTACGGGCGGTGAAGGTACGGGCGGCGCGCCTGGGTAAGGGCGACAGCCAGGTCATCGAGGAGGCCGTGCGCCGCCACCTGGGACTCGACCTCCTCCAAGGGTTGTGGGCCCGCAGCGGCCTCAGCGCCGACGAGGCGATGGAGGTGGCGGTGGCCGCCCAGCACGCCGCTCGGCGGAGGGGGGGCCAGGCATCCCCCGGAGGGGGACGGTCCTCCCAGTCAGAGCGCGACTGAGTGCGGGCGGTCGTCGATCCCAACGTAGTGGTGGCCGGCTTGTTGGCTCCCGGCGATGCGCCGGCGGTCATGCTCGAATCGTGGCTGGCGGGAGCCTTCGAGCTCGTCGTGTGCCCCCGCTGGCTGACCGACATGGAGGCCACGCTCCACGACGCCCGCCTGCAGGGCCGAATCGGCGCCGAGGAGATCCTCGAGATCGTCGACCTGCTGCATGGCGACGCCCAGTGGCACGACGACCCCCTCGACCCACCACCTGTCCGCTCCGCCGACCCCGGGGACGACTACGTCATCGCCCTGGCGGCCTCTGCCCGTGTGGCGCTCGTCTCTGCCGATCCGCACCTGCTCGCCCTGCGGGCGGAGCTTCCCGTCCACACACCCGCAGAGTTCCTCCGCCTGGTCGAAACCTTGGCCTGAGCCCCGCCACCGGGGTCGCCGGCCCGTGCCTCACTCGTCGGTGGCCCCGTGCCTCACTCGTCGGTAGCGAGGTAGAAGCGCCCGGGCATCTCGCCCAGGCGGCGCACGCGTTTGTGGTTCTCCAGCAGCACGAGGTGGGCCACCGTCTCGCCCACAGCGGCGCGCTGCATGAATTCAGGGATCTGGTCCCAGGGGCGGGACCAGGTGAGCCGTACCGAGAGGTCCCAGGCCGTGAGCCCGGGACTGGCCCCCAGGAGGCCTTCGATCTCGGTCAAGCGTTCAGCGTGATGGGCGATGATGTCGTCGAGACGTGACTGGAGATCGGCAAAGCGGTACTCGTGGGCGGGCAGGACCTCCTCCACGTCGAGGTTGTGGACCTTGAGCAACGACTCGAGGTAGTGGCCCAGGGGGTTGGGGAACTGCTGGGTGTGGACGCCGATGTTGGGTGTGATGCGCGGCAGCACGTGATCGCCCGACAAGAGCAGTGCCTGCTCTTGGCTGTAGAAGCACACGTGTCCGGGGGAGTGGCCCGGGGTCCAGATCGTCGTCAGGTCCCAGCCGGGGATGTCGACGCGTCGCCCGTCCTCGAAGAGGACGTCGGGCTCGGCCATCGTGACCTGTGAGCGGATCATCATGGAGGCCATGTTGAGGTCGGGCAGCTTCATGGGCGGCACACCGGCGTCCTCCAGGAACACCCGCATGTGGGCCAACAGGTCGTCGGTCTCGATGTAGCGGGCCTGGAGCATCTCGGCGTCGTCGGGGTGGAGCCCGATCCAGGCGCCAGACTCCTGGCGCACCCTGCCCGCCAGGCCGTAGTGGTCGGGGTGGATATGGGTGACGAGCACGGCCCGGACGTCAGAGAGCGATCCACCCGCCTCCTCCAACCCGTTGCACAGCGCCCGAAAGGCGTCCTCGGTGTTCCACCCGGCATCGACGATGGCCACGCCGGAGTCGAGCTCCAGGGCGTAGACGAGCACGTAGCGCAGCGGGTTGTCGGGGATGGGCACCGGGATCGACCACAGCCCCGGCCGTACCTTCTCCACGGGGGGCAGCACGTCGCGATCCCAGGCCGCCTTTTGCAGCACGCCGGTGACCTCGACCATCGTCCGAACCGTAGGCGGGCGCGGGCGCCGGCCACCAAGCGGGATCAGGTTGCTTCGAACAGTGTTCAAGCAGACGCGCTACGCGTCAATCACAGGAATCACATTGACCACATTCGCAACAACACTTACCCTCGTGTGACGCCACGGCGTGGCCGAGAGTTGTCCGACGCCCCGCTGTGCGAGAGGGCCGGGCGCCAACATCATGGGGCCGGGCCGCTGGGTTTCGAGGACGACGGGGAGCGCGGGTTCGTGGGACAGCGCATCGTGCACATCTCCGAGGGCCGCACGGCACGGGGCGGGACCGTCCACGACCCGGCCGCCGTCTGGCGCCAGCGTTTCCGGGCGCTGCTCGACCTGTCGCGCGACGCCTTCGTCGAGATCGGCGGCGACGGGGTGGTGACCGAGTGGAACCGCCACGCCGAGCTGTTGTTCGGGTGGTCCCGTGACGAGGTGATCGGGCGGCCGGTGGACTCCTTCCTCATCCCCGAGCGCTACAGCGACCGCATGGCCGACGAGCTGCAGCGCGCCGGTGCCCAGCCGGGGGCCGAGCGCACCGCCCCCCGGCAGCTGAAGCTCCGTCACCGCGAGGGCCACGAGGTCCACGTCGCCACCACCTCCTACGTGCTCGGGTACGGCCCGGAGCTGCGCATCGGCGGGTTCCTGGCGGAGGTCGACGACCAGAGCGCTGCCGAGGAGGCGCTGGCCCACGCCTACCTGCACGACTCGCTCACCGGCCTGCCCAACCGGACCCTGTTCACCTATCGCTTGGCCTACGCCCTGGCTACCGGGCGCGGGGCGCCGGGATCGGTGGCCGTGCTCCTGCTCGACCTCGACCGCTTCAAGGCGGTGAACGAGGCGCTGGGTCACGAGGTGGGCGACGAGCTTCTGGTGGCGGTGGCCACCCGCCTCGTCTCTGCCGCCGTTCCTGACGACCCGGACGCGTCGGGCGCGCCGGCGTTGGTGGCGCGGCTCGGGGGAGACGAGTTCCTGGCCCTGTTCCAGGGCGAGGAGGCCGGCGAGGAGGCGCTCGCCTTCTCGGAGCGGGTCATGGAGGCGCTGTCGGTCCCCGTCGTAGCCGGCGGGGGGGAGATCTTCGTGAGCGCCAGCGTCGGCATCGCCACGACGGCAGGAGGCGGCATCATCGAGCCCACGCCGCTGCTGTCCAACGCCGACGCGGCGATGTACCACGCCAAGCGCCGGGGCGGGAGGCGCGTCGAGGTGTTCGGAGACGCCCTGCGGGTGCGCATCCTCGACCGCATGCACACCGAGCACGCCCTGCACCGTGCTCTCGAGCGCCACGAGCTCGAGCTGCTGTACCAACCCGTGGTGTGCCTCGACAGCGGCCGCCCGGTAGCCAGCGAAGCGCTCCTGCGTTGGGACGATCCCGCGCACGGGCTCATAGGACCCGATCGCTTCATCCCCGTGGCCGAGGAGAGCGGCCTCATCATCCCCATGGGGACCTGGGTCCTCGAGGAGGCCTGCCGGCAGCTGGCGCACTGGCAGGGGCACTGGGTGGGCACCGGTGCTGCTGTCGAGGTGAACCTGTCCCCGCGCCAGATCGACCATCCTGACGTGGTGGCGGCCGTCGAGAGGGCGCTCGGTGCCAGTGGCGCCGACCCGGAGCGGCTCACGCTGGAGATCACCGAGAGCGCCCTGATGGACGACGCCCGAGGCACCCTGGGGGTCCTCCACGCCCTGAAGGACCTCGGCGTGTCGCTCGCCATCGACGACTTCGGCACCGGTTACTCGTCGCTGGCCTACCTCCGGCGCTTCCCGCTGGACGTGCTCAAGATCGACAAGAGCTTCGTGGCCGGGCTCGGCGACCCGGGGGGCTCTGCCATCGTGGGCGCCGTGGTGGGCCTGGCCCATGCCCTGGGCCTCGTGGTCATCGCCGAAGGTGTGGAGACCGAGCGCCAGGCCGAGGAGCTGAGCCGCCTGGGCTGCGACTTCGCCCAGGGCTACCTCTTCTCCAAGCCGCTCGCCGCCACCGAGCTGGTGACGCGCTTCGGCCGGGGCGGCCCGGCTCGCGTCTCGCGCTCGAGCGCCTGCTGAGCGGCAGTCCCGTTCCGGGCGGGCGGGAGTCTTCTCCGACTAACCGGGAGTCCCTTGCCGGGTCAGCGACGCCCGCCACGGAGGCGGTTGCGGCTGGGCACCCGGCACGGGGCGCACCAAGAGCTCCTGGGCCATCGACATGACCAGAGCACCGCTCTCGTCGTACATGAGCCCCCGTACCGTGGCCCGGTTCCCCGTGGCGACGAGCGCCTGCAGCTCGTAGCGCAGCCAGCGATCGGCACGGGCGGGCCGATGGAACCACACGGCGTGGTCCAAGCTGGCGTCGGTGTGGGTGCCCCAGGCTTGTGGGCCGTAGGGCCGGAACGACAACCGGGTCTGGTCCGAGAAGTAGGCGAGCAGGCAGCAGTGCAGGGCCGGATCGTCGGGCAGAGCGCCCTTGATGCGCACCCAATGGCGCCCGCTCGCCACGAAGGTGCCGTCGCCGGCCGCCACGGGGTCGGCCACCCGGAGGTCGAAGGGCACCGCGTCGTCCCATCCCTCGTACGTCTCGGGCGCCTCCAAGCTGGTGGGCGGCGCCAGCTGGTAGTCGACCTCGCCGGCCTCGTCGACGTGGAACGAGCACATGAGGCGGGCCACGGCCCGGCCCCCTTGGACGGTGGTGACCTGGCGCAGGGCGAAAGAGCGGCTGTCGCGCAGCGGCTCGACCTCGAGGTCCACCTCGGCATCGGGGGCGACGGGCTCGAGGAAGTAACCGTGCAAAGAATGCAGGCGCAGCCGGGGCCGTCCTGTCGCGGCGGCGGCGGGCCCGGCCCGCTCGCCGGTGGCCGGCGCCACGCTGCGTAGAGCCGCCATCAGGGCCTGGGCCACCACGATCCCGCCGAAGACCCGGCTGGTAGGCGAGCCCGGGGTGCGGCCGCGGAAGCGGTCCGGGTCGGGCTCCTCGAGGGCAAGGACGGCCGTGAGCTCGTCGGCGGTCCGCGGCAGTCCGCCCCCCGTGCTCACGAAGTCGCAGCTTAGAAGGGCCGGGGCAGTGGGGCCTCAGGTGGAACGCCGCCGTCGAGCGCGGACCCAGCCGACTGAGGTCCCGGCGCCCCGGCGGCTCGTCGCCATCGGCCATGATGGCCTCCCACGACCCCCGGGAGGTGTGGCGCTGTCCACCAAGGTTCGCACCGAAGAGCTGGCCGACGGGCGCCACCGGCGCCACGGCGTGCCTCGATCGGACCATGCCGGGTGGGAGCCGCCGCCCGGGCGTGCGGACCCGGTTGCGCTCATTGAGGCGCAGAACGCAGGCCGGATGGCCGAGCTCGTCCCTGTTCGCATCGGTCGCATGCTCCAGAGCCCCCTGGCCTTCATGCGAGGGGCGGCTCTGGTCATGGCCAAGGACCTGCTCTCCACGCCCGACAGCGGGTTCACCGTTCAGGTGTGTGGGGACGCGCACGCGGCCAACTTCGGGGTGTTCGCCTCCTCGGAGGGGGAGCTCGTTTTCGACGTGGACGACTTCGACGAGACCGACGCCGGCGCCTGGGAGTGGGACGTGAAGCGCCTGTGCGCCAGCACGGCCGTCGTGGCTCGCCAGTCCGGGCGCTCCCGGGGCGACCAGCGCGACGCCGCTGGCGCCGCCGCCCGTTCCTACCGCACCCACATGGCCTCCTTCGCCGCCATGGGGGAGATCGAGCTGTGGCGCGCCCGGGTGGAGGCCGCCACGGCGGCGCGGGTGCTGGCCGGCGCCGGGCGAGCCGACAAGGCACGCGCCAGCGCCGAGCTCCGCTCGGCGCACCGGCACACCGCCGAACGGGCCCTCCCGGCCCTGACTGCGCTGGCCCCCGACGGCAGCCGCCAGATCGTCGACCACCCGCCTCTTGTCTCTCACGCCGCCGTGGATGTCCACCGCGAAGTGCTGGAGAAGGTGATGGCCGGGTACCTGGCCTCGC
>JBJKRZ010000090.1:0-5164 GCA_046704365.1 Acidimicrobiales bacterium | reverse complement strand
CCGCCCACCTGGGGGACGTCCTGCGCACGGTGCGCGAGGCGCGGGGCATCTCGGTGCTGCTCGTGGAGCACGACGTCGAGCTGGTGATGCGCGTGTGCAGCACCGTGAGCGTCCTCGACTTCGGGCGCCTCATCGCCTCGGGCCCGCCCCAGGCGGTCCAATCCGACGCCGGGGTACGCCCCGCCTACCTGGGCGAGCAGCCGGTGCCGGGCGAGGCGCGCCGGCGGGCGACCACGGGCCAGTTCTCGGGCTCCCCGGGGCCGGTTCCCTCCTCGTCCCAGCCCCCGTCCCGGCCCCCGCACGCGTCCGGGGAGCAGCACCGTCCCCTTCTGCGCGTGAGCGGGCTCGGTGTGCGCTACGGCGAGGCCGTGGCGCTGTCGGAGGTCTCCTTCGACCTCGGCGCCGGCCAGGCCATCGCCGTGCTCGGCGCCAACGGTGCCGGCAAGTCCAG
The DNA here is from genome assembly GCA_046704365.1 of Acidimicrobiales bacterium. GTDB lineage: Bacteria > Actinomycetota > Acidimicrobiia > Acidimicrobiales > UBA8190 > UBA8190. The sequence continues at coordinate 4,713 of JBJKRZ010000090.1, read as the reverse complement.
CCTGGCCCGGGCCGTCTGCGGCCTGGTGCCGGCGGCGGCGGGACGGGTGGAGCTCGGGGGCGTTGAGGTCTCGAGGTGGCCGGCGCACCGCATCCGCCGCCAGGGTGTCGTGTACCTGCCCGAGGGGCGCGGCGTGTTCCGGGCTTTGAGCGTCACCGAGAACCTGGCCATGGCCGCCGCCGTGATGCCCACGCGCCAGGAGCGGGCCCGGGCCACAGAGCGCGCCTTCGAGCTCTTCCCCGCTCTGGCCCGTCATCGGCGCCAAGCGGCCGGGCTCCTCTCGGGCGGAGAGCAGCAGATGCTCTCCCTCGCCCGGGCGCTGGCCACGGGACCCGCCGTGCTGCTGGCCGACGAGATGTCGCTCGGGCTCGCCCCCATGATGGTCGACCTCGTCTTCGAGGCCCTGGCCGCAGTCCGCGACAGCGGGGTCAGCGTCGTTCTGATCGAGCAGTACGTGCAGCGGGCGCTGGAATTCGCCGACCACTGCATCGTGCTGCAGCGGGGCCAGGTCACCTGGAGCGGGGAGGCCCCCGACGCCCGCCACGAGGTGCTGCGCCGCTATCTGGGTGAGGGCCTCATGGCCGGCGCCACCTGACCGTCGCACTCCATGCCGTAAACGACCACCGGGAGGGACCGAGACATGCACAGGAGCAAGAAGGTGCTCATGGCCATGACGGCTGCACTGGGGATGGTGGCGGCTGCCTGCAGCTCGTCGGGCGGCAGCGGCGCATCGAGCGGCACCATCACCATCGGAGTCCTGACCGACCTCACCGGGCCGGCGGCGTCGGGCAACAAGACGACACCACAGGGCGTCAAAGCCGGCGTCCTGTACGCCAAGGACCACGGCTACAGCATCAAGTACGACGTGGCCGACACCCAGTCGTCTCCCAACGGGGCGCTTTCGGCCGCCCAGGAGCTCGTCGAGCACGATCACGTCGTGGCCGTGCTGGCCGTGTCCTCGCTCACCTTCTTGGCCTCCAACTGGCTCACCCAGCACCACGTGCCGGTCGTGGGGGCGGCCGAGGACGCCGGTGAGTGGGTGACGAGCGCCAACATGTTCTCCGCCTTCGGCCCCGTGGACGCCAGCAAGGTGGCCACGACCGAGGGGCAGTTCTTCAAGATGGAGGGTGCCACCACCATCGGGACCCTGGGGTACGGGATCTCGCCCCAGTCGGCCGACGCCGCCGTGGCGGCTGCCCTGTCGGCTCAGCACGCCGGCCTCAAGGCGCCCTATGTGAACGCCAACTTCAACTTCGGCAGCACCAACGTCCAGCCCGTCGCCCTGGCCATGAAGTCGGCGGGCGTGAACGGCATGACGGCCCAGACCGACCCCAACACGGGGCTGCTACTGGTGAGCGCACTGCGCCAGGTGGGCGCCCACGTCAAGGTGGCGGTCCTCCCCACCGGTTACGGCGGCGACCTGGAGCAGGCCGGCCCCAACGCCCTGGCCACGGCGCAGAACGTGTACTTCCTGTCCACCTTCGAGCCCATCGAGATGCACACCAGCGCCACCGAGCAGTTCGCCCGGTACCTGAAGGCGGCCGGCGTGAGCGGCGACCCCACCTACGCCGAGTACGACGGCTACACGGCCGTGGCTCTGCTGGTCCAGGCCCTCCAGGGAGCCGGGTCCAACCCCACCCAGGCCAAGGTGCTCTCGGCTTTGTCGAAGGTCCACGGCTTCGACGCCGCCGGGCTGCTCGGCACCCACACCATCGACTTCTCCAAGCGGGTGGCCTCGCCCACGGGTCCGGGCAACTGCGAGTACTTCACCAAGCTCGCCGGCTCCAAGTTCGAGCTCGTGCCCGGGGCCGACCCGTTGTGCGGCACCATCATCCCGGGTCTGACGGCCAAGCCACCGTCGTCGTGAGCAGGCCACTGCCCGAGCTCACGCCCGACGTGGCGTGGTTCTGGACGAGCGGCGGCGACGGTCGGCTGCGGGTGCAGGGCTGCTCGGAGTGCAAGACGCTCGTGCACCCGCCCGTGCCCATCTGCCCCCGGTGCCGGAGCCGATCGTGGGAGCCCACGGTCGTCTCCGGCGAGGCCACCGTGGTGGGCTACACCGTCAACGCCCACCAGTGGCTCCCCGGGCTCCCTCCGCCTTATGTGGTGGCCAACGTGGCGCTGGTGGAGGACCCCGGTGTGCGCCTCACCACCAACGTGGTGGGCTGCGACCCCGACGAGGTGCACGTCGGCCAGCGGGTCCGGGTGCATTTCGAGCAGCACGAGGACGTGTGGCTGCCCCTCTTCGAGCCCACCGGCACCGACGCCGACACTGACCCCGTCGAGGTCCCCCGGCGCCCCGTGGCGCGTCCCCCGCTCGGCACCGAGCGCTTCGAGCACCGTTCGGTGCTGTCGGGCATCGGCCGCTCCGCCCTGGGGCGCCGGCTCATGCGCGACCCGCTGTCGCTCACCGTCGACGCCTGCCTCCAGGCGGTGTCCGACGCCGGCCTGGCGCTTGACGACGTCGACGGCCTGTCCACCTACCCCGGCATGGCCGGCATGGGCATGAGCGAGGGCGGCGTGGCCGCCGTCGAGGAGGCACTGCGCATCCACCCCACCTGGATCAACGGCGGCGGGGACCTCCCCGGGCCGGGGGGATCGGTGGTGGCCGCCATGCTGGCGGTGGCGGCCGGGCTGTGCCGCCACGTCCTGTGCTTCAGGACGGTGTGGGAGTCCACCTTCGCCGCCCTCGGGCTGCGGCCGGCAGGCGGCGACCGGGTGTCGGGGTTCCGCCAGTGGCAGGCGCCCTTCGGCGCCATGTCGGCGGCCAACTGGATCGCCATGAACGCCCATCAGTACCTGCACCGCTACGGCGCCTCGCGCCAGATGCTGGGCTGGATCGCCTTGAACGGCCGGGCCAACGCGGCGCGCAACCCCGCTGCCATCTACCGCCAGCCCATGACCATGGACGACTACCTGTCGGCCCGGCCCATCACCTCCCCCTTCGGTCTCTACGACTGTGACGTTCCCTGCGACGCGGCCATCGCCGTAGTGGTCTCCGACGCCTCGGTCGCCCCGGCGCTTCGAAAGACGGCGGTGCGCGTCGAGGCCGTCGGCACCCAGATCCTCGAGCGCGTGTCGTGGGACCAGGGGACGGTCACACACGAGCCCCAGGTGCTGGGCCAGGCCGCCCACCTGTGGACCCGCACCGACATGGGCCCCGCCGACGTGGACGTGGCGATGCTCTACGACGGCTTCACCTTCAACGCCATCTCGTGGCTCGAGGCCCTCGGCTTCTGCGGCCTAGGCGAGGCCCAGGACTGGCTGGAGGGGGGACGGCGCATCGCCCTCGACGGCGAGCTGCCCGTGAACCCCCACGGCGGGCAGCTCTCGGAGGGCCGCACCCACGGCTTCGGCTTCATCTACGAGGCGGTGACCCAGCTCCGCCACGAGGCGGGGGAGCGCCAGGTGCCAGGGGCCCGCACCGCCGTGGTGACCTCGGGCGGGGGCGCCCCTTCGGGCGTGCTGCTGCTCCGGCGAGACGGTGCCTGAGCCGGCGGTGGCCATCGACACCGACAAGCCCACCGGGCCCCGGTCCTCCAAGGGGGAGCGCACGCGGGCCAAGCTGCTCGAGGCGGCCAAGGAGGTCTTCGAGGAGCACGGCCTTCTCGAGGCGCGCATCTCCGACATCGCCGAGCGCGCCGGGCTCTCCTACGGCGCCTTCTACCACTACTTCCCCTCCAAGGAGGACATCTTCCGGGAGGTGGCCGCCTACCACGAGCGCCGCCTGGGCGCCGCCGTGCTCTCCGAGATCGACGCCGTGGAAGGGCCGGCCGAGGCCGTCGTCCTGTCGCAGATCGAGGCCGCCAACCGGCGCTACCTCGCCGAGTACCGCCGAGAGGCGTCACTGTTGCGGGTGGTCGAGCAGGTGTCGCGCTTCGACGCCGACCTCGACCGCGCCCGCCAGGAGCGCCACCGGCGCTACGCCGAGCGCCTGGCGCATTCCATCAGCCTCCTCCAGCGACAGGGCCGGGCCGACCCGGCCATCGACCCCACCTTGGGGTCACAGGCCATCATGGCCATGGTGACCCGCTTCGCCGAGGCGTGGTTCGTGGAAGGGCGCATCGAGGCCGGCTTCGAGCGCGGTGTCGAGCAGCTGAACCGCTTGTGCCGCAACGCCCTCGAGAGTCCGAGGCGTGGCTAGATGTACATCCCGCCGTTGACGGCGAGCAGCTGGCCCGTCACGTAGCTGTCCTCGGCGCACAGGTACGAGCAGGCGGCGGCGATGTCGGCCGGGGTGCCGGCCCGGCCCAGGGGGATCATGGGGGCGATGACCTCGATGCCGGGGAAGTTCCCCGCCTCGGTGGCGGCCCGGGCCATGGGGGTGTCCACCACGCTGGGGGCGATGGTGTTGACGGTGACCCCCTGGCGGGCCAGGTCGACGGCGAGTGCCTTGGTCAAGGCGATGACCCCGCCCTTGGACGCCGAGTAGTGGGCCATGTTGGGGGCACCCGACTGGGCGCTCTGGGAGCTGATGGTGACGATGCGGCCCCAGCCGGCCTCCACCATGTCGGGGACGGCAGCCTGGACGCAGCTGAATGTGCCCGTCAGGTTGACGGCGATGACCTCGTCCCAGCGCTCGGGGGTGATGTCGAGCAGCGGGTCGAAAGCCTCGATGCCGGCGCTGGTGACCAGGATGGTGACGGGCCCCAGCTCCGAGCGCACCTGCGCGAAGGCGGCGTCCACCGAGGCACGGTCGGTCACGTCGACCTC
>JBJKRZ010000089.1:0-3378 GCA_046704365.1 Acidimicrobiales bacterium | reverse complement strand
CGGTGGCGCTGGTCGGCCCCCTCGTGGCCGGGGTGCTGGCCGCATTGCTCGTCGTGGGCGTGGCGCTGGCAGCGTGGGCGGCTCCCGACGGGGGCGGCCCCAGCGGGACCATCCGCGTGGCGGCCGTCCAGGGGGGCGGGGCGCGGGGCCTCAACGAGCTCCAGGTCCCGCCGTCGGAGGTCTTCGACGCCCAGGTGAGCGCCACGAGACAGCTCGAGTCCCAAACGGCGGGCTCGCCGTCGCCACCGAGGCTCATCGTGTGGCCCGAGGACGTCGTCGCCTTGAACCGACCGCTGCGCGGCTCGCCCCAGGAGCGCACCATCTCGTCGTTGGCCCGCGCCGGCCACGCCACCATGCTCGTGGGCGTGACCGAGCCCGCCGGCACGGGGCACTTCCGCAACGAGATCGTCGCCTTCGCCCCCGACGGCAAGGTGGTCGACACCTTCGAGAAGGTGCACCGGGTGCCCTTCGGCGAGTACGTGCCGTGGAGGGGGTTCATCAAGCACTTCGCCAACCTCTCCGACGTGCCCGAGGACGCCGTGCCCGGCCACGGCGACGGCGTGCTGCACACGCCGGTGGGCCGGCTGGGGACGATGGTGTCCTACGAGGTGTTCTTCGCCCAGCGCGCCCTGGTCTCCACTCGCCACGGCGCCACGCTGCTCGTGGTGCCCACCAACACGTCGTCGTACTCGACGGCCCAGGTTCCCACCCAGGAAGTGGCTGCCGACCGCCTGCAGGCCATCTCGGAGGGCCGCGACCTGGTGCAGGCCGCACCAACGGGCTTCAGCGACCTGGTGGACAACCGCGGTCGGGTCCTGGCCCGCAGCAGCCTCGGCCCTCGCGCGCTCATCGTCGGGACCCTGCCCATGCGCACGGGTCGCACCGTCTACGAGCGGTGGGGGGACGGGCCGGTGCTCGTGCTGGCCGGCGTCGGGGTGGTGGGCGGATGGCTGGCCAACGTGCTCGGGCCTTCCGAGCTCAGCGCCGCCGTGCGTCGCCGCCGTCGACGCACCGGGGGACCGACGCCCCGTGCGCCTGGTGCACCACCGGTGCCGCCTGCTCCTCAGTCCCGTCCTGCGCCGGCTCCCCGCTCCGGTCCTGCGCCGGCTCCCGATCTTGGTCCTGCGGAATTGCCTTGAGGCGGCACCCGAGTGGACCGTTCACGCCATTTCCGGCGGGCGACTTCCTGCAGGCGACTTCCTGCAGGCGACGTCCTGCAGGCGACGTCGGTCACTCGTAGTAGCCCGAATGGATGTAGATGCAGGGGATGCCCTCGGCATGGAACATGTCCCTGTTGCGCGGGTCGTCCTCGAAGGCCAAGCGGGGGTCGAGGCCGTAGCTCCGCATCTGGTGGACGGCAGATCGTTTGAACAGAGACACCTGGGCGTAGTTCCCCCGGTTGCGCATGACCAGCAGGTCCCAGCGCAACCCGTGGTGCGCCAACCACGACAGGGTCTGGGGCTGCACCCTGAGCGGCCTGCCCGTCAAGAGCACGATGTGGAGCGAGGAATCGAGCAACTCGAGGAGTCGGGCCACCTCCGACACGAGCGGGTCGTCGCCACAGGCGTCGAAGAAGGCGTCCCAGTCGCGCCGTCCCCATTCGAGGAAGTGCTGGCGAGAGGCGGCATCCGACAGCACGCCGTCGAGGTCGAAGACGACAGCGGGACCGGCCTCGTCACCGGCGCGCCAGTGCCAGTTGGGCGCTTCGCCCACGGCGGGCCGGCCCGGCGTCTCGAACAGGCTCCCCTCCCCTTCGTCGGGCTGCCGTGGCGCGCCGTCTGGTGCTGACGTGGGCGTCATTCGAAGTCGCCGGCGAGCCTACCCAGGGCGGTGGGTGGGCGACGGGGGACCCGCCCAACTGAGACGGGGGACCCACCCAGATGGGTCAGAGCGCTCCAGGAGTGGGAAGATGGGACCTTCATGGCCGACGGAGCCCGCCAGGGCCTTGCGCCGGTTGGACTCGAGCAAAGGAACGCTGGTCCGGGCACGCTGATCATCCACGTCCCGCTGGGCCGGCGCGTCCTTGTGGCGTCCAACCTGCTTCTCGGCGTGGACGCCACCCCGGCGTCCACCTGGGCGGCCAACGGCGTGGCCCGAGCACTCGAGACGTGGACGGGCCCCGGCGTGGTGATCATCGCCGGGGGCTTGCTGGACCGGTCGTGCCCGGCCACGCCGGCTGCGCTGCGCGGCTCCCTCGAGGCCCATCCGCGCCTGGCCGAGGCACTGGCGTCGTTCGGTGGCGGCGCGCAGCGCTCGGTGGTCTGCCTCCCCGGCCACGGCGCACCCGGCGACGACGTCTCGGCCTTCGAGAAGGCACTCGTCGAGCTCGGTATGGAGGTCGCCGTCGCAGTCGACCTGCGCCTGGAGACCACTGCCGGCCGGCGCGTGGTCCACGTCGAGGCGGCGACTCCCGCTGCCGGGCGGGACCACCCACCGACGCTGTCGGTCCCTACCGTGCTCACCCCCGACCCTCGCGCCGGGTGGCAGCGAGGGCTCGACAGACTGGCCGACCCCGACCAGGCGCATCGGTTCCTCACCTCGCGGCTGCTCTACCGGCGTTTCGCCCGGCTGGCCTGGTGGCTGTTGCTGCCGCTCGCCGTGGCGCTGGCGCTGCGGCTGCCGGGCATCGGGACCTTCCTCGACCAATTGGTGCGCGGCCACCCCGGAGCGGGCGCCGTGACCCGCGCCCATCTGGCGGGCTGGGGACCCCGGCTGGCGATAGCCGCCCTCGTCACGACGGCGGAGGTCCTGGTCCTGGTGGCGGTGCTGGCCTGGCTGAGCCGCCAGGCCTGGCGCACCCTGGGGGGCGGCCAGCTGGCCACCCCCTTTCGCCAGGCACCGCAACCTGGTGCCACTTCCAACGACGATGCCCGGGACCGGGCCAGGGCTGCGCTGGGAGCGGGGTGCGCCGGGGTGGTGACGGGCGCCAGTCTCCAAGCGGAGCTCAGCGACCTGGGCGGCGCCTTCTTCGCATCACCGGGGGCACTGGGCGAGGTGGTGGAGGAGCACCCGGGCCGGATGGGCCTGCCACCGGTGTTCCTCGAGCACCGGCAAGCCTCGTGGATCGAGCTGGAAACGGGCGCCGAGCTGCACGCCCGGCTGTTCATGGCCCGCAACGTCGACGGCCCCGCCACCGCCCTCGAGCGTCTGGCGGCACGCCGGCGCCCGAGCCATGACAACCACCCCGTCGTGGTCGCCGCCCACCCGCACGGCAGCTCCTGGCCCCCCGCCCCTGATCTCGGCACCGTGGGCCGCCGGTCGCGACGGGTGCGCCGCTGGGTGGCACTCTCCATCGCCCTGGCCGGAGCCGTCGACCTGCTGTCCGCCCACACGCCGCCTCTGCGGGGCCGGCTCCACGTCGTGCTCCAGATCCTCCCC
>JBJKRZ010000088.1:0-24665 GCA_046704365.1 Acidimicrobiales bacterium | reverse complement strand
AGGGCCATGCCGTGGCCGGGGGCCTGGAGCTGGCCTTGTGGTGCGACCTCCGGGTGGCAGCGGAGGACGCCGTGCTCGGCGTCTACTGCCGGCGCTTCGGGGTGCCGCTCGTGGACGGGGGGACGGTCCGCCTGCCTCGCCTCGTGGGCCAGAGCAGGGCGCTCGACCTGGTGCTCACCGGCAGGGGCGTGCCGGGGCCCGAAGCCCTGGCCATGGGGCTCGTCAACCGCTTGGCTGCACCGGGCCGGGCCCTCGAGGTGGCGTGCGCCCTGGCCGCCGAGCTGGCCGCTTTCCCCCAGACCTGCCTGCGCAACGACCGGCGGTCGCTCTACGCCCAGTGGGGGCTCGCCGAGGACCAGGCCCTTGGCGCCGAGGCCCGCCTGGGGCGCGACACCATCGCCAGCGGGGAGACGGCGCGGGGGGCATCCCGCTTCGCCTCCGGCGCCGGTCGCCACGGCGAGACCGTCGGCTCGGGGTGACCTCGAGCGACGGTGGGGGCAGGCCCTCGGTGCCGGCACCGCAGGGCGAAGCGGGCGGGCAGGCGGTGGTAGCCGCCTTCGACCTCGACGGCACCCTCACACGCGGGGGCAGCATGTGGCCCTTCTTGGTGCGCGTCTGCGGACTGCGGCGGGTGGCGGGCGCCGCTCTCGCCGTCTCCCCCCGCCTGGTGCTGGCCGCCGTGGCGGGAGGCCGGGCTGCCGACGACGCCAAGGAGGCGTTGCTGGGCCGCACCCTGGCTGGACTCGACGCCGACGGCGTGGCCGCCACGGCGGCCGCTTTCGGCCGCCTGCACCTCGCCCGGCGCCGGCGGCGGGCGGTGATCGAGCGCCTCGAGCAACACCGGCACCAGGGGCACCGTCTGGTGGTGGTGTCCGCCTCCCCCGAGCTCTACGTAGCGGCGGTGGCCGAGGCGCTGGGCGCCGACGCAGTGATCGCCACCCGCCTGGCCGTCGATCACGACGGCCGCCTGACCGGCGCATACGAGGGGCGCAACAACCGGGGCAAGCAGAAACTCGATCGCCTGCGTGCCTGGACCGAGACCTGTGCCCCTGGCGCCCTGGTGTGGGCCTATGGCAACAGCGCCGGTGACCGCCGTCTGCTGGCGGGGGCCGACGTGGGCGTGGACGTAGGGCGGCTGGGGCCCCTGGGCAAGCTGCGTGCCTTTCGCCGCCTGCGCGACACAGCCGAACTGGTGCAGTGAGGGGCTACTGGGGGTAGACGGCGCCGCTCACCATGGCGTCCTGCGCCTGGTCGTCGAGCGGCTGGCCCAGCTGGGGAGCGTCGCCGAAGGCCAGCACTTCTCCGTTGGCGGTGGCGATGTCGTATCCCTTGCCGGTCACATCGGGCATGAGCACGACCGCCGTGGCCTGCATGCCGAGCCCGGGGATCGACCCCTCGTAGGCGGCGTCGCCGAAGGCGAACACGCCGCCGTCGGCCCCGAGCAGCCAGTACCCCTTTCCGTCGGGCGTGGGGGCCAACCCCACCACGGGGGCGTTCAGGTGCAGGCTGCCGGTGGAGCCGTAGAACCCCGCTCCGCCGTAGGAGAACACGCCGCCGTCGGAGGCCACCGTCCAGTACCCGCCGCCGGGTGCCGCCGCCATGCCCACCATGGGGGCGTTCAAGTGCTGGCCGCCCATCGAACCCTCGAAGGCGGCGTCGCCGAAGGCGAAGATGCCGCCGTCGGCGGCCACCAACCAGTAGCCGTGATGGTCGGCGCTGGCCGCCATGCCCACCAAGGGGGCCACGAGGTGCTGGCCGGCAAGCGAGCCGTAGGAGCCGGCCGCCCCGAAAGCGAAGACCGACCCGTCGTCGGCAGCCACCCAGTAACCCGAGACCCCACCGCTGGGCTGGTCCTCCACCAGGAACCAGTTGGACTGCACGGCGTCGCCGGCGAACTGAGCGGCGAATTGGTCCCCCGTCACGGTCACGCTCCCTGTGCTACCCCCCAGGGTCATCTCGAGCACGCGGCCGCCCATGTCACCCAGCCCGTCGCGCTTGGTCACGTCGACGGACTCCAGCGTGCCGATCTGCGGATAGGCGGCCTCGACCTGAGCCACGGGAATGGTCGCCGTCCAGTCGTGGTGCGGGTTGCAGGCCGTTCCGTTCACGCACACGGCGTCACCGGCGTCGGGCACGGCGGCGAACAGGCCGGGGGCGCTGTAGCCGCCCGTCGAGGACGAGTACGGGGTCTGTTCGACGGTGCTGCCCACGAGCACCACCTGGCCGGCCGTGCCGGTGACGGCGGCGTCGGTGGTGGCGTTCTCCTCGGCAATGCCGGGGTAGGCCTGGCACTCGGTGGTGTCGCAGATGTCGGCGTAGCCGCCATAAGCGCCTGTCCCGTAGGTGCTCATCACGTAGGACCGAGCGGCCACGGCCTGGGCTTCGAGCTCCTGGAAGCCCCAGCCGTCACCGGCAGGCGTTCCCGTGGGCGGCGGGTCGCCCGCCGCGTCGGTGCTGGCCACGCCCGCCCACACGGTGGGCGACTCGGCAGGGACCACGTCAGCGAGGTACTGCTCCAAGGGCAGCTCGTCGACGGTGCGCACCGACCCGCTCGAGTTCTGCGCCCCTCCCACGCTTCCCCGCAGGGAGATGTTCCCTCCTGTCATGCACAGCTGGAGGACCTCTTCGGCCAAGTTGCCGTCGCTGGGGAACGGCTCGGCGCCGGGGACGGCCAACGGCGCGGCCACCCCCGTGGCGACCTGGGCCCAGCCGTTGCCGCCACCGCCACACGCACCATTGGTGCCGCCGCCGGCGTCGGTGAACACGTTCCAGCTGTGGGTGCTGGCCGAGGCCAGATGGAACAAGGCGCCGCCGTTGGCCGGCACGTTCGCACTTCCCCCCGTCCATTGCACCGTGAAAGCAGACGCCGAGGTGACGATCACGTCGTTGCCGGCGTTCTCGTTGATCCCGACCGTCACTGGCGTGCCTGCGTCGCTCTTGCCGCCGGGAAGCGACCCCATGGTGGTGGCCTGGCCGCCGGCCAGTGTCCCGTAGAAATGGCTGATGATCTGGCCGTAGCTGTAGCCGTCGACGGCATAGCCCAAGGCGCCCCACTGGCCCATGCCGAAGCCCCCGCCCCAGCCATGTCCTTCGAGCACGACGTCGGGCGACGGATAGGCAGCGGCAATGCCCGGTGCAGTTGTCACCACGAGCAGACCGACCGAGACCGACGCCACCGAGAGCAGCACGGGCGCCCATCTCCCGCCACGACGAAGAGATCGGAGAAGGATGGCGGGGAGCCTAACCTTTCGAAGCACGAGCCGGGGTCGCCAGCACGTCGATGTGCTCGAGACCGGCATCGTCTCCGAACATTGAGACGATGGCATCGTCGCTCAGGTCCTGCCCACCTCCCACCACCGACAGCCGGTAGCCCAGCTGGCGCAGCTCGGCGAGGAAGCTGCGGGGCTCGATGCCCGCCGTGGCTCGCATGAGGGCAGGGAAGACCTCGCACACGATGGCAGGGCGGTGGCGGGCGATGGTGCCCGAGGCACCTCGCAGCACGAGAGCCTCGGCGCCCTCCACGTCGATCTTGAGCACGTCCACCCGCTCCAGCCCGGCCCGCCCCACCAGCTCGTCGAGCCGCTCCAGCGGCACCACGAACGAGCAGGACAACGCTGTCGGCGGTGCCCGGTCCAGCAGCACCATGCGACCGTTGCTGCCGTCGGTCTCGAGGGCGGCCATGCCGCTGCGGTCCGAGGCGGCTACCGGCAGCACCGTGACCCCGGTGAAGCCGTTCTCGGCGGCGCTTCGCTCGATGAGGCGGCAATTGGCGGGGTTGGGCTCGACGGCGAGCACGCGTCCAGCCGGCCCCACGAGCCGAGCAGCGAGCATGGAGAACCAACCCACGTTGGCCCCTACGTCCACCACGGTGTCGCCGCTGGAGACGAGTGACCGCAGGAGCTCGTCGGTGCTCGGCTCGTAGCTCCCGCTACGGGCGATGGGCCGCCCCACGGCCCAGTCGGCCAGGTCCACGTAGAGGACGAAATCCGGCGTCTCCACCTTCTGCACGACCGACGACTCGGCCTCGAGCAGGTGGCGGTGCCGGCTGCGGAACTCGTCGGAGGCCATCACCTCTCCTGCCAGCGCCTCGGCCGACAACTCGCCACGTGCCAGGCGCGGGCCGTAGTGCTCGAGAGCACCGGTTTCGGGGCTCCTGCCCAGCAGCAACCGGTAGCAGGCGAAGAGGTCGGCTTGGGTCGCCGAGGAACCGGCCAGCCGGGCCAATGAGCGAGCAGCCAGACGACCGGTCGCCCCGGCCAGGCTCGCTCGCAACGACCCCGCAGCCGTGGGCACGATGCTCAGCGAGCCAGGGCCCGCTGGGCGGTCGCCCACAGGTCCGTCACGTGCTGCGCGACCGACATCGTTCCCACAGAGCGAACGAGCAGGGCGGGCCAATGTCTCAGCGATCTGGGTGCAGGTTCCAGGCCGGTGCCGATTGGCAAGAGCGGGGCACGCGAACGAGAAGCACGCCGATCAGGATGCTGCCCTGACATGGCGTGAGCATACTGTAACCTTCCTGCGTGGACCCCCTCTCCACCTGCCCATCGGCTGCCTCCCGGACCTGCGCGCAGCGAGATGACGGCTGCTGACGGTGCCGACACCGAGCTGCTGACCGAGACCGATCCTCCCCTCGGCACCAGCGTCGGGCCCGGGCACGACGCCCGTCAGACACTCGAAGACGAACGTCCACTCAGCCTGGAGGAGCGAGCTGAGATAGCCAGCCGGCGCGGCCCCAAGCCCGTGCGCACGGTCTCGGCCCGCATCAACGTGGGTGCCCGCCTTGCCGAGCTGTGGCGGTCCAAGGAGCTGTTCGTCTTCTTGGTGCGCAAGGAGATCAAGGTCAAGTACAAGAACTCGGTGTTGGGCTTCATGTGGTCCATGCTCAACCCGGCCCTCACCCTGTCGGTGTTCTGGGTCCTCTTCACCTTCTTCATCCCCAGCGGCGTGCCCAACTTCGTCATCTACATGTTCGCCGCCCTGTTGGTTTGGAACTTCTACCAGAACTCGGCCATCTCCGGAACGAGCTCGGTAGTGGCCAACGCCGGAATCGTCAAGAAGGTCTCCTTCCCCCGCGAGATTCTTCCGCTGGCTTCCGTGGGCACCTCGTTCGTGTTCTTTCTCTTCCAGTCCATCGTCATGATGGCCTTCCTGCTCGGCTTCTGGCACCGGCCCGATTGGTCGGCGATGTGGTTGCTGGTCCCCGCCTTGTTGGCCATCGTCGCCTTTTCGGCGGCCGTCTCCACGTTCGTGGCGGCGGTGAACGTCTACTACCGCGACACCCAGCACCTCGTCGAAGTACTGCTGCTGGCCTGGTTCTGGGCGATACCCGGCGTGTACGCCTTTTCGGGCACGGTGCACGACAAGCTGGCCCGCCACCACGTGCTGTGGCTGTTCTTCCTGAACCCGGTCACACCACCGGCCATGACGTTCCAGCGCGTCCTCTACAACATGAACCATCCTGTCAGCACCGTTACCCACCAACCGATCCCCCACGGGGTACTCGCCACCTACCCCACCGCCTGGTACGCCTGGTCCGATGTCGTCGTCTTCGCCGTGTCCGTGCTGCTGTTCTTCGGCGCCATGGTGTTGTTCGGCCGCCTGGCCGGGAACTTCGCCGAGGAACTCTGAGGCAACATGTCGAGCGTTTCCATCGAGGTCTCGGGCCTCTCCAAGCGCTTCCGGCTGTACCACGAGAAACACCTCTTCTTGAAAGATCGCCTGCTGCGCCTGGGCCGCAACCCCTACGAGGTGTTCTGGGCCCTTCGCGACATCAACTTCGACGTTGCCGAGGGCGAGACCATCGGGATCCTGGGACGCAACGGCTCTGGCAAGTCGACGTTGCTCAAGTGCATCGCCGGGATCATCACTCCCACGACGGGCGAGGTGCTGGTACGAGGCCAGGTCGGTGCCCTGCTGGAGCTGGGCGCCGGCTTCCAACCGGACCTCTCCGGGCGGGAGAACATCTACATGAACGCGTCGCTGCTCGGGCTTTCCACTCGCGAGGTGGAGCGGCGGTTCGACGAGATCGTGGCATTCGCCGAGATCGACCAGTTCATCGACACGCAGGTCAAGTTCTACTCCTCGGGCATGTACGTCCGACTCGGCTTCGCCGTGGCTGTGAACCTCGAGCCCGACGTTCTTCTCATCGACGAGGTACTTGCCGTGGGTGACGAGCGTTTCCAGCGCAAGTGCCTCAACAAGATCAAGCAGTTCCAGCGAGAGGGCCGGACCATCCTCTTCGTCACCCACACCTCTGATCTGGTTCGACAGATCTGCGACCGCGCCGTCGTGCTGAGCCACGGCAAGATGCTGGCCAGCGGCCCCCCGGGGGAGATGATCCGCATGTTCCGCGACGACCTCGAAGCCGAGGGCGAAGCGGGCTCGGCTGCCGGTGGCGGAGCCGACGGGTCGACGGCGGTGCAGCCGGCGCGTCATCATCTGCGTTTCACCGGCTGCGCCCTCGTTCACCGTGATACGCCCGATCGGCCCCATCTGCTCCCCGGCGAGCCCATGTGCCTGAGAGCCACGTTCGAGGCTGCCGAGGCGCTGACCAATCCCATCTTCTGGGTCGCCATCCTCAACCTGCAGGGACAGGTGGTCTTCGGGACCAATACTCACATCATGGGACACTCCTTCGACTTGTTGCCGGGCCCCGGTGAGATCGAGTTCCGCTTCGACTCCCTGCCTCTGCTGGACGGTGCCTACGTCGTCCACTTCGGTGCCCACAGCGCCGACGGTGTGTCGACGTACGACGAGCAGGAGACTCGCTTCGAGGTGGTCAACCCGGGCCAGACCATCGGCACAGTGGCGCTGCACGTGGACGCCGTCCTGCGGGATCCGGAGAACGCCTGAGCCAGCCTGGGCTGCTCCGGCGGGACGAGGGTCCCCCAGGGGACCCAAGAGGGACGAGGTGGCACCGTATACTACGCGCCTGTGTCGCTGCGCTCCCTGTTGAAGCGTTCGCCCGTCGCCGTGCGGGCGTACCGCGAGGCGAAAGGGTGGCGCGAACAGGCCCGCGCCAGACTGATCGGCGACCCCGTCTTCGACTCCATGCCGCCCCGCCAAGCAGTGTCGCTGGCTTATCAGGTCGTCCTCGGCCGGAGGCCCGACCCCATGGGTGAATCCGACTACACCCGCCGGTTGGAGACCGGCGCGCTCACCAACCGGCAGATGGTGCAGTGGATGTGGGGATCGGAGGAATTCGTCAATTCGGCCCGGTTCTGTGGCCACACACTCGGTCCTTCCATCCACATGGGGAGATGCGAATTCATCCGTAGCCTGCCCCGGGCGGCCCGCATAGTCGATTTGGGTGGCACGCACCTCCACGACGAGAAGGGCGCCATGGTGGGCCTCGGCTATCCCTACCCCTTCGAGGAGCTGGTCATCGTCGACCTTCCCTCCGACGACCGCCATCCCATCTACCGGGGCGGCGAGGTGACCCGCGAGGTGCGCACCGAGCTCGGGCCCGTCCGCTACCGATACCACTCGATGACCGACCTGTCCGCCTTTGAGGATGCCAGCGTCGACCTGGTCTACTCGGGTCAGTCGATCGAACACATCACTGCCGACGAGGCTCGGCTCATGGTGAAAGACGTGTGCCGAATCCTGCGTCCGGGTGGCACCTTCGCTCTCGACACCCCGAACGGCCGCGTGACACGCCTGCAGCAGGCGGAATTCATCGATCCCGACCACAAAGTGGAATACCGGCTCGAGGAGCTGACCGACCTGCTCGAGTCGGGTGGCCTTCAAGTCGTCGAGACCAAGGGCCTCAACCTGGCCACCCGGTCGCTGGAGGCGGGACGGTTCGACATCGACGAGGTGGCCGCCTACCCCGGTCTGTTCGCCGAGGCCCCCGACTGCTACATCCTCTGCGTCCTCTGTCGCCGCCCGGCATGAGCGAGGCCGCCTCCCTCCGCCGCGTGCGAGTGGAGCTCGACGACGAGCTGGAACGGTTGCGCCAGTCGGGGAGGGTACCGGCACAGCGCGTGCAGGAGCTCGAGCTGCGCTTCGCCACCCATATCCCCCCCGCCGGCACCGGCGGGTCCCCCTTGCGCCAGGCCCTTGCCATGGCAGACGCCGCCTCGACCCTGGACGAAGCCGTCCCGGTCGGTTCCCGCATCGCCGGCGGCGGTCTCGTCAAGCGGGCCGTGCACCGTCTGGTCGGGTGGTACGTGCGGTTCTTCGTGACCCAGCTCCATCGGGGCTTGTGGGGCGTGGTCCGGTCCCTGCACGTACTGGTCGACGCCGTGGAGCAGATGCAACAGGACCTATCCGGCTCGCTGGGCGACGAGGACGCCGGCTCCGACTCCCCGCAGGCCGACGACGAGGACGCACGGTGGTGGGCCCCACTGCTCGATGCCGTCATGCCGGCCGGCACCGACGGTGTGGTGCGCGAGAGCGCCGGCCGGTCAAGCGCCGCCGACGAGATCCGGCGCTACCCCCCAGGGGCGCTGCGCGGCGTCCTGCTGCAGGGCTCGAGCCAGGCCGGCTCGGCCAAGGGGCGGGCCCGCTTGGTGGAGGCCGTCGGCTCGCAGCTGGGAAAGCACGGCGTGCTGGCCGTGGTCTCCCTCACCCCTCAGGCCTGGGCGCGCTCGGCCTCACCGGTGGCCGACGACCTGGGCGACAGGCGGCCCCTGCACGCCGCCACATGGGTCCGACTCCTCGAGCGGTCGGGCTTCGTGGAGATCACCGTGCACAGAGGTGGCCAGGACTTGAGCGTGGCGCAGCCCGGCGCCGTGTCCGACGCAGGTCCCGCCCTGGCGTCGCTGCTGTCCACGGTCAACACGCTGGTGGGAGGACCCGACGAGTACCTGGTCGTGGGCCGGCGACCCTGACCGGCACTGCGAGATGAAACCCGAGCGCATCGACCAGGTCATCCCTTCCTTCGCCCGGCGCGACGCCATCGGCTACCACAGCCTGCAGGTGCGTGAGCTGTTGCGCCATCTGGGATTCCAGTCGGAGATCTTCTACGCTCGCGCCGCGCCCGATGCTGAGACCGAAGGGCAGCCGCTCGGCCGACTCGGGCCTGGCCACCCCGGTCGGTGGCTCCTGTACCAGCTCTCGATCGGCAGCGCCGCCGGGGACCTGGTGATGAGCCGCCCCGAGACCCTGCTGGTCAACTACCACAACATCACGCCGGCCGACCTCCTGCGGGCTTGGGAGCCGGTGGTGGCGGAGGAGGTCAGCTGGGGCCGTCGCCAGCTCCGGGAGCTGGCCACGCGGACGCGCGCTGCCATCGCCGTGTCGCGCTTCAACGAGGCCGAGCTCGTCGCCAGTGGCTACCGGCACACGTCGGTGGCACCCCCCCTCGTGGACCTGGACAGCTTCGGGGGCCGGGCCGATCCACAGCTGTCGGCCCGGCTGGCGGCTCGACGGCGCCAGGGCGGCCACGACCTGCTCTTCGTGGGGAAGCTCTCGCCCCACAAGGCCCAGCACGAGCTCGTGGAGGCACTGGCGCTGTACCGGGAGCTCTACGATCCCGACGCCCGCCTGCACCTGGTGGGAGGCGCCCTATCCGAGGCGTACCACCGGGCGCTTTCCTCCTTCGCCGGTGAGCTCGGGCTGGCTGAGGCGGTGGACATCACCGGCTCGGTGTCCCACGAGCAGATCATCGCCCACTACCAGGCGGCCGACGTGTTCGTCTGCGCGTCGAAGCACGAGGGCTTCTGCGTCCCCCTCGTCGAGGCCATGCACCACGGGCTGCCCGTGGTGGCCTTCGAGGCCGGCGCCGTGTCCGAGACCTTGGGCGGGGCCGGGCTCGTGTCGCCGCGGCCCGACCCGCTGTGGATGGCGGCGGCCGTTCAACGGGTGATCAAGGACCGCTCGCACAACGCCGCGCTGCGAGCAGCGGCTGCCGAGCGTGTGGCCTCCCTCTCCCTCGAGCACACCAGGGCGCGCCTGGCCGCCGTCCTGAGTGATGTCGTGGAGTGCGCGTCCTGAGCAGGGCGCGTCCTGAGCGAAGAGCCGCCCGGCCCGATCAGGACGCCATGGCCACGATGGGGGCGTTCAAGGCCTTGCCGCCCATCGAGCCGTAGAAGCCGGCGTCGCCGAAGGCGAAGATGCCGCCGTCACGCGCCAGCTCCCAGTAGCCCTTGCCGTCGGGAGTGGCCGTCATGGCCACGATGGGTTGGTTGAGGGGATGGCCGCCCATGGAGCCGTAGAAGCCGGCGTCGCCGAAGGCGAAGATGCCGCCGTCGGAGGCCACCTCCCAGTAACCCCCCCCGTCGGGGGTGGCTGCCGTGGCCACGATGGGGGCGTTCAAGGCCTTGCCACCCATGGAGCCGTGGAAGCCGGCGTCGCCGAAGGCGAAGATGCCGCCGTCGGAGGCGACCTCCCAGTAGCCCTTTCCGTCGGGGGTGGCTGCCATGGCCACGATGGGGGCGTTCAAGGCCTTGCCGCCCATCGAGCCGTAGAACCCGGCGTCGCCGAAGGCGAAGATGCCGCCGTCGCGCGCCACCTCCCAGTAGCCCTTGCCGTCGGGGGTGGTTGCCATGGCCACGATCGGCTGGTTGAGGGGATGGCCGCCCATGGAGCCGTGGAAGGCGGCGTCGCCGAAGGCGAAGATGCCGCCGTCGGAGGCGACCTCCCAGTAGCCGCCGCTGTCGGGAGTGGCCGCCATGTCCACCACCGGCTCGGCCAGGCGGATGCCACCCGTCGAACCGCAGAACGGCAGGTTTCCGAAGGCGAAGATGCCGCCGTCGGTGCCCGCCTCCCAGTAGCCCGCCGGGCCGCCGCTCGGTGCGCTGCAGGGCACCTCGGGGTTAAAGGGTGTGCCGGCGTCGCCGGTGAGCTGAGGATCGTGGTGGAACATGGGCCAGCTGCCGGGCTCCGCCACCCTCGAGCCGCTGGACCCCGCCACCTCGTAGTGGAGGATCACGCCCTGGTTGTTGCCGTTGTAGCCCGCCAGGGTGATGCCGATGGTGCCGTTGGGGTCCGGGGCGACCAGCGGCGAGTTCTGGAAGCCGAAGCCGCTGCCCAGCGTCGTGAGGAGCTGGCCGGTGCCGCTGAAGACGTCCACGCCGCTGGCGGTAGGCACCAGCACGTCCTGGCCGGTGCCGAACAGATCGGCGGTGACCACCGAGCCGATGACCGGCGCCGAAAGGTTCTGCTGCCAGTCGACATGACCGCTGGACCCGTCCAGGACGTACACCGACCCGGTGGAGTTGCCGATGTTGGTGCCCTCGACCACCTGGAGCTGGCCGTTGCCGAGGACGTCGGCCAGCGCCGGGCTGGAGGCGGTGCCTCCGTCGAGGGTGGCGGCCCACACCAGGCTGCAGGAGCTGTCGAAGGCCAGCACCTGGTCGGTGTTGGAAGCGCCGGAGTAGTTGGTCCCGGTACCGGTCACGATGCCGACATTCTGGCTCAAGCCGAAGAACTCCCCCACGGCCGGTGAGGAGTCCACCTCCTGGTTGGTGTCGTAGTTGCAGTCGAGGCCCTGGTTGGGCTGCGCCTGCCCGGCGTTGCCGGTGGGTGCCAGCACCAGGACATGGCCACCGTTGGTGTACTGGCGGTTGTAGGAGATGCCGGCGGTGGAGGCACCGCCCTCGACGATCTCGGTGGAGCCGTTGTGGTAGAGGTCAGCCAGAGCCGGAGTCGAGAAGTCGCTGTCGCCCTGGTACCAGGGAAAGCCCGTGAGCACGCTGCCGTTCCCGGCGTTGAGGGCGTCCTCCTCCTGGCCGAGCGAGCCGGCTACGACATCGGTGCCCCCCTGCAGGTCGCCCACCGCCATCGACGCCTGCACACCGTTGTGCTGATAGGGGTCGGTGGAAGGGTTGTTCTCGTTCGTGAACCACAGGGTCTGGCCGTTGGGGGAGATGGCGGCATAGCCACCCTGGGTGCCGTCAGAGGCGTTGCCCTCGCCCACGAACACGGTGTCCTCGGAGCCCGACAACGCCGCCACCGAGGGGGTGGAGTCGATGGGGACACCCCCGTCGTAGTAAGGCCAGCCCGTCACCGGTGTGGGCGTGGTCCCCGACAGGTAGTAGGCGTAGACGTATCCGGTGCGGTCGCCCACCACCACAGCGGGCCCGCCCGGCAGCTGGGCCACGTTGGGAGACGACAATGCGACGGGACCGCCGGCGTCGTTGAGCGACACCGCCCACATCTGGTTGATGGCCGGGGTGGCGGCGCCTGCCACGGGATCGCCCACGACAGCGCCAATGGGGATCGCCAAGGACAACGAGACGAGCACAGGCAGGGGAAGTAGACGGGCGGCGCGTGCGAACATTGACCAGCCTCCTCGTTGTGCCGCCAGCCGAGGCGCCGCCGGCTCGAAGTGGTGTACTCCTTGTTGCAGCCTCAGCGAGAGGCTCGAGCAGTCGAATGCTCGATGACCCGATCGATGAAACCATAGTCCCGAGCCTCTTCGGCGGTGAACCAGCGGTCCCGGTCCGAATCGGTCTCGATGCGCTCCACCGGCTGCCCTGTGTGGTAGGCGATGCGCTCGGCCATCATGCGCTTCAAATAGACGATCTGCTCCGCCTGGATGGCGATGTCGGCTGCCTGCCCCTGCATCTGTCCAGAGGGCTGGTGCATGAGGATCCGGCTGTGGGGCAAGGCAAAGCGCTTGCCCGCCGCGCCGGCGCACAGCAGGAACTGGCCCATGGACGCGGCCAGTCCGACGCAGATCGTGCTCACGTCGCAGGTCACGTACTGCATGGTGTCGTAGATGGCCAGCCCGTCGGTTACCGAGCCTCCCGGCGAGTTGACGTACAGAGCGATGTCGCGGTCGGAGTCCTCGGCGGCCAGGAGCAGGAGCTGGGCGCACACCATGTTGGCGACGGTCTCGTCGATAGCGGTGCCGAGGAAGATGATGCGTTCCTTGAGCAGGCGCTGGAAGACGTCGGCAGAAGCGGCGTCGGGGATCGTCCCGGTGCGCATGGACGAAAGGGCGGGGCTCAGCTCCATGGCTCGAAGGCTACCCGGCTCCAGCCGGCACCCGGCACATACCGATAGGCTCGCAGGGCCAGGCCGGCCTGGGCGTAACGGGCACGCGGGCGTGGCGGAAGCGGTAGACGCGCCGGGTTTAGGTCCCGGTCCCTTCGGGGGTGGGAGTTCGAGTCTCCCCGCCCGCACGCTGGGAGTTCGCGGCTGGCCGTCGTCAGAAGGGTCGCGTCACCAGCCTCTCTTGCTGGGCGCATCGACGGCGACCCGGGCGATCTCGACCCTGGGGGCCTGCCTGACTTGGCAGGAGGCCCTGGCCCAGGCCGACCTGCTCCCGGCGTGGCGGGCCCGGCGCGCTTATGGCCCGTCCCCGATGGGTCTCTCGACCCTGTCAGAGCTCCAGAGCGGGCGACACACTGGCTTCGTGATGCCTTGGAGGTTGGAGCGCCTCGCGGTGTTCTGGCTGCTGGTGGCAGCGGCAGCGGTGGTGGTGGTTGGCGCTGTCGTCGAGGCACTCACCACCAGTGCTCAGGAAGGAGAGGGCTGGGTCGGAGTACCCATTGAAGTGCTCCTTGCCGGAGGGCCCCTCATGGCCGTTGCCCTCGGGCTTCGCTCGAGGCAACGACAGGTCGCTCGGAGGACCGCCGTCGGCGCCTTGCTCCTGGCCGCCATTGTCACCTTCGTACTGGCGATGCAACTGATGGACCCCAACGAGATCATCCGGGACCAACTCCTGCAGGGTATGGGCGTCCTGGTATACCTTGCGGCGTTCGTGGTCGAACTGCCCGCGTTCACCGATCGGTGGCCGTCAGGGAAACCGTTGAGCGACCGGAGGGTCCGCTGACCGCAGTGGTCGTTGCGACATGAGCCGGACCTGCCTCGAAATGGGTCAGAATCCCTATTCCCCGCTTCGGGACAGCTCCTTAGGGTGCGGATCGTTTCGCACGCCAAGGGGGCCGATCACCGTAAGGGGTGGCCAAGTGAAGGATCGTCGATGCACCGGCCTGCGCGGCTACCAGCCTTTTGTCCAGATTCCGGTTCGAGCAGGCGGTGGCGAACGACTGTCCGGCGGGCGGGCCGGGTCACAGCCAGGCTGACCCCGCGCCACAGGCGCCTTCTCGGTCTCGCCGGCGCCGCCGGCTCCCTGGCGGCCCTGTCTCTGTCGACGAGCCTGCCCGAGCCCTCCGTACCGCCGGCGGCTGCATCGGGGCCCCCCGCCAGCCCCGTGCCGGTCATCTCCCAGGAGTGGTCGGTGACGCTCGACGACGTCGGCGGGCCCATCGCCCTGTCGTCGCCCAACGTGGCCCAATTGCCCGGCGGGCCGGCGGTCGTGGTGGGCGACCGCAAGGGCTATGTATATGCCTACTACCTGGCCGGGGCGATGCCGAGCCCGGTGCCGGGCTGGCCGTACTACGACGGGGGCGTTCCCATCGACTCCACCCCTTCGGTCGACCCAATGTCAGGATCGACCGACACGGTGTTCGTCGGCGAAGGAGATGCTGCCGACGCCACCAACGGCGGATACGCCGCCATCTCCCCTGACGGCAAGACGCTCTGGTTCACCCCCGAGAACAACCCTTCGACCGACCCCTACCAGCGCAACGGCGTGCTGGCCTCGCTGGCCGTTGGCGACCTGCAAGGAGGCGTCAACGTGGTGGCCGGCTCGCTGGGGCAGGAGGAGGACGCCCTCAACGCCGCCAATGGCGCCGTGCTGCCGGGGTTCCCCTGGTTCCAGGCCGACACCAGCTTCAGCACTCCGGCCCTCGCCGATCTGTACCACAACGGCACCACCGAGATCGTCGAAGGCGGCGCCTCTCACCACGGCATCGCCTACGACCGGCGATACGCCGACGGGGGTCACCTGCGCGTGCTGGCACCGACCGGTGCCGCCGGCCAGCCGCAGCCCAACCAGGGCCTCAATTGCGAGTACAACGCCAACCAGGAGGTGGACTCCTCGCCGGCCGTGGGAGAGTTCTTCGGCTCGAGCCAGGCGGTGGGCATCGTCGTCGGGACGGGGCAGTACTACGCCGGCGCCTCGCAGACCAACCAGCTCCTCGCTTTCAACGCCAGCTGCCAGTTGGTCTGGTCCGACACACTGGCAGGTCTCACGGCCTCGAGCCCGGCGCTGGCCGACGTCCTCGGCAACGGCCAGCTGCAAGTGGTCGA
Source organism: Acidimicrobiales bacterium (assembly GCA_046704365.1). Lineage (GTDB taxonomy): Bacteria > Actinomycetota > Acidimicrobiia > Acidimicrobiales > UBA8190 > UBA8190. Next base: position 9,617 of record JBJKRZ010000088.1, on the reverse strand, counting down.
AGGCACCAACAACGGATCGAGCGGCACCGTGTACGTCCTCGACGGGTCCACGGGCCACGTCGACTGGCAGGCCGAGGTCCCCGCTCCGGTTTTCGGCTCGGTGGTGACCGCCAACCTCTTCGGCAAAGGCCAGGACGTGTTGGTCCCCACCACCAGCGGCGTCGACGTCTTCGACGGCACCGGCCAGTTGATCACCACGCTGGCCCCTGGCAACGGCTTCCAGAACTCGCCGCTGGTCACCCCTGATCCCAACGGGACGATCGGCATCACACTGGCGGGGTACAACGGCTACAACCAGGGTGTCATCTTCCACTACGAGATCGCCGGCTCCAATGGCTCGACCGTGGACCAAAAGGGGAGCTGGCCCATGTTCCACCACGATCCTCAGCTGACGGGCGACGCCGGAACCGCTTTCGATCCGGAAGTTCCCTGCCGCGCTCCTGCCCACCTGTCGGGATACCGGGAGACGGGTGCAGACGGCGGGACGTTCAGCTTCGGGACCCTGCCCTTCTGCGGGTCGGTGAGCGGCATGCGGCAGGCGGCGCCGGTGGTGGCGCTGACCGCCACCCCCGACGGTGGCGGCTACTGGCTGGTGGACTCCGACGGTGGCGTGTTCGCCTTCGGTGATGCCGGTTTCTACGGCTCGCTGAGTGGCAGACCCCTGGCCGCCCCCATCGTGGGGATGGCCGCCGCCCCTGATGGCAAGGGTTACTGGTTGGTGGCCTCCGACGGTGGCGTGTTCGCCTTCGGCGATGCCGGCTTTCACGGGTCGATGGCCGGGCATCTCTTCAGCCAGCCCATCGTGGGCATGGCATCGACCGGGGACGGCAAGGGCTACTGGGAGGTGGCACGGGACGGCGGCGTGTTCGCCTTCGGCGACGCCGGCTTTGACGGGTCGATGGCCGGCGGGCCCCTGGCAGCCAACGTCGTGGGGATTGCCGGCGCCCCCACCGGCGGCTACTGGCTGGTGGCCTCCGACGGAGGCGTCTTCGCCTTCGGCGACGCCGGTTTCCACGGCTCCATGAGCGGCCGGTCCCTGGCCGCCCCCATCGTGGGGATGGCAGCCGCCCCCACCGGCGGCTACTGGCTGGTGGCCTCCGACGGAGGCGTCTTCGCCTTCGACGCCCCCTTCCTCGGGTCCATGGACGGCAACCAGCTCGTGGCCCCCGTGGTGGGGATGGCCGCCACCGCCTGAGCTCTCGAAGCTCGTTACCTCATTAGGGTGTCGGCGATGGTCCCCGGAGAGGGCGGGCCGCCGCCTGCCGCCGACCGCAAGCCGTGGAGCTCGGCGCTGTGCACTGAAGCCAGCGTGAGCGCGGAGCCCATCGTGTCCTGGGCAGACAGGTTGCGACCCGCCTGGGACGGCGCCAACAGGGCCACGGCTGCCCCCCTCAACCGCAAGATCTGGGAGTGGTCCTTCATCCTCGCCGCTCTGGGGCAGCAGGAGCTGCTTCGCCCCGGTGTCCGCGGTCTCGGTTTCGGCGTGGGCCGGGACCCGCTGGCTGCCGTCATGGCCAGCCTGGGTGTCGACGTGGTGGCCACCGACCTCGACACCGCCCGGGCCATGGCAAAGGGCTGGGTCCAGACGGGTCAGCACGGCGGCGGGCTCGAAGGGCTCAACCACTCCGGGCTGTGCGAGCCCGAGGAATTCGCCGAGCGGGTGGCATTCGAAGTGGTGGACATGAACCGGATCCCCGACCACCTACGAGGCTTCGATTTCACGTGGTCGGCGTGCGCTTTCGAGCATCTCGGATCGATCGCCAGGGGCCAAGAGTTCCTCTTGGAGCAGATGCGCTGTTTACGACCGGGTGGTCTCGCCGTCCACACCACCGAGTTCAACGTCTTCTCCAACGGCCCGACGATCGACTCCGGTGACACCGTGCTCTTCCGACGGCGCGACATCGAGTGGCTCGTCGACGAACTACGCGCCCAAGGTCACGCCATAGAGGTGGATTTCAACGCCGGGTCGGGGCCGGCTGACCGCTACGTGGACGTGCCGCCTTGGCAGGGCCCCCACCTGAAGCTGCAGATCGGTGACTTCGTGAGCACGTCGCTCGCCCTCGTGGTCCGGGCAGGCCCGGCCTCGACACGCTCGGCGAGGCAGGCATGGCACAGGACGGTTCGGCGCTCCCTGGCACTCGAGCACCCGCGACTGGTGGCAGGCTTCGACACTCTCGTCCGGCTCCGTCGGTCACTGGCGCGCTAGCTCGTTCCGCCAGCGAAACTACACAGAGCGTCGCTTGCTCCCGGCGGCGGTCACGGCGAGAACGTGGAGGCGGAGCCGAACAACACCACCAGAATGGCGAGCAGCATGGCGCCGGCGCAGGCCACCACGGGGTAGGCACGTCGCGGCAGGCGAAGGGCGAGCAGGACGACGACGGGGAACGCCGAGAGCACGAAACGGAACCAGGCGCCGGTGTTCGAGGTGAAGAGCCAGGCGAGGAGCACGACGACCGAATAGGCCATCTCCTCGCCAGACAGGTGTCGCCAGCCGACGAGGGCGAGGAGCACCAGGCAGCTGACGATCACCACCACACCGGCAGCGTTCACCGTCACCCAGGGGACCACGAGCGGGTGGGCGGCGAATGCCCGGAACCAGTCGTATGGCTGGGCGAACGAGACCGTGTTGTGCCAGCCGATGCGCTCGGCCTTCTCGAAGGCCAGGAAGCTCCCCGTACGTTGGTGCAGGTAGACCATGAACCCGGCCAGCCCCCCGAGCCCGAGCACCGGGCTGGCCACGGCCGAGACGAGCCTCGGCCACCGAGCCCGCCCGGCGTGCAGCGCCACGAGCAGCTCCCGGGCAGCGGCGACAGCGAGGGCCGCCACCAGGGCGACGCCGAGGAGGCGCGTGCCGGTGGCCAGAGCCGTGGTCGCTCCGGCGACGAGATACCACCGTCGGCGCACGGCATAGAGGGTGAAGATGGCGAGCGGGATTGCCAATGCCTCGCTGTAGCCCATGACGAAGACGTAGGCGCCGGGGAAGAAGGCGAAGAGCACGGTGGCCCGCCACGCCGCGTCGGCATCGAAGAAGCGCTCCACCAGGGCGCGCAGCGCCAGGCACGAGGCCAGGAGCCCGAGGGCGCCCACCAGAAGGGTGGTGGCGGCCGGGGGGCCGCCCACGAGCCAATGCACGGCCCGCTCGACGAGGGGTAGCCCGGGGAAGAAGGCCGGGCGGATGGCCGCGTACTGCGTGGGGCTGGTGGGGAGCGCCGACGAGTAGCCCAGGCGCGAGATGCGGTAGTACCAGCTGGCGTCCCATCGCAGTGCTGTCGCCGCCAAGGGCGCGTGGGCGATCGCCGACGCCGCCCACAGGGCCACGAGGCCGGCGACGAAGGAACCGACGGCCACGCAGCTCGTCGTCGCCACCCACCACGCCCTACCGAGGACAGAGCGGGGTGTGGCCGGGACGAGGGTCCCCGGTGTTCCCGTCGCCAGCGGCCGCTCCGCCACCGCCTGTCGCCCCTCGTCGAGCGGCGAAGGCCGTAGCGCCGTCGCCAGGCGCGCCTCATGGCGCCGCGATGGCTCACCCAGCACATCCACGCAGGGCATCGTCCCACGGTGATCGTCGGGCAGCCAAGGACCGCCACGTTCGCCTCTAGGCTTGCCCGACAGTGTCGAGCCAGGCCGCCGTGCCGAAGTCGCTGCGCGCCTCGGCGCGCCCGAGAGGCCCGCTGTGGCGCCGCGCCCCGGACGCGTAGCGCTGGTCCCGCCCCGCTACGGCCCTGAGGTCGTGGGCGGTGCCGAGGCGGTCGTGGCCGAGGCGGCGGCCGGCTTGGCGGAGCGGGGATGGCAGGTCGAGGTCCTCACCTCGTGCGCCGTCGACCACATCACCTGGGCCAACGCCCTCCCACCGGGCACCTCCCAGGACGGCGCCGTCACCGTCCGGCGCTTCGCCATGCGCCACGACCGCGGCCCGGTGGGCCGCCGCGCCCAGGACGCCATCGAGGAGGGGCGCATCCCACCCATGAGCGACCAGGTGGCGTGGATCAATTTCCACTTCTACATGCCCGAGCTCTTCCGCTACCTGCTCGAGCACGGTTCACGCTTCGACGCCGTCGTGTTCGCCCCCTACCTCTTCTGGAGCACCGTGGTGGGCATGCAGGCGGTGGCCGACCGGGCCGTCGTCATGCCGTGCCTGCACGACGAGCAGTACGCCCGCCTCGATCTGTTCCGTCCGGTCCTCTCACGCCCCTCGTCGGTGTGGTTCCTCTCCGAGCCTGAGCACCGCCTTGCCCACCGTCTCGGGCCGGTGACCCCCAACCACCTCGTCACCGGTGCCGGTGTCCGCGTCCCGGCCGGCTACGACCCCGAGGGTTTCCGGCGCCGGCACGGCCTGGAGCGGCCCTTCGCGCTCTACGCCGGGCGCCGCGAGGTGGGCAAGGGCTGGCCTTGGCTCCTCGACGCCTACGGCGACGCCGCCAGCCGAGGCGACGTCGGGCTCGACCTGGTGACCCTGGGAGTGGGCGAGGTGTCGGTGCCACCGGCGCTCGAGGGCCGGGTCATCGACCTCGGCTTCGTGAGCGCCACCGAGCGCGACAACGCCTTCGCCGCCGCCGCCGCCTACGTGCAGCCCAGCCGCATGGAGAGCTTCTCCCGCACGGTGATGGAGGCGTGGTTGGCCGGCACTCCCGTGCTGGCCGCCGCCGGGAGCGAGGTGGTCGAGTGGCACTGCGAGCAGTCCGGCGGAGGCCTCGTCTTCTCCGACGCCGCCGGTCTGGCCGAGGCGTTGCGCACCGTGGGCAGCCGACCCGAGCAAGCGGCCGCCATGGCCGAGCGGGGACGGCGATACGTCCTCGAGAACTACACCTGGGACGCCGTCCTCGACCGCATGGAGCACGACCTCGTCGCCGTGGCCGAGGGGAGACCGCCGGACGCACCTCGCTGGGAGGCGGTGCCGCCCGGCCCTGGAGGCACCGTGGTGGCAGGTGTCTATCCGCCCGCCCCCGGCATGGCGGCCTCGGCGACCCTCGAGGCGGCACACCAGATGCTCGGCGCCGGGCATGCCACCACGGTGCTGTCACCTCGCCTGGGAGCCGCCGACAACACCGGTCCCCTCGTCGGCCTGCCCACCGCCGTCACCCTGGGCAGCGCCCTGCGCCACTCCGGAGCCTCGGACCTCGTGCTGTGCGTGTCGCGCGGCCTGCCCTACGCGCTGGGCTCCCCGCAGTGGTCGCAGAGGCTCACCGCTCGCCGTGTCGGGCGGGTGCTGCGCAGGGCCCGCCGGGCGACACTGGTGATGGTCGAGGACCCCGGTGTCGATGCACAGCTGCTGGCCCCGCTCCTCGAAGCTGCTTCGTCGGTGGTCGTGGCCGGTGACGGCGGAGCGGCCCTGGCGAGCCGCCTCGGCGTACCGACGACGCTGGTGCGGGCATGTGGCCAGTGGTCGGGTGACGGGCCGGAGTTGCCGAGCGTGCCCGTGCAGATGGCACCGTCGTTGGAGGGTGTCACCGAATCACTGGCCAACGTGGGCCGGCTCCTCTTGGGGCGCCACGCCGCCAAGGTCGGACGTCCGGCGCGCCGGGCGCTGAGGCTGGCGCGCCGAGGGGGCCGCTCGCTACGCCGTCGGCGGGCACGTGCTCGCATCTCGCCCGCAACTCACTCGTCACCCCTCGCTCGTGGCGCCCCGCTCCCCGATGTCCCAGCGGACGGGGACGTCCACCCCGGCCCATCGCTCCCACACCTGCCGCCGGGAACAGGCGCTGCGCCAGGTGAATGAGGAGCGTGTGGTGGCGGCCCACGGGAGCCGGAGGAAGGCGGCACGACGGATGCCGCCCCCCGGTCCTTCGGCCACGCGGCGGTACCACTGGCGGCCGGCGACGGGGAGCGGAGCGTTGCGGGCCAGGCACAACAGGCGATTGCGCTCGGCCAGAAGGCGCGTGAGCGGGGAGGCGGTCCCGCCCGAGGTCGCCGACCGGTGGTGCCTGATCACGGTGGACGGGTCGTAGCGCATGGCCAGTCCGGCCCGCCTCGCCCGCCAGCACCAGTCGACGTCCTCGTAGTAGGCGAAGAACGGGGCGGCGAGCCTCCCGATGCGGGCCAGGGTTGCCGCAGTGGTCACGAGCGCCACCCCGCTCAAGGCGAAGCGCTCCGCCGGTACGTCGAGCTGGCCGTCGTCGGGAGCGTCGGCCCCGATGTCGCCCGAGTACCCGTCGTGGCGCAGATAGCACCCGGCGCTGTTCACCAGCTGGCACAGGCGCGAGGCGGCCAGCGGCTCTCCGTTGACCCTGATCTCCCCCGCTGCCGCCTCGTCGGCCACCGGCACGTACACCGGCGCCCCTCCCGTGCTCCAGCGCCAGGCGGCCGGGGGGTCGGCGGCGGCGGTCTCCAAGCCGTGGATGGCGCCCACGAGCGAAGCAAGCATCTCCCGGTCGCCCACCGTCACCGACGTGAGCCGCGTCCCGAGCGGCCGGGCGTCGCCGGGGGCGAACCAGGAACGGTCGCCCAGGTCGAGCTGGGCGAAGGCGTCGTGCAACTGGACCTTGGGGCCCACCGCTCCCACGTCGGCGTCGGCCAGGATGCGTGCTGCCGAGTCGATCCAGCTGCCGCCAGCCACGGCGTCGTCGTTGAGGAGGCCGACGACGTCCCCGCTGGCGACGGCCAGACCGAGGTTGGCCCCACCGGCGAAGCCGACGTTGCGCGGGCTCGACACCACCAGGGCGCCCAGGCGGCGGGCAACGGCGGATGCGTCGCCCTCAGGCGAGCCGTTGTCCACCAGCACCACCTCGTCTGCCTGGTCGAGCACCGACGCCAGGCAGGGCTCGAGCCAGGGCCCCGGGCGGTAGGACACCACCACGACGGAGCTGCGCACGTCAGAGATCCGCCGAGGGCCCGCCCGGCACTCAGAGGGCGCTGAGCAGCGACCGGGCGGCGACGGCGAAGCTCGACGCGCTGGCCACTTGCCGGGCGCGCCGTCCGAGGCCGTCACGGCGTACAGGGTCGGCCAACAGGACAGCGAGCTCGTCGGCCAGGCTCTGGCCGTCGATCTCCGGCGGTACGTGGACCACGGCGTCTGCCGGCAGCTCGGCGAAGGCGCCCAGGTCGCTCACCACGGTGGCTATGCCGTGAGCCAGGCAGTCGGCCACGGCGGCCGAGCACTCGCCGTTGGTGGACTGGCGTAACTGCACGGCCACGGCAGCGGTCTCGAGGAACCGGCGGTAGCTGTCGTCGTCGACCCTGCCGGTGATCTCGACCCGCTCGCCGACACCGAGGGCCGCAGCACGCGCCTGCAGCGCCGTCGCCAGGTCGTCGGACACGGGGCCCACCAGGGCCAGGCGCGCATCGCTGCCCCGGGTGACGAGCGCCGCCAGGGCCTCGAGCAGAAGGTACGGTTGCTTGACCTCGTGCAGGAGTCCGAAGCTGCACACGAGACCGGATTCGACGGCCCCAGGGCGTCGCTCCCGAGGCTCCGGGTAGCCGAAACCCACCGACCGCACCCGCTCCCCGGCATCAGCCAGCGCCGAAGCGTCGGTGAGGGCCAAACGAGCCCCGAACTCCGAGGTCGTGAGGAAGTGGTCCACGCAGGGCACGATCGACCGGGCCAGCAGGATGCCGAGCCGGGCGGCCTCGCCTTGCTCGATCCACGTCGGGACGGAGTCGGGCGCGATGCCCGGATAGGCACGGAGGAGCAACTCCGAGAACGTGGCACCCAGCATGCCGCGAGCGGCAGCATGCTGGAACACGCCGGTCAGCAGGACGTCGTGGGCGAGCACTGCTGTGCAGGGGGCGTCGCGTCCGGCCTCGAGCAACCGGCTGAGGCTGTGGCAGTGGAACTCACTGTTGCCCAGGCAGTGCACGACGGCGTCGTAGTCGACCAGTCGCGCCACGTCGGCCAACGCCGCGGCCTTGCCGGCCACTGGCACCGCCGGGTCAGCCGTCTCCTGCGCCGGGTGCTCGCCGCCGGCCTCGCCGTCGCAGAACACGTCGACGTCGACGTGCCTGCTCAACTCCCCGGCCAGAGCGCGGCTGTACGACGCCACTCCCGAGCCGGCCGGCGGCCAGGGAGTCACCAGGGCGATCCTGCTGCGGTGCCGGCCCCGACGGGATTCGAAGGGTCGCTCACGGCCGAGCACCTGCTCGTACACCGTTGCCACCCGGTCGGCGACGTCGTCCCAACTGGCGCTGAAGGTGGCCGCCCACTTCCGCATGCTGGTGCGCAGGGCGGGATCACTCAGGGCCCGGCCCATGGCCGACGCCATGGCCTCGACGTCGGTGGGGTCGAACCGGAAACGGGCGGGGACCAGCTCCACCAACGAGGAGCTCTCGGAGGCGATCACGGGCGCCCCGCACGACAAAGCCTCGGCGACCGGCAGTCCGTACCCTTCGTACAGCGAGGGGAACACCACGAGCCCGGCAGCCTGGTAGAGCAGGACCAGGACCTCGTCGGGGACGAACCCGGTGAGCAGCAGGCGGTCCTCCATGCCCGCCTGGCGTGCCATGTACCGGAAGTGGCCGGACTCGAGGGGTTTCATGCGGCAGACGAGCACGAGCTGCCATCTGGCACGCACCGCCCGGGGCAAGGCGGCGAACGCCTCCACCAGGCGTTCCATGTTCTTGCGGGGCTCGACTCCCCCGTTGTAGACGAGGTAGCGCTCCTCCAGGCCGGGCACGGCGGCGCGTACCGCCGCCAGCGCGGCGGAGGCGTCAACGGGCGGACGGAAATGCGCCTCGCAGCCCGCACCGACGACGGTCACCCGGTCTTCGGGTATCCCCAGGCGGGCCACCACGTCGGAGGCGGCCGAGGCCGAGGGGGTGAGCACGTGGTCGGCGGCCCGCACCAAGGCGTGACGCGCCCGGTATCGGACGCGCAGGCCGGGGTCCTGCAGGTACACCTCGGGGAAGACCTCGGGGACGACGTCGTGCACGGTGACCACGACCGAGGCGCCACGGGCGGCACGTGGCCACATCCGGTCGGCCACGTAGTCGAGCTCGTAGGGCGAGACGAAATGCAGCAGGGAAGGCCCCGGAGCCCGCCGCAGGCCGCTCGTCATGGCCCCCACGAGCGGAGCGAGGCCGCCCGGCGGCGGAAGATCGGGATCGATCAGGAACTTGCCCGCCAGCTCCCCGTGGCGGCGGTGCAGCGCCAGCGCCAGACCCCGGGCGTGACGGGCGATGCCCCGGTTGCGGAAGTGGGGGCTCTGCGTCGAGCGAAGATCGACCACCACCGGTCCACCCCGGCCCCCACCCACGTCGGTGCGGGGCCGCCCGTCCGCAGCGGCGACGCCGCTCAACCTGGCGGCTGGAACGGGACGGGCTCGGCCAACTCGCCGCTCTCGCCGACCACCGAGCGCAAGCTGTCCAGCTCGCCACCGAGGCGGTCGAGCAGGCGGCCCACCACCTCCATCACGTCGCTCAGCGCGTCACCGTGGTCCACGACGATGCGACGGAGCTCGGCTACCTGCTGGGTGAGCTCGGCCAAGGCGTGTTCGACGGTCACGAGCCGCGTGCCGATGTGCTCGTCGACCTGCCGGAGCTGCTCGCTGAAGGGCCGTCCCAGCCGGCTGGCGAGCTTGGCGGTCATGGCGCCGCGACGGCGCGCCGGGGACGTCGGCTCCGTCATGGGCCCCGAGCTTAGGGTCAGCCGGTGGCCGAGCCCGAGCTGGGAGCCGAGCCCGGTGCCT
>JBJKRZ010000087.1:0-5580 GCA_046704365.1 Acidimicrobiales bacterium | reverse complement strand
GCGCCCGGCGGCGGGAAGGTGCAGCGGGAGCCCAGGGCGCCGAGCAGCTCGTCCATCAACCGGTGGCCAGCCGGGGCGGGCCGGCCCGGGCCACCCAGCGGGCGGGCTGGCGGATCTCCTCCATGGTGGGGAGCATCTCCGGTCCTTCCCACACCCTGGCCAGCAGCGCCGGCCCGCCGGCCGCCTCGACGGCGGCGATGAAGCGCTCACCCATGGCGTACTGCTTGAGCTTGGCCTCGATGCCGAGCAGCTGCTGCAGGACGCGGGCGGGGAAGCTGGCGCGCGCCCGGCGCTCGTTCAGCACGGCGGCGAAGCGCTGCGCCTCGGGCACCTCGCCGGCGCCCGCCCTGTCCATGGTCACGTCCCCGTGGCCCTCGAGCAGGCTCATGAGCGCCTGGATGCGCGAGATCACCTCGAGCTGCTCGGGCCCGGCCACGAGCCCGAGCAGACCGGCCTCCTCGAGCGGGTTGTGGCGCTCGCGCACGGCCTCGGCGGCGCGGCGCAGCGCCTCCCCCAGGCGCTTGGGGTCGGGGACCGAGGCCGACAGGGCCTGGTCGACGAGGGACAGGAAGTAGCCGCGCAGCCAGGGGACGCCCACGAACTGGCACCGGTGCGTCACCTCGTGCAGGGCGATCCACAGGCGGAACTGCTGGGGCGGGAAACGGTGCTGGCGCTCCAGGGAGACGATGTTGGGGCCCACGTAGGCCACCACGTCGCCGGAGTCCTCGCCGTCGGTCTCGGTGAGCAGCAGGTCGTACTGGCCGAGCACCCGGGTGGACATCCATCCGAGCACGAGCCCGAGCTGGGCGCCGGCGGTGGCGCGGCCCGCCCCTGCCAGCGGACCGGGCAGCGACGAGGTCGCCATGCGCGTGAGCAAGGGCTCGAGCAGCCGGCGGAACGAGGCGATGTTGCGCCGCGCCCACTCGGCGCGGTCCACCACCACTCCCTCGGGAGGACCTGAGGCGACGCGCAAGCCGGTGGAAGCCACCACGAGCCCCTCGGCGCGTCGAGTCGATTCGGCGAAGTCCTGGCGCAGCTGCGCCAGGGTGGCGTCGTCGAGGCGGACCGGGGCCGGGCCCAGCGGTGCGCGACCGGAGGCGAACCACGTCGCCACCCGTTCGGCTGTCTCCCACGACACAGGACCGGCCATCGGGCCAGTCTAGGAAGCGCCGTTCAGGCGATCTTGCGCCCCCGCATGCGAGGAGCGGCTTGCGGGGCGTGGCGCGAGCAGAAGCGGCCGTCGTTGTAGATGGACAGCCGCGTTTCGCACTCCTCCTCGGCGCACACCCGACCCCGCGGGAAGGTCCGCGACGGCCTGCCGGTGCCCGTGAAGCCGCTGCCCCCGATGGATCCTTCGAACCGCTCCACCAGTTCGGTGCGCTCCTCCATCGCCCTACCCCCCTCCGGTCGCCGGGTGCGGTCATTGCCCTATCGACCAGCAGCTGCCCCGGCCGGAGCGCTGCCCGGCGCCGTTGTGGCGGCGTTGTGGAAACTGGGGTGGGCCGGCCACGACCGGCGAGGGGTGGGCCGGATGGGCGCGCGCTCGGTGGCGAGCGGTCCCCGGAGCTCAGGCGGGGCCGGCGGCGCCGCGCTCCTCGGCCGCCAAGGCGGCGCGCACCTTCGTCATGAGGCTCTCGGGCACCCGCTCCTGGCACCGGCGGGCGATCACCCGGCGCAGCTCCGCCTCGAAGTCGAAGGCCTCCAGGCACGGCGAGCAGTCGTCGAGATGGCGCCTGATCACCTCTCGACGCTCTTCGGTGAGCTCACCGTCGAGGTACCAGTACAGACGCTCGATGGTCTCCTCGCAGTCGGCGGGCTCCCCGGATCCCATGTCCTTCGTCTCCTGTCCTGCTCCGCTCACCTAACGGGTGTCGGTCCCGACCAGGCCTCTGGCCACCGCGTATTCCCCCAACGCCTTCTGCAACGCCCTTCTTCCCCTGTGGATGCGGCTCATGACCGTGCCGATGGGCACATCGGTGATCTCGGCGATCTCCTTGTAGGAGAAGCCCTCCACGTCGGCGAGGAGCACGGCCATGCGGAAATTCTCGGGGAGGGACTCGATGGCGGCCTTGACCTCGTCGTCGGTGATCCCCTCCAGCACCTCCTCCTCGGCGGAACGACCCAGTTCCGAACCGTGCAGGTCCTCGAGACGCCGGTAGAGATAGAGGTCTTCCACGTCCTCCACGTCCGCTTTCCCAGGCCGACGCTTGGCCGCCCGGTAGGAGTTGATGAAGGTGTTGGTAAGGATGCGGTACAACCAGGCCTTCAGGTTGGTGCCCTCCTCGAAGCGGTCGAAGGACCGGTACGCCTTCAAGAAGGTCTCCTGGACCAGGTCCTCGGCGTCGGCCGGGTTGCGGGTCATGCGCAGGGCGGCGGTGTAGAGCGCCGACATGTGCTCCATGGCGAGCTCGGGGAAACGGGACCGGTCGGCCATCGGTCGAAGCCTACCCACCTGGTGTTGGTGCTCCTCCTGGGAGGCGCTCAAGGGGTGCTGGGCGCCGGTGACAGCTGGTCGTCGCCCACTTCGGCCCGGGTCACGCCCTCGGTGCTCACGAAGGCCTGGTCGCGCAGAGGGACCTCCTGGAGCAGCCACGACAGGGCGAAGGCGGCGAGCGACACGGGCACGCCGATGAGGAAGACCGTGACCAGGGCGTGGCTGAAGGCCTGCACGTAGCCGGCGTGGATGGCGGGGGGCAGGGCGTCGAGCTGGGCGGGGTTGGACGAGATGCTGTGACCGGCCAGCCTGGCCAGGGCAGCGGCAGGCAGGTAGCGGGGCAGCTCGGCGAACAGCCGGGTGTTGAAGACCGTCCCGAACAGCGCCACCCCGAAGGCGCCCCCGATGGAGCGGAAGAAGGTGGCCGCCGAGGTGGCGGTGCCCAGCTGGGCATAGGGGACGGCGTTCTGCACGGCCACCACGAGCACCTGCATGACGAGGCCGACACCCAGGCCGACCACGAGCATGTCCAGGGAGGAAACGGCCATGGTGGTCGAGGGCGTCATGAGCGACAGCAGGTAGAGGCCCACGGCCATGACCGCCGTCCCGGCGATGGGGAACACCTTGTAGCGGCCCCACCGGGTGACCAGACGTCCACTGGTGATGAAGGTGATGAGCATGCCGAACACCATGGGCAAGAGCTCGAGGCCGGAGACGGTGGGTGAGGCCCCGTGCACCGTCTGGAGGTACAGCGGGATGTAGATGATGGCCCCGAACATGATGAAGCCGACGATGAAGCCCACGGCGCTCGAAGTGCTGAACACGCGGATCCGGAAGAGCCCGAGGGGGATGAGGGGCTCGGCGGCGCGCCGCTCCACCAGACAGAACACCACCACCAGGCAGACGGCGGCCACCGCCAGGCCGACGATGGGGCCCGACCCCCAGGCGTAGGTGGTGCCGCCCCAGGTGGTGAGCAGGATGATGCTCGCCACCGCCGCGCCCAGAAGCGTCGTGCCCAGGTAGTCCACGGCGTGCTCGGTGCGGCGCGCCGGGATGTGCAGCACGCTGGCGATGATGAACAGCGCCAGGATGCCGATGGGGACGTTCACGTAGAAGACCCAGCGCCAGGACAGGTCCTCGGTGAACACGCCGCCCAGAAGGGGCCCGGCCACGCTGGTCAACCCGAACACGGCGCCGAAGTAGCCCATGTACCGGCCCCGCTGGCGGGGGCTGACCACGTCGCCGGTGATGGCCTGGGCACCCACCATGAGCCCGCCGGCGCCCACCCCCTGCAGGGCGCGGAAGGCGATGAGCTGTGACATGGAATGGGCGAGCCCCGACAGGGCCGAGCCCACCAGGAAGATGACGATGGCCGCCTGGAAGAACTTCTTGCGGCCGTAGAGGTCGCCCAACTTGCCCCACAGGGGCGTGGAGATGGTGGAGGTGAGCAGGTAGGCGGTGACCACCCACGACAGATGGTTGAGCCCGTGCAGGTCGCCGGCGATGGTGGGGAGGGCGGTGGCGACGATGGTCTGGTCCAGCGAGGCCAGCACCATGCCCAGCATGAGCGCTCCCAGGACGACGAGGATCCGGCGGTGCTCGGCCTTCGAGATGGCGCCCTCGTCGGCGGGGGCCACCGGGGCCGGCCCGCTCACGTCAAGTGCCACGGCCCGGCTCCTCGTGGTCGGCCACGCTGGACGCCAGCGTGCCCAGCAGGCGGGCCAGCTCGGCGCGGTCGGGTCCCTTCCAGTCGGCGAGCACGTCCTCCAGCCAGCGCTGACGCGCATGGAGCAAACGCTCGATGGTCCGGCGCCCGGCGGCGGTGAGCTTCACGAGCGACGCCCGGGCGTCATGGGGGTCGGGGGAACGGGCCACCAGGCCGTGGCGCTCGAGCTGCTGGACCTTGCGTGTCACCGCCGGGGCGTCGATGGCCAGGCGATCGGCCAGCTCGCTTATCCGGACGTTGTCGCTCTCGGCGTACAGCTTGTACACGAGTGCGGCCCCGGCCCGGTCGAGGTCGACGCCGGCGCTCTTGCACAGCGTCTCGTGGGTCTTCACCTGAGTGAGGGCCCTCGACAGCGAGATGAGGGCGGCGGCGATCTCCTCGATGACGGGGGCAGCTGCCCGGGCGGACATAGTTATATGATACAGGCAAATAAATGTGGGGGCAAGGGCGGGCCCGGACCCCTACAGTCGCCGCCATGGATGGAGGACGACCGTGAGCGCCGGGCACCGCCTGGCGGGCAGCGAGGTGACCATCCCGGTCTTGGGGGTGGGGACCTGGGCATGGGGCGACCGGGCCACGTGGGGCATGGGGGGCTACGACACCGGCCTGACCCGAGCCTCCATCGAAGAGGCGTGGGACGCCACCCTGGCGGCGGGCATCACCTTCTTCGACACCGCCGAGGTCTACGGCAAAGGCGAGAGCGAGCGCATCATCGGCTCGCTGCTCGCCGCCGACCCCGGGCGCGCCGGGGACGTGCAGATCGCCACCAAGTTCATGCCCTATCCCTGGAGGCTCGACGTGCACCGGGCGCTCAAGGCCTCCCTGGTGGCCTCGCTGGATCGCCTGGGTCGCCCCAGCGTCGAGCTGTACCAGATCCACGGGCCCGTTTCCCTGCGCTCCCAGGCGGCACTGGCCGAGGCCCTGGCCGAGGTGCACCAACAGGGCCTCACCAAAGCGGTGGGCGTCTCCAACTACTCGGCCGCCGAGACGGCCTCCATGGACGAGCAGCTGCGCAGGCGGGGCCTGGCTCTGGCCACGAACCAGGTGGAGTTCTCGCTGTTGCGGCGCGACCCGCTCCACGGCGGGCTCCTGGCCGCCTGCGCCACGCGGGGCGTGACCGTGCTGGGCTACTCCCCCATCGGCCAGGGCCGGCTGACCGGTAAGTACTCGGCGTCCAATCCGCCCCCGGGCAGGCGCACCTTCTCCAACCACCCCATGGAGGCGGTGGAGCAGGTGACAGCCGCCCTGCGCCGTGTGGGCGAGGAGCACGGGGGGCGCACACCGAGTCAGGTGGCCCTCAACTGGGTCATGGCCCATGGCGCCGTGCCCATACCCGGCGCCAAGAACCGGCGTCAGGCCGAGGAGAACGCCGGGGCCCTGGGATGGGCGCTCTAGCCCGAGGAGCTCGAGCGCCCATCCC
>JBJKRZ010000086.1:0-4185 GCA_046704365.1 Acidimicrobiales bacterium | reverse complement strand
GGGTGCCGCTGGCCGAGCTGGCGGTGCGCCGGCCGCCGCTGTGGTTGCTCGACGAGCCGCACGCCGGGCTGGACGCGGCGGGGCGCCAGCTCGTGGCCGAGCTGCTCGTCGAGGCTCTCGGCGCCGGAGCCGGAGCGCTCGTCGCCTCGCACGAGCCGGCCGAGGTGCTGCCGCTCGCCGACCGCGTGCTCACCTTGACAGGTGGACGGGTGACGGCTGCCCGCCGCGGCCGGCGTCGTCGCGGTGCCACGTCGGTGCCGGAGGTGCCCCGAGATGCCGGGGTGGTCTATGTGGCGTGACGCCCTGCTCGTGGCCGGCAAGGACCTGCGCATCGAGTTGCGCTCGCGGGTCGTGCTCAACCAGGTGGCACCCTTCGGCGTGCTCGTTCTCGTGCTCTTCGCCTTCGCCGTGGGGCCCGACAGCGCACCCCTGGCGCATGCCGCCCCCGGGATGTTCTGGCTGGCGGTCCTCTTCGCCGGGTTGCTGGCGGTCCAGCGCAGCTTCGGTCTCGAGTCCGGCGAGGGGACGGGCGACGGCCTGCGCCTTTGGGGGCTCGACCCCGCCGGGATCTTCCTGGGCAAGGTGCTGGCCGTGACCCTGCAATTGCTCGTCTTGGAGGTGCTCCTGGGCGCAGGCGTGGTGCTGCTCTTCGGCACCCACCTCCACTCGGCGCCGGTGCTCCTCGGGGCCTCGCTGGCGGGGACCGCCGGACTGGCGGCAGTGGGTGTGCTCTACGGGTCGCTGTCGTCGGGCCTCCGGGTGCGCGAGACGCTCCTGCCCTTGCTGCTCCTGCCCGTGGTGGCGCCCGTACTCCTGGCCGGCACCCGGTCGTGGCAGTTCGCCTCCGGCCAGCTGCCCAGGAGCGCCGGCGACCCTTGGCTCGGGTTGCTCGTCGTCTTCGCTGCCGTCTTCCTCGCCCTCGGCGTGGTGCTCTACGGCGCCGTGCAGGAGGCGGTGTGAGAGCCGCCCCCGCACCGGCCCGCCACGGGCGCCGTTCGGTCCGCTTGGCGCGGCTGGTCGGCCTGGCCGGGGTGGTGGGCATCGGCTTCACCGTGTGGTTGGGTCTATGGGTCACGCCTCCCGACCAGGTCCAGGGAAACCTGGTGCGCCTGGTGTACCTGCACCCGCCCATCGCCTGGGTGGCGCTCTACCTCGCCTTCGGGGCAGCAGCCGTGGGCAGCGTGCTGTGGTTGTGGCCGCGCACGCGCAGCCGCTTCTGGGACCGCCTGGCCGCATCGGCCATGGAGGTGGGCGTGGTGTTCACCGCCCTCACCTTGGTGACGGGCACGCTGTGGGGACGGCCCACGTGGGGGGTGTGGTGGGCATGGGACGCCCGGCTCACCTCCACGGCGCTGCTGCTCGTGCTCCAGCTCGGGTACCTCGCACTGCGGCGTGTTCCTGCCGACGGCGACGCACGAGCCCGGCGCTCGGCCATCGCCGCGCTGGTGGCGGCCGTCGACGTCCCCATCGTGCACTTCTCGGTGGACTGGTGGCACACCCTGCACCAGAACGCCACCGTGCTCAACCCCAACCTGTCGCCCACCATCCACGGCGCCATGGCCTGGACGCTCCTGCTCGGCTTCGTCTCCATGACGCTGCTCTTCGCGTGGCTCCTGGCCGAGCGCTACCGGGTGGAAGTGCTCGCCGATACTGCTTGGCACGCCACCTGGGAGACGGCCCTGGCCGAGCGGTGGGCGGAGGGTGCTGAGAGCGGCACCGACGGAATCCCTCCCGGGCCCGGCAGCCAGCCCGCCGCCCCGGCGGGGGTGGGCTCGTGAAGTACATCGACGCCGGCTACGCAGCCGCCCTGAGCGGGCTGTTCGTCTACGGCGTCTCCCTGCTGTACCGCCGCCGCAGGCTCGAGCGCTCAGCGGGCACCGCTGTCGGCGCCGAGCCGGCGCGCCGCCCCTTGGGCCGGTGACCGAGGTCCTGGCCGACACCGCCCGCAGCTCGGCCGCGGCGAAGACGCCGCCGCCGCGCCGAAAGCGGCTCCGGTACCTGGTGGTGGCCGGCGTGTTCGCCGGTGCCGTGGCCTTTTTGGTGAGCAGGATGGGAGGTTCGCTCAACTACTTCGAGACCGTCGACCAGGCCGTCGCCCACAGAGCAAGCCTGGGTGGCCAGACGTTCCGGCTGGAGGGCCTGGTGGAACCGGGAACGGTGAAGCGCACGGCCCACGGCGTCGACTTCGTGGCCGCCGGCACCAAGGACCGCGTGGCGGTGGCCGACACCGGCAACCCGCCCCAGCTGTTCCAGCCCGACATCCCGGTGGTGGTGGTCGGCCACTTCGCCGGTGCCACCTTCGTCGCCAACCAGATCATCGTCGACCACAACGCCACCTACATCGAGAAGCACCCCAACCGCGTCCGCGCCCCGAACGGCACCACCCGGTGAACGCAGTCGTCGGCCATGTCGGCGTCCTCGTCGCCCTGGCCTCGGCCGTAGCAGGCGTCGCCGTGCTGGCCACGGGCCTGGCGCGACGGCGCCCGGCGCTGGTGCGCTCCGGTCGCCTGTACGGGTGGCTGGTGCTCCTGGGGGCGCTCGTGGCCACCGCCGCCATGCAGCACGCGCTGCTCACCCACGACTTCTCCATCGCCTATGTGGCGGAGAACAACAGCAAGGCCACACCGCTTCTGTACACGATCACCGGCATGTGGTCGGCGCTGGCCGGCTCCATCCTCTTGTGGGGCCTCGTCCTGGCCGGCTACATCGCCTCGGTCCTGTGGCGGTTCCGCCACCGTGCCGAGGACCCCCTCGTGGGCTGGGCCCTGCTCGTGGTCTACGCCGTGGCCGGCTTTTTCTTCGCCCTGATGGCCGGTCCCTCCGACCCGTTCCGGACCGTGTCGGGGGCGGTTCCCGCCAACGGGCTCGGTCCCAACGTCCTGCTGCAGGACAACCCGCTCGTCGCCTTCCACCCACCGCTTTTGTACCTCGGCCTCGTGGGCTTCACGGTGCCCTTCGCCTTCGCCGTGGCGTCGCTCGTGACGGGACGTCTCGACGAGCACTGGCAGCTGGCCACCCGCCGCTGGACGCTGGTGTCGTGGAGCCTGCTCACCGCCGGCATCCTGCTCGGTGCCTGGTGGTCGTACCTGGTGCTGGGCTGGGGTGGATTCTGGGCGTGGGACCCGGTGGAGAACGCGGCCGTCCTCCCGTGGCTGTGCGCCACGGCCTACCTGCACTCGGCCCTCGTGCAACAGCGCCGAGGACTCCTACGGGTGTGGAACCTGTCGTTGGTGGTGGCGACCTTCTCGCTCACCATTCTCGCCACCTTCCTCACCCGCTCCGGGGTGATCCAGTCCGTGCACTCCTTCTCGGAGTCCGACATCGGCCCGGTCCTCCTCGGCTTCTTCGCCGTCGTGCTCGTGAGCGGGGTGGGGCTCATCGCCTGGCGCGGCGACCGGCTGCGGTCGCCCACGGGCATCGACGCCCCGCTCAGCCGGGAGGGCGCCTTCCTGCTCAACAATCTCCTTTTCGCCGCCCTGGCCTTCGTCGTGCTGTTGGGCACCGTCTTCCCCCTGCTCTACGAAGCGCTCTCCGGCCAGCAGGTGACGGTGGGAGCCCCCTACTTCGACACCATGACGCTTCCCATCGGCCTCGCCCTGCTGTTGCTCATGGCGGTCGGGCCGTCGTTGTCGTGGCGCAAGGCCGACCCCGCCACGCTCTCGGGGCGGCTCGTGCTGCCGGCGACGGTGGGCACCATCGTGGTAGTGGGCTGCGTGGGGGCGGGGGTGCGGGGCCTCGGGGTGCTGGCCGCCTACGGGTTGGCCGGCTTCGCCTTCTCGGCCAACGTGCGCCAGCTGGCTCTGGCCATGCGCGCCGCCCGGCGCCACGGGGCGCGTCGTTGGCGGGGGCTCGTCGGCAGGGCCAACGGCGGCATGGTGGTGCACCTGGGCGTGGTCATCATCGCCGTGGCGCTCGCCTCGGCCACGTCGTTCGCCCATCGCACCCAGGTGAACCTGCGCCCCGGTGCCAGCGCCGTGGTGGACGGCCGCCGGGTCACCTTCGTGGGTCTGGCCCACACCCGCAGCCCGGTGCGCACCGCCACCGAGGCCCTGGTCATGGTGGACGGGCACGGTCCCTACACGCCGGCGGTCAGCCAGTTCGGCACTGGCACCCAGGCCGTGGGCACCCCGGCGGTCGATTCCGACGTGTTCGAGGACGTCTACCTCACCATCGACTCGTTGCCGG
>JBJKRZ010000085.1:0-4908 GCA_046704365.1 Acidimicrobiales bacterium | reverse complement strand
TTGTTGTTTTTTCTTTGGGGGTTTTTGTTCTTGATGGGTTGATGGGTGGTTGTTTGGGGGTGTTAGAGTGCTATAGCGGCGAAGCACACGGCCATGACGGCGAAGCCGATGAACTGCAGCCGCCTGTGGCCGATCCGGTCCATGCGGGCCACGGCCAGCAGGTAGCCCGGCAAGGCGAAGACCACGAAGATGCCCAGCGTCCACGCCAGTTTGGCCTCGATGGAGGCATGGGGCGCCACCTGCTTGAGGATGTTCGGCAGCGACAGGGTGTTGCCGTAGTAGGCGTAGTCGAACAGGAACCACGTTCCTGCTGTGCCGAGCACGAGCACGAGCATGCGGCGGTTGGTGAAGAAATCCTTGAGGCGCATGCGCCGGGTGCCGTCCGCAGCGGCGTTCGATGCATCCACGGCGCCTTCGGCGAAAAGGTGCAGTTGGGCGGCTGCGCCCTCGGCGTCGCCCCTGACCCGGGCCTGGAAGCGGGGGGACTCGGGCATCTTGGCCCGCAGGTAGATGACCGTCGCTGCCGGGATGGCGCCGAAGCCGAGAAGAAGGCGCCAGGTCAGGTTGGGGCCGATCCCCGAGGACAGGAGCACGAGGGCGACGAGCGGCCCGACGATCAGACCCAGGGCCTGCATGGAGAAGACGAGTCCCACAAGCCGTCCCCGGTCACGGCGGTTGGCGTACTCGCTCATGAGCACGGCTGACACCGGGTAGTCGCCGCCGATGCCGAGGCCGAGGACGAAGCGGGCCACGACCAGGAACAGGAAGCTCGGGGCCAGAGCGGAGGCGACGGCCCCCACGATCATGACCAGGGCGACGACGGTGTAGATGGTCTTGCGCCCGATCACGTCGGCGATCCGCCCGAACACGATCGCCCCGAAGAAAGCGGCCAGGATGGCCGATCCCGTCACCCAGCTCGTCTGGGTGGTGGTGAGGTGCCACTGGGTCTTGACCAGGGCCGCCACCGTGGCGATGACGAACAGGTCGTAGGCGTCGGTGAAGAAGCCCATGCCGGAGATGAGGACCGCCCTCCGGTGGAACTTGCTGGTGGGCGCCTCGTCCAGGAGCTGGGCGACGGTGCGCCCGGGCGCCGCCAGCCCGGTCTGGGGGACCGTCTCCCCGGCTTCTGCCCCTGCTGTCGGTCCCTGCGCCTCGACCACTGGCTCGCCTCCCGAGTTGGATCTGCCTGGTGTCCCCAACCTTCCAGGTGAACGTGACAGCCAGGCAATCTCCGAGTAATCCGAAGGTGAACTGCACGCGAACTCTTGGTGTCAGGCCGCTGCCCGCCGGGTCTCGGCCCGACGGATCCCGCCTGGCTTCGAGCGGCGGGATACGACGACCTAAACGTGGCGCAGGCCGGGCTTTGGGCTACCCGGGCCTCGGCGGGCTGCGCCCGGCCCGGGGATGATCGGGGCCTGGACCCTGCTCCTTCAGACCGTCGGGACGACGTAGCGGTCAACGTCGCACGAGTGCCCTGGTGTTCGCGCGCGACGGAGAGAGGATCATCCCGGCGGCCCCGAACGATGGCAAGGATCAACCGCCTGCCTGGTTCCACAACCTCGGCGCCAACCGGAACGTGGAGGTGCAGATCGGACGGGAGCACCTCCGAGGGGCAGCATCCGTGATCGATGCTTCCGACTCGGAATATCCGCGGCTGTGGGAGCTCATGAACCAAACGAACAACAGGCGTCACGACGCTTATCAGTCCAAGACCTCTCGCTCGATCCCTCTCGTAGCGATCGACCGGACAGTCTGACGGCATCGCTCCGTGCAGCGAGTGGTTATGTCGTCGGCGTGCAAAGCCCGAGCGTCGATCTGCAACACCGCGTCGGCGCAGTACGGCCGAGGCTATCCCCCAGTTCTGCGTGCTTCTTCGTCTCGCGGAGTCACATCGCGGAAGTAGGACGTCCCGGCCGGCTTGAAATCGCCGTGGAGAACTGCCGGATCGAGGTCGACGCCGTTTGGCCAAACGACCGTCCGGTTCTCCGGGTTGACTGCCACCTGAGCGAAGAAGTCGGGATCGTCGAAGGCGGCAAAGACCGTTGCTTCGTGCCCACCCACTACGAATTCAAGTTCCCTGACGAGCCCGTCGTCGAAGGTCAGCCTCATGACGTGGGGTCGAGGAACCTCAACGGCCTCTACGTGAGGGATGCGGTATTTGGTCTTCATGGCAGCGGCTCAATTGTACCCGGGGTCAGCTTCGCCTGCGCCTTCTCCCACGCGTCTTCAAGCTCGGCCTGGTGGAGCCGATGCCATGTGCGAACGAGGCGAAGAGCTCGAGTCGGTAGTGCGCCGTGAAGCACCTCTGCGGTCCTGATCACAATCCAGGCCTCATGCTCACCATACGTGGCGTGGTAGTGGGGAGGGTTGTGGTCGTCCCAGTAGAGGTAGATCACGATCCCGTAGAAGGCGGATAGACGCGGCACGACCGGAGCGTACGGAATGGGTGTGTCGCCGAATCGGAGCGGGCCCACAACTGACACCCGCACAGATCCGGACGGCTCGAACGTTCCGGCGCACCCGCACCCGCCTCGGATCGGCCGCGCCCTACTCGTTAGGAGCGGTCACGTCCAGAAAGTGATGTGCGCCGAACAACTGTTACAGCGTATCGGCCTCGCCGATGACCACCACGGTGCCCGGCTCGTAGCATCTTGGTGCCTCTTGCATGACCTTTCCAAGATCACTTGCGATCTTCTCGTCGAGCCTGGGAAGAGGTGACCGTACCGATCGAGGGTTAGAGTTAAATCGTGGGGTGGCCCATCGCGCCGCTGGATCGCCTTGGGATGCGCTCCCTGGGCGATTGCAAGGGCGACAGCGGTGTGCCTGAGGTCGTGGAATCGCAGTCCGTCCAATCCGACGACTGAACGCGCCGCCTGCCAGTGCCGCTTGTTGAAGATGGAACCACCGATCGGTCCGCCACGCATGTTCACGATCACGAGGCCGTGCGGACCGGGCCGAGACCGGTGCTCGAGCTGGTCCTCAAGCTTCTCCGCCAGGAAGGACGAGATGCTTATCGTGCGTGTGCCGGCGCCGGTCTTGGGTTTCTCGTTCATCCAGCGACCCGTGCGCCCGACGCTCGAGTCGCCGCCGACAAAGACCAGCTGCTCGATGACTGAGATGGTCCTTCGCAGCAGGTTTACCTGCGCTCGCCGAAGTCCTACGAGCTCGCTCCATCGCATGCCTGTCTTGACCGCCGTGTAGACGAAGGGCGCGCGCCTCGCGCTTGGTGTCGCACACCTTGCTGCGTGGGCGGCCGAGGGGGTCACGGAACCGGACCTTCCAGCGACCGTTGGGGAGCTGCCTGGGCTCAGCCACCGGCCCCACCTCCCGTCGAACCGGCGCTCCAGGCAGCGGGGGATCGAGATGACGGGCCCTTTCGGGCCCGAGGCCGGAGCGGGACTCCTGGCGCCCCCCAGTCAGCCTCGGGCGGCGGGCCGAGGGGGACGAGATGCGCGGATGGCGCGTCTTTCGCGCGTCCTGCGCGATCAGAGGAGCTTCCGGATCGCTCCGCCGGCGCCGGGAAGCTCCTGGTGAATCCTGGTTTCTCTGGTGGTCGGGACCGGCGTCGATCCGGTGACCTCACGCTTTTCAGGCGCGCGCTCTACCAACTGAGCTACCCGACCGTGGCCCCGCAGGCTATCGGGGCAGCGGTCCCGACGGTAGCGGTCCTGACACAAGCGGTCCTGACGGTCACACAAGCGGTCCTGACGGTAGCGGTCCTGACGGTATCTGATTTCAGGACATCGGAGACACCCAGCTAGGGGGATGTGTCAAGACATAGGAGACAGCTCTCGGGAGGTCTCCTGTGGACAAGGGCCGGTTCTTGATCGAGACGCATCTGCGGAGGGGCAAATCCCTGGCGGAACTCGCCAAGGCGAACGGGATGAGCCGCAGCTGGCTCTACAAGCTCCTGGCCCGCTACCGCCTGGAGGGGGCGGCCGGCCTCGAGGCCCGCTCGAGGCGTCCCCATCGCAGCCCCACCCGGATCGCCGATCTCTGGGAAGACGAGGTCGTCGCCCTGCGCAAGGAGCTGCTCGACTTCGGCGCCGACGCCGGGGCGGAGACGATCCATTACCACCTCGGCCAACGCCATGGCGCCACGGTTCCCTCGGTGCCGACCATCTGGCGGATCTTGAAGGCCCGGGGCTTTGTCGTCCCCCAGCCCCACAAGCGGCCCAGAAGCTCGTGGAAGCGCTTTGTGGCCGAACTGCCCAACGAGTGCTGGCAGGCCGACGTCACCCACGTCGAAGCGGCCGACGGCCAGGTCTTCGAAGTCCTGAACGTCATCGACGACCACTCACGGCTGTGCGTGGCCTGCCATGCCTTTGTCACCACCCGGTCGGTGGACGTGGCCCGGATCCTGCACAATGGGGCAGAGAAATGGGGCTATCCGCAGCGCCTGCTCACCGATAACGGGCTCATCTTCTCCACCCAGCGCCGCCATCACGACGCCGGTGCCCTCGAGCTCGAGCTGATCGCCCTCGGCATTGCCTCACGCCAGTCACGGCCCTATCACCCACAGACCTGCGGCAAGGTGGAGCGTTTCCACCAGACCATGAAGAAGTTCCTCGCCAAGCAGAGTGCTCCGGCGACGAAGAAGCAGCTCCAAGCGCAGCTCGACCGCTTCGTCTCCTATTACAACGAGGCTCGACCACACCGCGGCATCGGACGGCGCACACCACTGTCGGTGTGGCAGGCGAAGGCCAAGGCCTACCCCCGTCTGCCCAAGCTCGAGGCCGCCGGCCACCGGGTCCGGCGCGACAAGGTCGACAAAGGCGGTGGGGTGACACTTCGCTACCAAGGACGCCTGCACCACATCGGGGTGGGTCGGGCCTACACAGGCTGGCGGGTGATCCTCCTCGTCTCAGGGCGAGACGTCCAGATCGTCGGTGAAGACGGCTCACCGCT
>JBJKRZ010000084.1:0-10586 GCA_046704365.1 Acidimicrobiales bacterium | reverse complement strand
GTCCGATCGTCACCCCGGCGGCGCCGGCCGACTCGACGGTGCGACGGATGAACGCCGCCGCGGCTTGCGCGGCCTCGGCTGCGGGAATCAACCAGCTCCAGTCGTCCGTCCGCATCGGAGATGCCTTCATCGAGACGCTCCTTCCGGCCCGCCGCGCGGCCGCCCGCGCTGGGGACCGACGCCACGATATCGCGGCGCGGGCCCGCGGGCAACCGCGCAGCGACCGCCGTCGGTGCAGGCTATTCGCGATTGTCGTTCAGGGCCGCGAGGACGTCGTCGTAACTCTCGGGCCGGACGGACAGATTGGGGACCAGACGCACCCGCCTGGTGGTGGCGCCCAGCCCGCACGACCGCCACGGTGGCCACGAGGTGGCGGGCCGCGCCGCCCTGCGCGCCTGCGCCACGGCCGGCGAGGGGACGGTGCAGCGTCTGTGGCTGTGGGGCCTGTGGGCCGACCTGCCCTTCACGTCGCTGGCCGTCGGCTTCGACGATGAACGGATGGAGGAGATCCTCTCCGCCTTGGCGGCGCACGCTGGTGAGCTCGCCCGCAACGACTACCGGCGCCTGGTGCGCGGGCGAGCCGAGATGAACGCCTCGCTCGGGCCCGAACGCGTCTTCGGCTTCGGGTCGCCGGCGCTGTCGTGGCCCTACGTGGAAGTGCTCACCGAGCTGGGGCGGGTGGGCGGGACCTGGAAGCTGGGGCGGCCCCGGTGGCTGGAGCCGGCCTCGGCCCTGAGCGCCCTGGGCGATCTCGAGCTCGACGGCTGGCTGGAGTCCCCCAGCCTCACCGACCGCTACGGGCCACCGGCAGGACCGTAGAGTCGTCCCCCCGCTGGAGGTCCGTCTCGTCGACGGAACCGCCGAGCTGTCCACCGCAGGTTGCGGTTGCACGTCTGGAGATCGGTGCGCTCACCAAAGACGGACACGCCGCCCGGGCTACCACCCCGACCCAGACAGGCTGTAAACGGGGGCGGTGGACGAGCCCTGAGCCGTCGCCCCCTGAGCCAGGCAGGCGCCAGCCGACGCGCAGCTGATCCCGCCGATGGAAAGAAACGACTGGCCGTAGGCGTCGGGGGATCCGGCGGGAACGCTGAAGGTCACCTTCGACCAGTGTCGTCCACCGTCGATGCTCCCGAGCAGCACCGAGGAGCCAGCGTTGTGGGCGGTGGGGGTCGTCAGAGGAACCTCCTCCTCGCCCGCCGCCCAACACACTGCCGCGCTCGGGCAGGTGACAGCGTCGAGGGACGGGGCGGGTACATCCGACGGCAACGGCACCGCTCTCCATCTCCGGCCGCCGTCGGTGCTGAGAGCGAAGTCGCTCGACTCGCTCAAGCCGTTGGGCGCGCACCCGAATCCGAGACCCGTCGCGGCGAGCTGGGAGTTGGCCCGGGAAGCCAGAAGCCCTTCCTCGGCGGCAGCGGCGGCGACCGACGGATCGAGGGGCACGGTGCTGCTGGGCTCCGGCGGAATGCCCATTGAGGGCGGCTCCGGGTTCTGCATCGGCGTCGCTGCGCACTGCAGGGGGTTCTGGACGGCGATGGGGATCGTCCCGAGAGCAACGCATTGCGAGTCGCCCGCACAGCTCAGCGTCTGGGGGACGAACCCCGACGGGACGGCTCCGTCTTCCCACGTTTTGCCGCCATCGGCGGTGACACGAGAGAAGCCGGGCACGTCCCAGAAGCTCCCGTTGTTCACAAAACCCACTACCACGCAGTGGCCGGCGTCGGGACATGACAGGCTCTCCACGGCGTCTGCATCAGGAAGGGGACTGCGCTCCCAGCGCGACCCGCCGTCGGTGGTGGTGACGAAAGTCTCGTTCGCCAGGTGCCCGGGGAGCTTGTCGAGGGCCTCGGGGCCGGTGCTGTTTCCCAGCACCCCGTGGCAGTCTGTAGCCGACGAGCAGGCAAGCTGTACAAGCTCGCCAGCCAGCGTCCCAAGGCGTTTCAAGGCCCACTGGTGCCCGCCGTCGGCGGTGATCGCCAGCACCGACCGCCCCCTGTAGACGGCGCCCACGGCGCACAGCGCGATATGCGGACAGCTCAGCGCGCTGGTGGCCCGGAAGCCGCTCGGCAGCCCGAACACCTCCCAGGTCCGCCCCTGGTCGCTCGTCGCATACAGGGTGTCGCCGAGAAGCGGTGCTCCGTATGCCGGCGAGCGATAACTACCAGAGAGCACGTAGCAGGTGCCGCCCGGCGCGCAGGCGAGGGAGCCACCGGGTGGGCCCTTCACGTTCTGCTGCCAGGTGCCCCGAAGCATGGCCAGTGCGGTCACCATCTGCCAGTGGCCCGAACGGAGGTGGGATCCGGCCGGCGAGTACGGCAGCCCCGTCACGTATGGCGTCATGGAGCCTGGCCCGCCCCCCCGCCTCGCCAGCGGTACGAGCACGACGGTCGCCACGAGCAGTGCTGCCGCTACTCCGATGACCCGGCGCCGGGTCCGACGCTCACGCGGCAACGCTCGCACCCGGGGCACGGCGATGTCCGGCGTCAACCCGGAAGCGGCCACCTCCAGCTCGTCGCCCGTGGACAGCAACTCCTTAAACAGCGCGTCGGCGGCGGGCCCGGACATGACGCGCTCGAGCTCCTCGAGATCTACCGGATCCGCTGGCATGAACGACGCGCGCCTCATCGTGTGCTGTCCATCACTCCGCCACAGCTTCGGTTGGCACCTGGCCGCCGACCCGCTGCTTCTCGTCCACACCACGCACGAGGAGGTGGCCATGGAGCGCGCCCCGCGCCCGGTGCAGCCGTAGCCGCGCCGCCACCTTCGAACACCCGAGCATCTGGCCGAGTTCCTCGGCGTCGAGTCCCTCCCACCCCACCAACATGAGCAGCTCGCGATCCTCGCGGCGTAGCGAGCTGATCGCGATCCGGGCGAGGAGCGACGCCGCGTCCGCCGGCTGTTCTACGGACTTGGACCTCTCGAGCTCGTGTCCGAGGCGCTCGGCGAGCACCGCCGCCCGACGCCGGCGGCGGTGCTGGTTCGACAGGACGTTACGAGCTGTGGCATAGAGCCACAGCCGCGCTCGGGACCCCTCGGGCACGGCGTCGAGGCGCTGCCAAGCGATGGCGAAGGTCTCAGCCACGACATCGGCGGCGTCAACTCCGACGCTGGTTCGCCGCAGGGCGTAGGCAGCGATCCGAGCGCGCTCCTCCTCCCAGAGCCTGCGAAACCGCGCCTGTCGGTCTGCCTCCACCGTACCCCCGGTCCGGCTGTCTTCAGATGGTACGTGTCCGCTTGACACCGGGTGTTTCTGAGATTTTCGGAATGTGGTCGCCTCCGTGGAGACGTTCGTGAGGTCACCTCAGCGAAACCTGCATCTGCAGGCCGCTGACTTGCGACTTCAAGAGCCGTGCGCCGCGACGACGGATGGGCCCGCTACTGGCATTGCATCAGCACGCCGGAACCCAGCCGTGAGGCAGCTGCCTTGTAGCCTGGGGGCTCATGCTCCCCTTTTGGGGAGCATGAGCCAGCGGCTCGAGTCGATGCGCGCAATCGGAGCGGACGAACCCCCGCGCCGCCGTTCTGTCCAGAAGGTGCCCCGACGGTCGTCCACGTCTTTGGGCACATCACACGCATAGGGCGCACCCCTTTCGGAGCGCCCATCTTCGGGGCTCGGGGGCAAAAGCCTTGTGTGGGAGCCTTGGGCCATGGACGTCTACCTCGTCGACGGGACCTACGAGCTGTTCCGGCACCATTTCGGCCAGCCTTCTCGGCTGTCGGCGGAGGGAACGGAGATCGCCGCCACCAGGGGCGTGCTGTCGACGGTGGTGGCAATGCTCGAGTCGGGGGTCACCCATGTGGGCGTGGCCACCGACCACGTGGTCGAGTCGTTCCGCAACGACCTGTGGCCGGGCTACAAGACGAGCGCCGGGATGCCCCCCGAGCTGCTGGCGCAGTTCCCTTTCCTCGAGCAGTCCCTGGAGGCCCTGGGGGTGAGGGTGTGGGCCATGACCGAGCTGGAGGCCGACGACGCACTGGCCTCGGCGGCACTCGTGGCTGGTGACGACGACGCGGTGGGGCGCGTCCTCATCTGCACGCCCGACAAGGACCTGGCCCAGTGCGTGCGCCAGGACCGGGTGGTCCAGCTCGACCGCCGCTCGGGCACCGTGGTCGACGAGAAGGGCGTGTGGGAGAAGTACGGCGTGGCACCGACGTCCATCCCCGACTGGCTGGCGCTGGTGGGCGACAGCGCCGACGGCTTCCCGGGGCTGGCCGGGTGGGGCAAGCGATCGGCCTCGGTGGTGCTGGCCCACTACGGCTCCATCGACGCCGTCCCCGACGACCTGGCCGCTTGGGACCCCGAGGTGCGCGGCGCGGTGCGCAACGCCGCCGGGCTGGCGACGCGGCTGGCCGCCGAGAGGGAGCTGGCGCTGCTGTTCCGACGGGTGGCCACCTTGCGCCTGGAGCGCAGCCTGCTGGGCCACGTGGAGGACCTCGAGTGGAGCGGTCCGACAGGCGCCTTCGAGAGCGTCTGCGCCACGGTGCGCGACGGGGGGCTGGCCAAGCGGGCAGCGTCGGTTGCATCGGCTCGGAGGCACCACGGCTCCTGAGGGAGCCGGCCTACGGGGCCGTGTCCTATCATCGTCGTGCGGGGGCTCGACCAGAGCGGTGGGGACGGCATGACCGAGCATCCGGCGCAGACCGAGATGCGGTCCGTGCTGTTCACCGACCTGGTGGCCTCCACGGAGCTGCGGGTCAAGCTGGGCGAAGAGCGGGCCGACGCCCTTCGCCGCCGACACGACCGGCTCTTGGCCGAGGCCGTCGAAGCCCACGGTGGCCGCGTGGTGAAGGGCCTGGGGGACGGCATCATGGCCACCTTCGGCGCCGCCGTCGACGCCGTGGCCGCCGCCGTGGCCATCGAGCAGGCGGTGGAGCTACACGGACGCCGTCTCCCCGACGAGGCCTACCAGGTCCGGGTGGGGCTGTCGGTAGGCGACGTGTCGGTGGAGTCCTCCGACGTCTTCGGCGTGGCCGTGGTCGAGGCCTCGAGGCTGTGCCAGGCGGCCAACGGAGGCGAGATCCTGGCCGCCGAACTGGTGCGCTCGCTGTGCCGGGGGCGGGGAGGGTTCCAGATGGAGCCGTTCGGCGAGCTCGAGCTCAAGGGGCTCTCCGAGCCGCTGCCTACCTGCCGGGTGTTCTGGGAGCCGGCCGAAGACCTCGCCGCCGGTATCGAGCCGGCGCTGGCCTTCCCGCCGCTTCTCCTGCCGGGGGCGCGTTATGTGGGCCGGAGCCGGTTGCTGGACGAGCTCGACGAGCTGCGCCAGGGAGCAGCCGGCTCGGGCTGCCGCATGATCCTCTTGGCGGGCGAGCCCGGGGTGGGAAAGACCCGGACGGCCGCCGAGCTGGCCCACCACTCCCACGCCGAAGGGGCGGCCGTCCTCTACGGACGCTGCGACGAGGACCTCGGCGCGCCCTACCAGCCGTTCCTCGAGGCCCTGGACTTCTACACCCGCAACGTCGAGCAGCCCACGCTGGGACGGCTGCCGGGCGAGCTGGCTCGCCTGCTCCCGGAGCTGCCCACCCGCGTGGCACGGCTCGGCCGGCCGGTGGTCTCCGACCCCCGCTCGGAGGAGCACCTGCTCTTCGAGGCCACCGCTTCGTGGCTGGTGGAGCTGGCGGGCCAGGTGCCTGTGGTCCTCGTGCTCGACGACCTGCACTGGGCGGACAAACCCACCTTGGTGCTCCTGCTGCACGTGCTCCGGTCGGCCATGGAGGCGGGAAGCCGCTGTCGGCTGCTCGTGGTGGGCACCTACCGCGACACCGACATCGACCGGAGCCATCCCCTGTCGGGCGTTCTGGCCGACTTGCGGCGGCTGCCCGTGGTGAAACGGCTGCCGGTGAGCGGCCTCAGCTACGAGGAGGTCGAGGAGTTCATCGCCAACGCCGCCGGCCACGAGCTCGACGATCGGACCAAGCAGCTGGCCGAGGCCGTCCACGCCGAGACGGAGGGCAACCCCTTCTTCGTGGTCGAGGTGCTCCGCCATCTGGTGGAGACCGGCGCCGTGGTCCGCCGCCAGGGACGGTGGTCGGTGGCCGACCCCGGGACCTTGTCGGTGCCCGAGGGCGTGCGCGACGTGATCGGGCGGCGCCTGTCGAGGCTGTCCGACGCCTCCAACGAGGTGCTGTCGGTGGCCTCGGTGCTGGGCAGGGACTTCGACGTGGAGCTGCTGTCGGAGCTGTCCGGTCTCACCGAGTCGGCGCTGCTCGACGCCCTCGACGAGGCGGTGCGGGCCCGCATCATCGACGAGACCGGTCCCGACCACTTCCACTTCTCCCACGCCCTGGTGCGGGCCACCTTGTACGAGGAGATGTCCGCCACCCGGCGGCGCCGGACCCATCGGCGGGTGGCGGAGGCCATGGAGAAGGCCCGTCCCGACGACGTGGTGGCTCTGGCCTACCACTACGTGGAGGCCGGCCCCGAAGGGGGACTGCTCAGCCGGGCCGTGCGCTACTCCCTGGCCGCCGCCGAGCAGGCGCTGGGCGCCCGGGCTCTGGCCGACGCCGAACGGCGCTTCGCCGGCGTGCTGGAGGTCCTCGACGAGGCAGAGATGGCAGAGGTGGCGGAACGCTCGGCCGCCCTGTGCGGCCTGGGCGAGTGCCAGCGGGACCTGTCCAACCCGGTGTTCCGCCAGACGCTGCTGGAGGCGGCGCGCCTGGCCGACGATCTCGGTTCGGTCGAGCTGCTCGTGCGGGCCGTGCTGGCCAACACCCGCCCGGTGGTGAGCCTGGTGGACGTCGTCGATCCAGAGCGAGTGGCGATGGCCGAGCGGGCGCTCGGTGCTGTGGGACCGCAGCCGTCGGCCGACAGGGCGCGCTTGCTCGCCTACATGGCCTCAGAGCACGTCTTCGCCACCGACCACCGGCGGCGCCTGGCGCTGGCCGACGAGGCCGAATCCATGGCCCGGACGCTGGGTGACCGAAGGCTGCTGGCGTGGGTGCTGGTGCGTACCGGGTTCGCCCACAAGTCGACCGCCCACATCGAGGCCGACGTCGAGAGGACCGCCGAAGGCGTCGCCCTGGCCGACGACACCGGCGACCCCGCCCTGCGGGTGCTGGCCCGGTTGTGGCGCGCCTGGTCCCTCTTGGACCACGGGGACCTGGCCGCACTGGAGCGACTGTCGGACGAGATGGACGCCATGTGCGCCGAGGCATCGCCCAGCGTGCAGTGGGTGGTCAAGGCCGTCCATCCCCGCCTCCACGCCCTGCGGGGCCGCCTGGCAGCCGCCGAGGAGGCGAACGCCGAGTGCCTCGCCTTCGGCCAGCGCTACGGCGAGCCGGACGCCTTCGTGTGGTCGGCTGCCATCGACATCGGGCTGCAACTGCAGCGAGACGTGCTCCAGCCGGGATTCGCCGATGCCATGGCGGCCTTCGCCGAGCAGTTCCCCGGGGCGATCACCTGGAGCAGCGGCGCTGCGGCCGGGCTGGTCCTGGAGGGACGGGTCGAGGAAGGACGAGCGCGCGTCGAGAAGCTGCACCTCGACGCCGAGCGCTTCGCCGAGGAGCCCTTCGGCCTGTGCGGGCCGGCACAGCTGGCCTCGGTCGCCTACCACTGCGGCGACCGCCGTCGCGCCGCCGAGCTCGTGGAGATGCTCCGGCCTTTCGCCTCGATGTGGGCGAACTTCAACCTGATGGTCATCTCGCCCGTGGGGGTGGCCCTGGGTATGGCCGAGCTGGCCCTCGGCGACGCCGAGGCGGCCGTGGCCGTGTTGGAACAGAGCCTCGAAGAGACCGTGGCCCGTGACGCGGCTGGTTTCGTGCCCCAATGCCGGCTGTACCTGGCCGTGGCCCTGCTGGCTCGCCGAGCGGCCGGCGACGCCGAGCGTGCCCGGCACGAGCTCGACCTCGGCCACCGTGAGGCCCTGGACATGGGTCTCGACGGGGTCGCCCGGCACATGGCGCTCGTCGCCGAGCTGGGTCACGACCCGCGGGCGCCTCTGGGCGGCGCCGGTACGTCGTGACTCAGGCGGCGAGGGCCGTGGCCACCCAACCCATGTCGTAGCTGCGCACCTCGACCGAGCCGAAACCGGCGGCGGACAGGCGCCCCTCGAGCTCGTCCGGGTCGACGGGGTTGTACACGTCGCCCTCGTGGAACCGCGCCGTCTCCTCGGAGTAGACGCCGTCGGCCGCCACCAGACGCCCTCCGGGGCGCAGTACGCGTACCAGCTCAGCGAAGACCCGGTCCTGCTGCCCGGCGCTGGGAACGCCGGCGTCGAACTCGACGCAGGTGAGATGGTCGGCGAGACGCCGCAGCACGTCGGTGGTGAGGCCGGGACCGGGGCCGATCTCGAGGACATCGGGCCCCAGGTCGATCCCCGCCAGCGCCTCGGGGAGGATGGTCGCCTCGACGAGCTGGCGCCACTCCGGGCTGGCGCAGAACTGGAGGTGGCTCGCGTTCATCTTCGGTTCAACGCACGAGGACGACGACACCGGCGTTGGCGCCCCGGCCCACGGTGTGGCCCAGGGCGACGCGGGCTCCGGGAACCTGGCGCGCCCCGGCCTGGCCCCGGAGCTGGCGGACCAGCTCCACCACTTGGCCCAGCGCCGAGGCGCCCAGCGGCTCGCCCTTGGACAGCAGTCCCCCACTGGGGTTGACCGGGAGCCGGCCCCCCAAGGCGGTGGTGCCCTCCTCCAGCAACTTGGCGGCAGCTCCGGGCGGGCACAGCCCGAGCTCCTCGTAGCTGAGCAGCTCCCGCGCCGCGTCGGTGTCCTGGCACTCGACCACGTCGAGGTCCTCGGGGCCGAGCCCAGCCGCCTCGTAGGCGTCGCGGGCGGCCAGGGTGGAGGGCGGCACCACCGTGTCGTCGGTGAGACCGGACAGGGGCGTGGACTCCGAGAGCACGGCCCCCGGGAGGTGCGAGCGCAGGGCGGCGGCGGCCAAGCGGACGGCGCCGGAGCTGCCCGAGCCGTGGTTCCCCGAGCCGTGGTTCCCCGAGCCGTGGCCCCCCGAGCCCGGGGCGGCCGCCCGCAGCACGACGGCGGCGGCGCCTTCGCTGGGGCTGCACAGCATCCACAGGTGCAGCGGCTCGCACACCACCCGCGAGGCCAGCACCTCGGCGGCGGTCACCTCGGAGCGGAACATGGCGTCGGGGTTGGCAGTGCCGTGGCGGCGGTTCTTCACCACCACCTCGGCCAGATGCGCCTTGGTCACGCCCGAGACCTCCATGAGCCGGCGCGCCCGTAGGGCGAAGTAGGCAGGGGTGGCGGCCAGACCCGCCTCCTCCTGCCAGGGATCGAAGAACGACGAGCGGATGATGCCCCTGGGCATCTTCTCGATGCCGAAGACGAGCACGCAGTCGTACTGGCCGGCGGCGATGGCGGCCGAGGCCAGCATGAGAGCCGCCCCGCCGCTGGCGCACCCCGCCTCCACGTCGACGATGGGCATCCCCGTCATGCCCAGGGCCCCCAGCACCTTGTGGCCCGAGGCCACGCCGCCGTAAGCGGTGCCGCAGAAAGCGGCCTGGAAGCCGTCCCGGCCCACAGCGGCCTCGGACAGCGCTGCCCGCACGGCTGTGGTCCCCATGGCGGTGATGGACGTGTCGGGGTGGCGCCCGAAGGGGTGGATGCCCACGCCCGCCACCTCCACGGTCCTGCTCACGCCGAGGCCTCGATGGGGGCGAAGGCGTAGGTGACGACCTGGCGCCCCTCGTCGTCCACGTGCAGCGGCACGACGGCGAGCACCATGGGCTGCCCGCTGTGCAGACGCCCGGGATCAGCCTCGGTGA
Organism: Acidimicrobiales bacterium; assembly: GCA_046704365.1. Classification (GTDB taxonomy): domain Bacteria; phylum Actinomycetota; class Acidimicrobiia; order Acidimicrobiales; family UBA8190; genus UBA8190. The sequence goes on along the minus strand of JBJKRZ010000084.1, from coordinate 861 downwards.
GCCGTGTCACCACCCGCAGGCCCTCGGGCAGCTCGACCACGCCGAAGCCGAAGGGCACCTCGCCCCGGTAACCGGGCGGGGCGGCCGTCACGGCCGTGTGCGCCCAAAGGCGCCCCGGTGCCCCGAAGCGGGCCTCCTCCACGTCGTCGGCCGAGCAGTACGGGCACGTGCCCGAGCGGGGGAAGTGCGGGAGGCCGCAGCGCCCGCAGCGCCCGCCCACCAGGGCCGGCGGGTCGTCGTCGAGGAACAGGCCGGGGCGCACCGGCACCCGCTCTGTCACGGGCGGGCCGCCCTCAGCGACGGCCCTCGCCGTTGCCGGGCGGCTCGGCCGGGGACGACGGGGACAAAGAGGGGGCGCCGGGACTGCGCACCGAGGAGGCGGGCGGGGGCGGCGGGGGCAGCCGGTCGAGCACGCGCCCGGCGCCGGGGACGGCGGCGATCACGGCCACCAGGGTGTCGCGCAGGTGCCAGATCACCGAGTCGAGGTGGTCCAGACGGTCGCGGATCTCGGCCAGGGCCCGGGCCACGTCCTCGAGCGAGCCGGACAAGGGGACCGTGATCCCCTCCACCGAGCCCACCACGCGTTCGAGCTGTAGCGGGAGCCCGGCCATCGCTTCGAGGAGCTGGCGCAGCCGAGCCACCGTCTCCGGCGCTTGGGCCACCTCGCGCCCCACCGAGACCCACCAGCGCACCACGGCGCCGGGAAACCCGAACGGTGCTGTCCCCTGCTCCACCACGCGCCCCATCATGGCCGAAGCTCAGGGACTGTCGCCCACCCCGGCCGTGTCCCCCGCGCTCACCCACAGCACACCGTCGACGTCGCTCAGGGTGGCCACCAGCTCCGACAGCCGTCTGTCGGGC
>JBJKRZ010000083.1:0-3280 GCA_046704365.1 Acidimicrobiales bacterium | reverse complement strand
CGACGGTGAGGGGCCATGCCAGGGCGTAGGCGACCCAGTAGGCGAGGGAGCCGCTGCGGGTGATGCGCCGCATCGGCACCACGTGGAGCTCGGCGCCGACGGCGGCGAACTCGGCCGCCAGCGGCGAGGGGGCGGGGACGACCACATGGCAGCGCCAGCCGTCGGCCACCAGCCCCCGGACCATCCGCAGCAGGCACTGGTCGGACCCGCCGCGCTCGGCGGCGGGCTGGATCGAGAGGACGGTGCGTCCTTCCGGCGCGGCCACCCGCGGACAATACCCGGTGCCACTCCGGGTCCCGGGGGCGCTCGCCCTGGCACGCCGCCCGGACGGGGTGGTGGTTCGTTACAGTCGCCGAGTGTCCTCGCCGCCCTCCTCACCCCGTCTCCCACGGGGTCGCCACCGGCGTCGACGTCGGCGGGGGCTGCGATTGGGGGTGCTGGGGCTGGCCGTCGTGGTCGTGGCCGGCGCCGTCACCGGCTTCTTCCTCACCCGCTCCCCCGCCGGGAAAGGCCGTTCGGCGACCACGTCGGCCACCGTGGTGGGCCACGGCAGCGCGGGTCACCACCGCGGCTCGGGGGCGGTCGGAAGCCACGTCACGGGCCATACCGGCCACAAGGCCACGGTGTCGACGTCCCTCGGTCCCTACGGCGTCGTGTCGTCGGCCATCGTGGCCGAGAACAAGCGCCCCGGCACGACGGCGTGGCGGCTCACACCCCCGCCGGCGTCGGGGACGATCGAGGGGTTCGCCAACACGACGTACGCGGCGGCGGGGCAGAAGGTGACGCTCTACGTGTCGACCACAGCGCCCACCTTCAAGGTGGTGGCGTACCGCATGGGCTACTACCAGGGAAAGGGGGCCCGCCAGGTGTGGACGTCGCCGGAGGAGCACGGCACCGTCCAACCGACATGCCCGGTCACCCCCGGCACGAACATGGTCAGCTGCGACAACTGGTCACCGTCGCTGACCTTCACCGTGACCGATGCCTTCGTACAGGGCGACTACCTGCTCAAGCTGATCGGCTCGGGCAACCAGCAGGGCTACGTGCAGCTGACGGTGTGGGACCCGACCAGCACCGCCGCCTACCTGGTCGTCGCCCGAAGTCTCACCGAGCAGGGATGGAACACCTTCGGCGGCTACTCCTACTACCAGGGCCAGGGACCGTGCACGCTGGGACAGACCGGCTCGTACCCACCGTGCAACCGGGCCCGGGTGGTGTCCTTCGACCGGCCCTACACCACAGGCCAGGGCGCGTCGGACTTCCTAGGTGACGAGTACCCACTGGTGCGCTTCATGGAGCGCCAGGGCCTCGACGTCGCCTACGTGACCGACATCACCGTCGACGAGCACCCGACACTGGTGCTCCACCACAAGGCCTACCTGTCCCTCGGCCACGACGAGACCTGGACCTGGACCGAGCGCCAAGCGGTCCAGGACGGGCTGGCCCACGGGGTCAACGTCGCCTTCATGGGAGCGGCACCGCTGGTGCGCCACGCCCGGCTGCAACCGTCCGCCCTCGGCCCGGACCGGGAGGAGGTGGACTACCGCAACTCGACAGAGGACCCGCTCGCCGCCAGCGGGCCGGCGAGCACAGTCACCGGCAACACCTTCGCCACACCGCCGACGAGCGCCCCGGTGACACAGCTGGTGGGCGGCGAGTACAGCGGCTATCTCGATCAAGGGGTGAACCCGGTGCCCCTGGTGGTGCAGCAGGCCACATCGTGGTTCTTCAAGGGCACCGGGCTGGCGGCGGGCGCCTCGGTGCCCGCCGTCATCGACTCGGACATCAACCACGTGAACCCGACAGCGGGGCCCGCCGACCTCGAGGTGCTGGCCCACTCGCCGGTGGCCCTCACCGAGGCCTACACCAATCAGGGCACGTGGGGTGGTGACACCTACGCCGACACCACCTACTACACGACACCGACGAGCAGGGGCGGCGTGTTCCAGGCCGGTACGACGAATTGGATCGACGCCCTCAACTCCTGCGCGGCCACCAGCGGGACATGCCGAAACGCTGCGCTGGAGACGATGACCGGGAACTTGTTCCGGGTGTTTGGTCAGGGGCCGGCCGGGAACACCGAGCCGTCCGTGAACAACCTGGCCTCGGTCACGCCGCCCGGGTCCTGAGCCCGTTCGCATCCAGCCGACGGCGGCTCGTCGCGGACCTCGTCACGGACCTCGTCCGGGCGGGTCGGTCGCCCCTCGGCGAGGCCGCGAAGGGCCTCCCCCCGAGCCCGTCCCCCACCTCCGGCGCCGGCCCGACGGGCTCCGCTCCCGGGCCGGCACCCGGCCGGCCATGCGGCCCGGCTTCACGTACCACCTTCCCGGGCCGCCGCCCAACCGGATGATCCCGTTCGTCTTCTGGAGGTGGTGGACGCTGCAGAGCCGGCACAGATTGTCGAGCTCGGTCGGTCCTGTCTTCTCGAAATCGATCCGCCAGTGGTCGATCTGGAGCCCGCGGGTCGCTCCGCAGCCCGGGACCACGCAGCATCGGTCCCGCTCTTCCAGCGCCTTTCGGACCTTCCTGGGGACCATTCGCGTGGTGGAGGTGACCGTGGTGATGTCGGCGCCCCTCGTCACCAGGAAAGTGAGGAACGCGTCGCCCAGCACGGCACGGGCAGCCTTGACCGAGACCGGCCCCACGCCCGGCACCTCACAGGTCTCGCCTTCCTCGACGGCACCGCGCACGAGCGCTGCCGCGTCGACCCGGACGGCGACCTCGGTCACGACCCGACCACCGGTAACCAGGTCGACGAGGGCATCGGCCCGGACCTGCTCGGGGGTCTCCGTCGAGCTCCGCAGCACCTCGCCCGTCTTCTTGTCCAAGGCAGCGACCACCTTCGCCCCCTCGATGGCGGTGAGCCAGGCCTCGAGGCGGACGCCGCCGCTCTCGGGCGTCCACGTGCGGCAGTAGCGGCGTTCATGGACGCGCCGCTCCTTCTCCTCCTGGTCCCCTTCACCCTGGGCCGCCCTCCGGGCGCGGGCGGCGCGTTGGCGGAGCTGGCCCAGCGACTCGGTTCGTGCTGCGGCGAGCAGGTCCTCGGTCGACGCCGGGTCGGCATGGGCAGCGGGAGCGATCACCTGTGCCTGATCGCTGGAGATCTCGCCGTTGCGCACAGCCGCGGCCACCTCGGGCAGCCCGTCGAGCCACTCGGCCAGCTGCAGGTCGGCCCTCGCCTTTCCTCGGGAGGTGCCGGTCAGCTGGGCGAGGTGACTGGCCGCGTCCCTGCCACCCGTGGCCTCATGGTGGCCTTCAGCGGTCTCCCGGCGGACGAGGG
>JBJKRZ010000082.1:0-5301 GCA_046704365.1 Acidimicrobiales bacterium | reverse complement strand
GTCTTCGACCATCTTTGGCCCCTGGGCCGCCCCGACCGCCCCGCGCTGTCTGCATTCCCGCTCCTCGGCGCCGTCGCCGCCGTCACGCGTCGCGTGTCGTTCGGCCCGCTCGTGGCCCGCGTCGGCTTGGTGCCCGACGAGGTGCTGGTGGCGGAGTTGCTGTCGCTTCACCGCTTGGCGCCGGGGAGGCTCGTGGCCGGGCTGGGCACCGGCGACCGCAAGAGCGCGGCGGAGAACACCTCCTACGGGATCGCCTACGAGAGCGCCGACCGGCGCCGCCTCGCCCTGGGTGCCTGTGCCCGGCGCCTGCGCGACGCCGGGGTCAGCGTATGGGTCGGTGGAGGTTCGAACGCCACCGGTGAGCTCGCAGCCGAGCTGGGCGTCGTCCTCAACCTGTGGGACGGGCAGCCGGCGGCGCTGGCCGCCTGGCAGGCCCACGCCGAGGTGACGTGGGGCGGCGTGGCCCCGGGCGACGTGGCTCAGAGCGCCGAGTGGCTCGCCGAGCTGGAACGGGCGGGGGCCACCTGGGCCGTGTGCGTCTGGCCGGAGTCGATCGAGGCGCTGGCGGAGGCTGCGCGCATCGTCGGGGCCCTGCCCGGGCACAAGTAACCTTGCTTCGATGGACCTCCGCCGCATAAACGGGTTGCCGCCCTACGTTTTCTCGGAGATCGACGCCCTCAAGCTGGCAGCCCGTCGCTCCGGACGCGACGTCATCGACCTCAACTTCGGCAATCCCGACCTGCCGTCGCCCACGGTGGCGGTGGAGAAGCTGGTGGAGGCCGCCCGCAACCCTCGCAACCACCGGTACTCGGCCAGCCGGGGCATCCCCAAGCTCCGCCAGGCGATCGCCAGCCTCTACCTCCGCCGTTTCGGGGTCGACCTCGACCCCGACACCGAGGTGGTCACCACCATCGGGGCCAAAGAAGGGCTGTCGCACCTCATGTGGGTCCTGCTGGGCCCCGGCGACAGCGCCCTGGTGCCCTCGCCGTCGTACCCCATCCACATCTACGCACCGCTGTTCGCCGGGGCGGAGGTGCGCCACGTCCGCCTGGGCGACGACGACGTCGCCCCTCGGGCCGTGGGCTCGGAAGACCGTGTCCCGGAGGCCTTCTTCGACAACCTGATGGAGGCGTGGGAGTCGGCTTGGCCCAAGCCCCGGGTGGTGGTGCTGTCGTTCCCGCACAACCCCACCACGGCCTGCGTCGACCTGGCGTGGATGACCCGCCTCGTCTCCTTCGCCAAAGAGCACGACGTGATGCTGGTGCACGACTTCGCCTACGCCGACATCTCCTTCGACGGCTACCAGGCGCCGTCGATCCTCCAGGTCCCCGGGGCCAAGGACGTGGCCGTGGAGCTGTACTCGATGACCAAGTCGTTCTCCATGGCCGGATGGCGCATGGCCTTTCTGGTGGGCAACCCCCAGGCCGTGGCCGCTCTCACCAAGTTGAAGAGCTATCTCGACTACGGCGCCTTCCAGCCCATCCAGATCGCCGCCATCGTGGCCATGAACGAAGCGCCCGAGTACCCCAAGGAGGTCAACGAGACCTACCGGCACCGGCGCGACGCCCTGTGCGAAGGGCTCAACCGCATCGGCTGGCCCGTGACGCCGCCGCGGGGGACCATGTTCGTGTGGGCGCCGATCCCCGAGCCCTACCGGGAGATGGGCTCGCTGGAGTACGCCTCGTTCCTCGTCTCGGAGGCCGACGTCGCCACCTCGCCGGGGATCGGCTTCGGGCCCGGGGGCGACGGGCATGTGCGCTTCGCCCTCATCGAGAACGAGAAGCGCATCGGCCAAGCCGTGCGCAACCTCCGCCGCACCCTGACCAAGCTCCAGTAGAGGACTCCGGGGCAACAGGCCGGTCAGCCGGCGCGGCCCAGGCGACGTCGGGCTGTGGCCGGGGCCAGGATCCCGCCCAGGCAGAACGCCACGGCACCGTCGGCCACCTCGGCGGCGGGGCGGCCCTGTTCGAGCACGAGGACCCGCGCCAGGTGGTCGGTCACCCCCAAGATGGCGTGGGCCACGACCACCGGGTCGCCACGTCGGATGAGGCCTGCATCCATGCCGGCTTTTACGTGCGGAAGGGCGTCGGCCACGGCCTGCTCCTCGCCCTGGCGGATGAGGGGGGCGAAGCGCTCCTCGGTGCGGGCGAACTCGAGGAGGACGAAGAGGTGCCTGTTGTCGTCCAGCCACGTGACAGCGCAGCGCACCCCGCTCTCGATGCGCCGCACGGGGTCGGGTTCGTCGGCGATGGCCTGACGCTGTGCGCGGCGTAGATCACGCTGCGCGTCGATGAGAATTTGCCGGAACAATTCTTCCTTGGAGGCGAAGTACCAGTAGAAGACGCCCTTGCCCACACCGAGGCCCTGGACCACGTCGGCGACCGAGGTGGGGTGATAGCCCTGTGAGGCGAACAGGCGGGCGGCCACCTCCAGCAGGTCCTGACGGCGTCGTTGGCCGCGCGCCGTGAGTCGGCGTGCCACGGGCGAACGCTAGCAACCACCGTTCGGCACGCCGCCAGACCTCGGTGGCGCCGTTTCCCGCCGCGCAGACCCGAAGTAGCGTGGCGCCGTGGTGTACCGGGCGCTGAAGGTCCTGCTCACGCCCGTGTTCCGCCTGCTGTGGCGGGTGCGGGTCGAAGGAGCCGAGCACGTGCCAGAGGGGGGGCCGGTGGTGCTGGCGCCCAACCACGTCACCTTCCTCGACTCGTTCTTCCTCCCCCTCGTCGTGCGCCGCCGCGTCACCTTCGTGGCCAAGGCCGAGTACTTCGACTCGTGGAAGACGGCATGGTTCTTCCGGGCCGTGGGACAGATCCCCATGCGCCGGGAGGGCGGCAGCGCCTCCGAGCGTGCCCTGGCCGCCGCCGGCGACGTGCTGCGGTCCGGCGACGTGCTCGGCATCTATCCCGAGGGCACCCGCTCGCCCGACGGCCGGCTCTACCGGGGCCACACCGGTGTCGCCCGCCTGGCCATCGCCTGCCGGGTGCCGGTGGTGCCGGTGGGACTGGTGGGCACCTCGGAGGTGCAGCGCCCGGGGTCCAACGTGCCCCGGCCCTTCAAGCGCGTCACTGTCCGCTTCGGCCCATCGCTCGACGTTTCGCACTACCCCGCCGAGACGGCGGCCGACCCCATGGCCCTGCGCCGCCTCACCGACGAGCTCATGTTCGAGATCCGCAACCTGAGCGGCCAGGACTACGTGGACCGCTACGCCAAGAAGCACGGCGTGGTGGGCGGTACCGACGTCGCCCGTCCCGGCCCCTCGCCCGCCACCGGCGAGTCGCCGCTGGCGCCTCCGCCCGTCGAGGCCGTCCCGTCGTCGGTTGGCTGAGCCCGGTCAGGCGCCCTGGGGGGCCACCACTTGTTGGTCCGTGCCGGCGGGCGCCGACGCCAGTGCCCGCCACAGCGCCATGTAGCTCGGGTAGGTGAGCCCTTCGGTCACGTAGCCGGCGCGCACCAGCTCGTCGTGCATCTTGGGGAGGTTGCGCCAGGGGATGCCCATGTCCACGTGGTGGGCCAGGTGCCAGCCGGTGTTGTAGGGGACGAACCAGAAGCGGGCCACGAGCGACTGGCGCACGTGGTGGGTGGTCACCCGGCGGTCCTTGCTGGCTTCGAGGCCCCCGTGCTCGGCGATCGACCGCAGCCGGTTGAGGACCCGCCACTGGGTCATCCAGGGCAACCACCACAGCAGCGGGTAGATCCACCAGCGCCCCGTCAGGGCCCAGGCCCCCGCCCACAACAGCGCCTGGACCCCCAGGATCCCGAGCACGATGCCCCGGGCCCGCCGGTAGCGCACGGCGCCCACCAACTTGGAGAAGTTCTTCCACCCCGAGATGCCCACGGCGTCGCGGGTGAGGCGTCGCAGCAGACGTCGCAACGTGCAGGGGTAGCCCCCGTAGAAGGCCATGTCCGGCTCGTCGGGTCCGAACTCCTCCCGGTGGTGGGCGAAATGAGCCCGGCGGTAGAAGCCGATGGGCGTCCATGCCGGATAGGCGATGAGCCACGTGCCCACCCAGTCGTTGCGCCGCTTGCCGGTGAAGAGCAGCTTGTGGGCCGACTCGTGCATGAGGATGGCGAAGCGGGCGTAGACGGGGCCCATGAGCACGAAGGCGACCACGTAGCCGATGGGGTTGCCCCACCACACCGCCAGCCCCACCATGATCAGCACCCAGGCCCACAAGCCGGCCACGGTGCGGGCGTTGGCGGCACCGTCGATGCGGCGCAGCTCGGCGCGGATCTCGGGCCGCGGCATGCCGGTGGGCAGGAGCCGCTCGGTGGGGAGCACCTCGGGCCGGGCTTCGGGGGAAGCCACCATGGTGGCCGTCACGCCCGCTACCTTACATATTGGTGACACTTGGTGCAAGATCGTAATAGAGCGCTGACGGCGCGGTCCGTGCTGGCGAGCACCTTGCTCGGGGCCGACCCCCCGGAGCTGCCCGTCGCCCATCTCGTGGCCGTGGCCGGGCTCTTCGGGATCAACCCCAACAGGGCCCGGGTGGCGCTGAGCCGCATGGTGGCCTCGGGCGAAGCCACCACCGACGGGACAGGCCGGTACCGCCTGGCCGGGCACCTGCTGGCGCGACGGCGCCGCCAGGTGGCCAGCCGCGCCGGGCGGACCGGGCGCTGGTCCGGGCGCTGGCAGATGGTGGTGCTCGTGGCGGTGGGCGACAGCGCCGAGGTGCGCGGCCAGCGCCGCCGGGCGCTCGAAGCGGCGCGCCTGGGCGAGCTGCGCCAGGGCGTGTGGCTGCGTCCCGACAACCTCCCCGTCGACCTCGACGGCGACGTGGTGGGCGGGGCGCAGCGGTTCGTGGTTCGGCCCTCGGGTGACCAGCGGTGGCTGGCCTCCTCGCTGTGGGACCTGTCCGACTGGGCCCGGCGCGCCCGGTCGCTGCTCCCCGCCATGGCGGCCCGGCCCCCCCGCGGCCCTGACGACCTGGCCCCGGGCTTCGTGTTGTCGGCCTCCGTGCTGCGCCACCTCCAGGGGGACCCCCTGCTCCCCGGCGAGCTGCTGCCGGCGAGCTGGCCGGGCGCCGAGCTGCGCACCGGCTACGACGCATTCGACACCCGCTACCGGGAGGTCCTGGCGGCCTGGGGCCGCCGCCTGCGATGAAGCGACGGGCCGTCGGGCGTCAGCCGGCCGAGGAGGCCCAGCCCCGTGCCCTGTCCACGGCGGCGAGCCAGCCAGCATGGGCCGAGTCAGCGGCGACGGCGCTGGCAGCGGGCTCGAAGGCGGCGTCGGCGCGCCATCCGGCCGAGAGCTCCTCCAAGCTCCACATCCCCTCGGCCAAACCGGCCAGCAGGGCGGCG
>JBJKRZ010000081.1:0-7957 GCA_046704365.1 Acidimicrobiales bacterium | reverse complement strand
CTACGACACTTCGGGGCCGGGCTCCGACCCGGAGACGGGCCTGCCGGCGCTGCGCGCCCCGTGGATCGCCGGACGGGGCGACACCGAGGAGTACGAGGGCAGACCCTCCTCGCGCCGGGACGACGGCCGCGCCGCCCTGCGCCGCGGCCAGGGCCCAGCGCCGTGGCCCGGCAGACGTCGCACCCCTCGGCGCGGGGGCGGGACCCCGGTGACCCAGCTGCACCACGCCCGCCAGGGCCGGATCACCGAGGAGATGGCTTTCGTGGCCCTGCGCGAGCAGGTCGACCCCGAGATGCTGCGCCAGGAGGTGGCGGCAGGCCGCGCCATCGTCCCCGCCAACGTCAACCACCCTGAGTCCGAGCCCATGGTCATCGGACGGCGCTTTTTGGTGAAGGTCAACGCCAACATCGGCAATTCGGCCGTGACGTCGTCGGTGGCCGAGGAGGTGGACAAGCTCACCTGGGCCACGCGTTGGGGGGCCGACACCGTCATGGACCTGTCCACCGGGCCCGACATCCACACCACCCGCGAGTGGATCCTGCGCAACTCGCCTGTGCCCATCGGCACGGTGCCCGTGTACCAGGCTCTGGAGAAGGTGGACGGACGCCCCGAGGAGCTCAGCTGGGACGTCTATCGAGACACGGTGATCGAGCAGGCGGAGCAGGGCGTGGACTACTTCACCGTGCACGCCGGGGTTCTGCTGCGCTACGTGCCGCTCACCGCCTCACGGGTGACGGGCATCGTGAGCCGCGGCGGCTCCATCATGGCCGCCTGGTGCCTGGCCCACCACCAGGAGAATTTCCTCTACACGCACTTCGCCGAGCTGTGCGAGATCATGGCCGCCTACGACGTCGCCTTCTCCCTGGGCGACGGACTCCGCCCCGGCTCGGTGGCGGACGCCAACGACGAGGCCCAGCTCTCGGAGTTGCGCACCCTGGGCGAGCTCACCACGGTGGCCTGGGACCACGGCGTGCAGGTCATGATCGAAGGGCCTGGCCACGTGCCGCTGCACAAGATCGCCGAGAACGTGACCTTGCAGCAGCAGCTGTGCCACGACGCCCCCTTCTACACACTGGGCCCGCTCACCACCGACGTCGCCCCCGGCTACGACCACATCACCTCCGCCATCGGCGCCGCCGTCATCGGCATGCACGGCACCGCCATGCTTTGCTACGTCACCCCCAAGGAGCACCTCGGCCTCCCCGACCGCCAGGACGTGAAGGACGGCATGATCGCCTACAAGATCGCCGCTCACGCCGCCGACCTGGCCAAGGGGCATCCGGGGGCCCAGGCCTGGGACGACGCCTTGTCCAAGGCGCGCTTCGAGTTCCGCTGGGAGGACCAGTTCGACCTGTCGCTCGACCCCGAGACCGCTCGCGCCTACCACGACGAGACGCTGCCGGCCGCCCCCGCCAAGACGGCGCACTTCTGCTCCATGTGCGGGCCCAAGTTCTGCTCCATGCGCATCAGCCAGGACGTGAGGCGCCTGGCCCAGTCGGAGCACAAGAGCGTCGAGCAGGTGCTCGAAGAAGGGATGGCGTCCAAGGCCGTGGAGTTCGTGGCTACGGGATCCTCCCTCTACCGCCAGGCTGACGCCTCGGGCGACGCTTTGCAGGACGCCTCGGGCTGACACGGAATTTGGGTCCGAAGGACCCTGGTGGCCACCCCCGATGCGGGCATTTGACTGTCCGTCGTGGTCCTCGACGATTCGCCCGCGCCTCGCCGCGGCCGGGCCAAGGTCACCGTGCTCGCTGCAGCGCTCATCGCCCTCAGCGTCCTCGCCGTCGTCGTGGTCTTCGGCGGCGTGAGCGGCGCCAAGGCCAAGAGCACTTCGGCCAGGAGCAAGAAGCCGACCTCGACGACCACCTCCACGACCACGACCACGTCGAGCACCACCTCGACGACCACGTCGAGCACGACCACGACGACCTCACCCGGTGGCTCCTCGGGCGGGTCGACCTCGGGCGCCGTGGCCGTCAAGGTCGTGGGCAACGAGCTCGTGGACGGCGCCGGCCAGCCCATGCGCCTCATCGGAGTGGACCGCTCGGGGACCGAGTATGCCTGCGTGCAGGGATGGGGGATCTTCGACGGTCCCTCCGACGCCGCCTCCATCGCCGCCATCGCCTCCTGGCACGCCGATGCGGTACGGATCCCTCTCAACGAGGACTGCTGGCTGGGGATCAACGGGGTCGAGCCCGCCTACAGCGGGGCCAACTACCAGCTCGCCATCGAGAGCTACGTGCAGGCCCTGAACGCGGCGGGCATGGTCGCCATCTTGGACCTGCACTGGAATGCCCCCGGCGCCACCCTGGCCACGGGCCAACAGGTCATGGCCGACGCCGACCACTCACCGGCCTTCTGGTCCTCGGTGGCCGCCGCCTTCCGCTCGGACCCCGGCGTGGTGTTCGATCTCTACAACGAGCCGCACGACATCTCGTGGTCCTGCTGGCTGAACGGGTGCACCACCTCGGCGGGTTGGAAGGCGGCCGGCATGCAGCAGCTCCTCGACGCCGTGCGCAGTGCCGGCGCCACCCAGCCCGTCATGGTGGCGGGGCTCAGCTGGGCGGGCGACCTGTCGGGCTGGCTGGCCAACGAGCCGGTCGACCCGCAGCACCAGCTGGTGGCCTCGGCCCACATCTACAACTTCTCGTCCTGCAACACGACGTCGTGCTGGCAACAGACCATCGCACCCGTCGCCGCCTCCGTTCCGGTTGTGACCGGCGAGATCGGCGAGAACGACTGCACGAGCAGTTTCATCGACTCGTACATGAACTGGGCGGACAGCGTGGGGGTCTCGTACCTGGGCTGGGCCTGGGACACCTGGAACTGCAGCAGCGGTCCGGCCCTGATCAGCTCCTACAGCGGCACCCCCACTGATTTCGGTGCCGGGTTCCAAGCGCACCTCGACCAGCTGGCCGCCGCCTCGCCCCTCTTCGCCCCGAGCGCCACCTCGAGCACCTCGAGCACAGCGAGCCCGCCTCCCTCGAGCTCCGGGGCACAGCTGCAGTTCGCCGGCGACCTCACCAACGGCTGGCAGGTGGAGTGGGGCTCGGACGCCGCCGTGGCGCCCGGCGCCACGGGTCTGTCGCTCGAGCTCACCGGCACCGGCTATCCAGGTTTCGACGGCACGAGCGGGCTGTCTGGCCTGGCGCCCGGGTCCACCGTCACCTATGTGATCGACGACCCCTCGGGCGTGGCGCTGCAGATCGTCCCTTTCGCCCAGGACTCCTCGTGGGCGGTGCACTTCGCCCCGGCCACGACCCTCGTCGGAGGGTGGAACACCGTCACCTGGACCGCCCCCGCCGAGACGGGGATCTCCGCCATCGGGTTGCAGGTGAACGACTCGCAGGACTTCTCCGGCCAGCTGGTCCTGGCGTCCGCAGGGTGGTGACCGCCCGCCCCAGAGGCGCCCGTCGGCCCCGACGACGCTGTTGGGCGGCCACCAGGCGCTAGACTGCCCATGCGTGTGGCGGTGAACGGCCACCACACGGGGTCTTCCTCAACCAGTGCTTCGTCCGCCGGTTGGCGACTGCGGAGTCCCGAGGCGGACCCGCCCGGCGGCCGACGAGCGGTCGTCGCTGACCGAAGCGAGTGAGAAGGTATTGACCCATTCCACCTCACGTCCTGCCCAGGACGTCGCGCCTGCTGCTGTCCCGTCCAGCGCCACCTTCGCCGAGCTGGGCGTCTCCCCGGCCCTGGTGGCCGAGCTGGAACGCCAGGGCATCAGCTCCCCCTTCCCCGTCCAGGCCCTCACCATCGCCGACGGCATCGCCGGGCGTGACGTGTGCGGCAAGGCCAAGACCGGTTCGGGCAAGACCCTCGCCTTCGGTCTGCCTCTGCTCATGCGCGTACCCAAGGCGGCGCCTCATCGGCCCCGGGCCCTCGTGCTCGTGCCCACCCGCGAGCTCGCCCTGCAGGTGGGCGAAGTGCTCGGCCCCCTGGCCGCCGCCGTCGAGCGCAGGGTGGTGACCGTCTACGGCGGCGCCGACATCGACCGCCAGGTGCGCAAGCTGCGCAAGGGGGCGGACGTGGTGGTGGCCACCCCAGGGAGGCTCATCGACCTGGGCGAGCGCAAGGAGACGTCGCTCGGTGACATCGACGTGGTCGTCCTCGACGAGGCCGACCGCATGGCCGACATGGGGTTCCTGCCCCAGGTGGACTGGCTCTTGCGCCGCATCGAGGGTTCGCACCAGACGATGCTGTTCTCCGCCACACTCGACGGCGACGTCGACCGCCTGGTGCGCCGGCACCTGACGGACCCCGTGCGCCACGAGGTGGCGTCGGAGACGCCCACCGTCGAGTCGATGGAGCACCGCTTCCTCCAGGTCCACCAGATGGACAAGGTGAAGGTGGCCGCCGCCATCTGCCGAGGGGCGAGCAAGGCCCTGGTCTTCGTGCGCACCAAGCGCGGCGCCGACCGGCTGGTGGATCAGCTCGCCCGCGAGGGCGTGCGTGCCGCCGCCATCCACGGCGACCTGCGCCAGGCCATGCGCGAGAAAGCGCTGACCCAATTCACCTCCGGCCACCTGCCCGTGCTCGTCGCCACCGACGTGGCGGCCCGGGGCCTCGACATCGAGGACGTGGACGTCGTCGTGCACTACGACCCGCCCGAGGACCACAAGGCCTACCTCCACCGCTCGGGGCGCACGGCGCGCGCCGGCGGTTCGGGTGTGGTGGCCACGTTGGTGCTGTGGGACCAGGTGCTCGAAGTGGAGCGCATTCAGAAGCGCCTGGGGCTGAGCCTGCCCATCGTGGAGGTCTTCTCCAACGACCGGCGCCTGGCCGCCCTCGGTGCCTGGGACGGCGCCGACGAGGGAGCTGCCTGATCCCCGACGCCGCGGCGGCGCCACCTTGGCCGTCGGGGAACGGGGGTGGCGGAGGGGGACCGGTAGCATCCGCCGCCATGAGCGAGAGCCTCGTGGTGGAGGCCGCCCCCGAGGTGCGGCGGGTGCTGGTGGTCACTGCTCACCCAGACGACGTCGACTTCGGTGCCGCCGGCACGCTGGCCGCCTGGGTGAAGGCGGGGGTGGAGGTCTTCTACTGCGTCGTCACCGACGGCGAGGCCGGGGGATCGGACCGCTCGCTCTCGTCGCAGGAGAAGGCCCGTATCCGCCGCGACGAGCAGCGTCAGGCCGCCGCCGTGGTGGGTGCCAGCGAGGTGGTGTTCCTCGGCTATCCCGACGGCCGGCTCGTCCCCAGCCTGGAATTGCGCCGTGACGTGAGCCGTCAGATCCGCCGCCTGCGCCCTGACCGGGTGCTGTGCTCCTCTCCCGAGCGCGCCTGGGACCGCCTCGGCGCCAGCCATCCCGACCACCTGGCCGCCGGCGAGGCCACCGTGTGTGCCGTCTACCCCGACGCCCGCAACCCCTTCGCCCACGGCGAGCTGCTCGAGGAGGGTCTCGAGCCTTTCTCGGTGTCCGAGCTGTGGCTCTTGGCAGCCCCCGAGGCGAACGTGGCCGTGGACGTGACCGAGACCTTCGGCAAGAAGATGATGGCGCTGCGCTGCCACCACAGCCAGGTGGGCGACGGTGTCGAGGTGGAGAGCCGGGTGCGCGGCTGGCTGGCCGAGGGAGCACGGCGGGCCGGGCTCCCCCCGGGCCGCCTGGCCGAGACCTTCCGGTCGGTGCGGCTTTTCTGAGCACGTCGGAGGCCACCTGGCCGATGATCGGCGGAGAGCCCAGTCGTCTCCACACGGACCGGCCTCACAGGCCGGGCGACGAGACAGGACCAGCGAGACAGAGCGAGGAGCGAGGTAAGCCGTGCCGAGAATCACCCCCTTCCTGTGGTTCGACGACCAGGCCGAGGAGGCGGCCGAGTTCTACGTGTCGCTGTTCCCCGGCTCCCGGGTCTTGCAAGTGGCCCGCTACGGGGAGGGCGGACCGGGGCCGGCCGGCTCGGCCATGACCGTTCACTTCGAGCTCGACGGCCAACCCTTCGTGGCCCTGAACGGCGGCCCCGCCCACTACGGATTCGACGAGTCCGTCTCCTTCCTCATCGACTGCGCCACCCAGGACGAGGTGGACAGGTACTGGGTGGCGCTCACCGACGGCGGCGAGGAGATCGCCTGCGGCTGGTTGAAGGACCGCTACGGCCTGCGTTGGCAGGTGGTGCCCTCGGGGCTGCCGGCGATCCTCGGCGACCCCGACCCCGAACGGGCCGGCCGGGCCATGGCGGCCATGATGGCGATGAAGAAGCTCGACATCGGGGCCATGAAGGACGCCGCCGACGGCGTCACCGACCAGGCCCACTGAGCGATCGCCGGGCTCGCAGCCAGGGCAGGTCCTTCGCAGCCAGGCCGGGCCGGTCGCCTCTGGGGCGGGCCTCAGTGCTTTCCGGGCCAGGTGAATGCCGATCCCTAAGAACCAGCACCACCCCACCCCAGGGGAACGGGATGTGCGGGTGAAGCTCGACGTGCCCCCAGACGAGGCCATCAAGACCCTACTGGGAGCCAGCCTGCACCCGGAAGACGAGGAAGGCGAGGAGGCTACGGAGTAGCCGGCGGTGGCCCTGGCTGAGGCACGGTGTAGTCCGTCGGGTCCTCCACCAAGCCGTAGTCGCGCTCCTTGAGCCAGTGGCACCAAACTCGCTGGCCGGTGAGCGCCAACCGGGATCGCTTATGCGGCCCGTCCCAGGCCCCGACCTCGCAGACCTTCCCGAGCTTGCGGACGGCCTCCACGGCTGGTCCCAGGTCGGAGTCGGCGGACATGAGCACAGCAACGTCGAACTTGTCGTTCATGGCGCCCATGACCATCTCGATGGCAATGAGAACATCGATTCCCTTCTCACGCGGTTCCCATTTCGTCACGTTCCCGGCAGAATCCGACTCCTCCGGGTAGTACTTGAGGGGCCGGGTAATGGCTGTCACGGCGTTCTGAGCGTCCCAGAATCGGACTTGGCGCTGGCACGCCGACTGGCCTTTGGGGCTGTGATCCGGCGAGGGTTCCCCTCGGTATACCCGCACGTATTCGAGCCGGCGATCGGGGTCGATCTGACGGCCCTTGTCGCAGAGCAAGATCCCAAGTCGCCGCGGGTAGACCTGCCCCACGACGTAGTGATGGTGTCTCCACCCCATGGCGGCGCGGACGCCCATGTAGGTGTTCTGGTAGTCGATGAAGACGGCCACCCGCGTCGGCACCCCGCCCGACATGGCCCAAAGATAAACCCCGCCATTCCGTCACGGCCGAAGGCCGCTCCGAAAGGCGGGGAGGATTAGGAACAGTATAACTACCGCGGTAAAGCTGCGCATCCCATCTGACCTGGTGTTTTGCCTTTTGGGCTGCTCCTTGCCGGGCCCCGTTGGCCATCGATTGTGTTCCGCCTAGGTCGGAGGTCCTATCTCTAAACACCACCTGGCAGAACGTCCCCACAGGGGGGCGCCCGGCCACGACAGCGACCCCCGTGGTCGCCCTGCGGCTGCGGGCTCGCCTGGGCACCCTAGGTTCTCTCTGCCCCTGCGTTTGTCAACCTGCACATCACCGGGCCCTTCACAGCCAGAGCAGGTCGTCCCCCGGCTCGTCTGTCCCCTGGGCGCAAGTGGGGCAGTACCAGCGGGCCTCGAGCGGGGTCCCGCAGGTGCCATGGCGCGGTCCGTGTGCTTCGGGCCCGCTGTGGCGGGCGCCCCAACGGGTGAGCAGCGCCACCGCTCCCGCCAGCTCGCGGCCCGCCTCGGTGACGCGGTAGGTGTGCCGGGGCGGGCGCTCGGAGTAGGGCGAGGCCACCACGAGCCCTTCGGCTTCCAACCGGCGCAGGCGGGCGCTCAGCACGTTGGTCGCCAACCCGGGGATGACCTCTTGGAGCTCCGAGAAGCGGTGCGGGCCCTCCAGGAGGGCCTCCACCACCTGCAGGGTCCAGCGATCGCCCACCCGGGCCATGGCCAGATCGAGCGCCGAGGCCATGGCGCCCATGCTGGCACCGGCGCCGCCACCGGCGCCGCCACCGGCGCCGCCACCGGCGCCGC
>JBJKRZ010000080.1:0-11998 GCA_046704365.1 Acidimicrobiales bacterium | reverse complement strand
CCCCAGGCCACCCGGGCGCGCCGTGACGGACAGGCGCGCTGCCGGGCGCCGCCGGCGGCGGGGCGGACCCGCCTGGGGGAAGTCGGGCATGGGGGCCACCTGGGAGCGGTTTGGTGCGGTCTGGGGGCGACCGCGACGGGCGAGGTGACTGGCTCGCCACCCGGGCGCAGGCGGCCTGACGAGGAGAGGATCGGCCCCCCTTTCGGCGACCTTGAGGCTTCTGGGGCTGTTGGGGCTTTTGAGGGCAACCGGGCGAGGGCGTGGCGCGCCGCGAAAGGACCTTGACAACCTGGGCAGGGTCAATCCATATTTATCTAGTTAGCTAGATAAAGTGAGGAACAGGTGATCGAGTTCCACCTCGACACACGCTCGGGGGTAGCCCCCTACCTCCAGATCGTCCACCAGGTACGGCGGGCCCTGCGGCTGGGGCTGCTGCGCGAGGGCGACCAGCTGCCCACCGTCAAGGACGTCGTGGCCAGCCTGGCCATCAACCCCAACACCGTCCTCAAGGCCTACCGGGAGCTCGAGCGCGACGGCCTGGCGGGCGGCCGCCCTGGCGTCGGCACCTTCGTCACGAGGACCCTCGACGGGGCGCCGTTGGCCGCCCAGGCACCGTTGCGGCGGGACCTCGAGCGGTGGCTGGCCAAGGCCCGTGGCGCCGGGCTCGACGAGGAGAGCATCGAGGCGCTCTTTCGCGACTGCTTTCGTCCCGCGCTAGAGCAGGACATCGCGTGAGGGCGGACCAGTGAGCGCCGCCGTCTGCGCCCGGGGCCTGACCAAGCGCTACGGCCGGCGCCTGGCCCTCGAGCACTGCGACCTCGACATTCCGACCCGCCATGTCGTGGGGCTGGTGGGTCCCAACGGTGCCGGCAAGACGACGCTGCTGCACCTGGCCGTGGGCCTGCTCCGTGCCAGCGCCGGGACCATCGAGGTGCTGGGCCGGGTGCCGGCGGCCGACGCCGCCCAGCTGTCTCGGGTCGGCTTCGTGGCCCAGGACACCCCCCTCTACAGCCGCCTGACCGTGGCCGATCACCTGCGCCTGGGCCAGGCCATGAACCCCACCTGGGACGACGCCGTGGCCCGCGAGCGCGTGGAGGAGCTCGAACTCGACCCCCGGCAGCGGGCGGGCACGCTCTCGGGCGGCCAGCGGGCCCAGCTGGCGCTCACCCTGGGCGTGGCCAAGCGACCGGAGCTCCTCGTCCTCGACGAGCCCGTGGCCAGCCTGGACCCCTTGGCACGGCGGGAATTCCTCCAGTCGCTCATGACGATCGTGGCCGAGCACGAGGTGAGCGTGATCCTCTCGTCGCACCTCGTGGGCGACCTGGAGCGGGTGTGCGACTACCTCGTGGTGCTCGTGGGTTCCCACGTCCAGGTGGCCGGCGAGGTGGACGGGCTCCTCGCCACCCACCGCCGCCTGGTCGGGCCCCGCCGCGAGGCACGGACCCTCCCCACGGGTGTGGAGGTCATCGAGGAGAGCCACACCGAGCGCCAGAGCACCTTCGTCGTGCACAGCAAGGAGCCCGTCGTCGACCCGGGCCTCGCCAGCGAGGAGCTCGGCCTCGAGGACATGGTGCTCGCCTACATGAGCAGGGCGTCGGGCCGCACCCCGCGCCAGCGCCGCCGCCTGGCGGTGGCCTCGTGACCGCCGTCGCCTGGCGCCTGTTCCGGGCTCAGGCGGGCTGGGGGCTCGGGGCCCTCGTCGTCGTGGGCATCGTGCTGCTCGTCACGGGGCCGCATCTCGTGCACGTCTACGACGCCGGCGTGTCGGCCTGCCGGAGCGCCGGGGGCGTCGGGCCGGCCTGCAGCAACCCGGTCCTCGACACCGACCACGCCGTGCAGGTCGCCCTCTCCGCCGTCGTCCTCCTCGCCCCGGCGCTGGTGGGGATCTTCTGGGGCGCTCCCCTGGTGGCCCGCGAGCTCGAGACGGGGACCTTCCGCCTGGCCTGGACCCAGAGCGTGACCAGGCGGCGCTGGCTCGCCACCAAGCTGGCCGTGGGCGGGCTGGCCAGCCTCCTCGGGGGCGTGGCCCTGAGCCTGATGGCGACATGGTGGTTCGCCCCCATCGACGACGTCACCCAGAACCGCTTCACGCCGGGGGTCTTCCAGATCCACGGCCTCGTCCCGGGCGGCTACGCGCTGTTCGCCTTCGCCCTGGGCGCCACCACCGGACTGCTCTTCCGCCGCGTCCTGCCCGCCATGGCCACCACCTTGGTGCTCTTCGTCGGCGTGCGCCTGGTGACGACCTTCGGCGTCCGCCCCCATCTGCTCCCACCCGTGTCCCGTGTCCAGGCGCTCTCCCCTGCCACCTTCGGGCTCAGCATCACGCCGTCGGGGCCGACGGTCGTGCCCTCGCCCCCCGACATCCCCAACGCCTGGGTGGTGTCGACCTCCATCGTGGACAAGGCGGGCCACAGCCCGACGGTGGGCATCGTGAAGCAACTGTGCCCGGGGCTGCCCGGCGTCAACGGTGTCGGACCCCCGAAGCTGGGCCTGGGCGGGGTGGGGTCCAAGGCGGTCCAAGCCGTGCCGGACCAGGTGCAGAGCGCCCTGGCGAGCTGCGTGGCCAACATGTCGCACCTCTATCACGTCGTGGTGACCTACCAGCCCGCCAACCGCTTCTGGTCCTTCCAGGTCCTCGAGACGGCGGAGTTCGTCGTGCTGTCGCTGCTCCTCGGCGCCCTGTGCGCCTGGTGGCTCAAGAGACGCCTCAGCTGAGGGAGCCGCCGCCGGGCCGGCCCCGCCGGGGTTCAGCGCCGGTTCGGCGCGGGTTGGGCGCGGGTTCAGCTCGGGTTCGAGTACAGGCGCCGGGCAGACACGAAGACGGCGGTGCGACGCTCCTGGCGCATGACGCTGTCGTAGGCGTCCCAGTCGTCGTGGGTCCCGCCGGCGGCGCTGAAGACCTGGCGCAACAGGAGCCGGAGGCGATCGTCGTCGATATCGGGGTGAGGGTCGTCCGGTCCGATGAGCTGTGCCCGACCCTCGACCGCTGCCCACCGCCATCCGGCACGGACGACGACGGCGACGGTGGGGTCCCTGCGCAGGTGGGCCAGCTTGCGGGCGGCACCGGCCGACACGAAGGCGACCGCCCGCTCCCCCGACAGCGGATGGTCCGCCACGCCGGCGTTGACGACGGTGGTGTGCGGGCTGTGGTCGGCGCGCCGGGTCACCACGACACTGAGGCCGTGGTCGAGGGGCACCAATTCCTCGAAGGCGGCCAGGTCGGTGACAGATCCCATCAGGCCCCCGGCACGGGCTTCGTAGCCCGGACGAAGGCGCTCATCACGGCACCGTCGAGCTCGTCGAGGGTCTGGGCCACGTCGAAAGAACGGGGCAGCGGCCCCGACGGCTTCAGCTCCCCGGCGATCCTCGCCAGGTCGTCGCGGCTGTAGACCTGGGTGGGCTGCACCTCGACGTCCACGAACCCTGCCCGCTCGAGCTCGCCGGCGTAGTCGGTGTCGAGCAGGGCACCGGCCACGCAACCCGTCCACAGTCCCATGATCTCCTGCAGGTGAGCGGGGAGCGGACGCCGGACGACGATGTCGGAGACGGCCAGGCGCCCGCCCGCTCGCAGGACCCGGAAGGCCTCGCGCAACACCGCCGGCTTGTCGGGAGAGAGGTTCACGACGCAGTTGGAGATGACGACGTCGACCGTCCCGTCGGCGAGCGGGACCGCCTCCATGGTCCCCTCGAGGAACTCGGCGTTGGCCACTCCCGCCTCCGCCTGGTTGCGACGGGCGAGCTCGAGCATCTCCGGCGTCATGTCGAGCCCGTAGGCCTTTCCCGTGGGCGCCACCCGCCGGGCCGAGAGCAGCACGTCGATGCCCCCGCCCGATCCCAGGTCCAGCACGACCTGGCCGGGACGGAGGTCGACCAGCGCCGTGGGGTTGCCGCACCCGAGCGAGGCGGCCAGCGCCGCCTCGGGCAGCTGCCCGGCCTGCTCATCGGCGTAGAGGCTGCGGCCGATGAGCTCGGCGCCGGCGCCGGCCGGTGGGCAGCAGGGTGACCCTGCCGCTTCGGCCGCCTGGGCGTAGTGCCGGCGCACCGCAGCGCGAACCTGCTCGGACTCCTGTGACATGGCGCGCTCCTTCGTCCCTCTTTGGCTTCGTCTCTCTTCGAGCTCACGTACCGCCGAGCACGTGGCGCAGCGTGGCCAGACGCTCGGGGACGACGCGCCACCAGGTCCACTTGCCGCGTCGCTCACCCACGATCAGCCCGGCCTCTGCCAGGACCCGGGTGTGGTGCGAGACCGTGGGCTGGCTCTTGCCCAGCGGCTCTTCGAGGTAGCAGCTGCAGGTCTCTCCTTCGGCGGCCACGATGGAGAGGAGCCGGAGGCGCACCGGGTCCGCCAGGGCGGCGAGGACGGGAGCCAGCTCGTCGGCTTCAGCCTCCGACAAAGAGGCCTGGGTGAGCGGCGTGCAGCACAGCGGGTCGGCGAGCACCCCCCGGGCCTCGGAGGTTGGGCGCACGGCCATCACATCTCCCATTGACAGATGTCGATTCGATCAGCGTACACTACGGATCGACCACTGTCGATACCATGGAGCCGCCCCGTGTCGAGGCCCCGATGACCGATCCTGCTCTGGGGCGAAGGCTCCTGGCCGAATTCCTGGGCAGCGCCTTTCTGGCCGCCGTGGTCATCGGCTCGGGCATCGCCGCCCAGGAGCTGTCGCCGGGGAACGCCGGCCTCGAGCTCTTCGAGAACGCGGCGGCCACGGCGGCGGGGCTGTTCGCCATCATCCTCATGTTCGGGCCCGTGTCGGGTGGCCACTTCAACCCGGTGATCTCCTTGGTCGATGCCGTCTTCGGCGGGCTGCAGTGGCGAGACGCCGCCGCCTACGTGCCCGCGCAGGTGGCGGGCTGCGTCGCCGGCGCGCTGAGCGCCAACGTCATGTTCTCGCTCAAGGTCTTCGAGCTCTCGACCCGGCACCGGGCCACCTCCGCCCACTTCGCCTCTGAGGTGGTGGCCACCTTCGGCCTCGTTCTCGTCGTTTTCGCCCTGGCCCGCTCGGGCCGGTCGCGGGCGGCACCGGCGGCGGTGGGCT
This sequence comes from Acidimicrobiales bacterium, assembly GCA_046704365.1. Classification (GTDB taxonomy): domain Bacteria; phylum Actinomycetota; class Acidimicrobiia; order Acidimicrobiales; family UBA8190; genus UBA8190. The sequence continues at coordinate 6,956 of JBJKRZ010000080.1, read as the reverse complement.
CCTACATCGGCGCCGCCTACTTCTTCACGAGCTCGACGAGCTTCGCCAACCCCGCCATAACAGTGGGCCGGATGTTCTCCGACAGCTTCGCCGGGATCGCCCCCTCCTCGGCGCCCAGCTTCGTCGTCGCCCAGCTCGCCGGGGGCCTTTTCGCCCTGGCGGCGGTGAAGGCCCTCTACCCCCGCATCACGGCCGCCGACGCCGCTCAGGTCGTGCTCCCCCACAGCGAGGGGGCGGGCCCCGGCGCGAGCGGGGGCCAGGGGCCCGGCGCTCTCGATGCCACGGCCGCCCCGGGCCACCGACGGGCGCCATGACGAGGGTCCCCGTCGTCCTCTTCCTCTGCACCCACAACGCCGGACGGAGCCTGGCCGGCAGGGTGCTGCTCGACCACTACGGGCAGGGTCAGGTCCAGGTGCGATCGGCTGGCTCGGAACCAGGCGACGAGCTCAACCCGTCGGTGGTGGACATCTTGGCCGAGAAGGGCCTCGACACGAGCAAGGAGTTCCCCAAGGCCCTCACCGACGAGGCCGCCCGGGAGGCCGACGTCATCGTGACCATGGGATGCGGCGACTCCTGCCCGTTGTACCCGGGCAAGCGCTACCTCGACTGGGAGCTCGAGGACCCCGCCGGCAAGCCGGTCGAAGCCGTCCGCCCCATCATCGAGGAGATCGACCGGCGGGTCAGGGCGCTGCTGGCGGAGCTGCTCCGCCGCTGAGCGACGGGAAGAGGGACCCGAGGACGTACTGCACCTGCTCCGTGGTGAGGCTCCCGGGGTGCATGACCTTGAACGCTCCCTGCTGGTTGACGATGAAGGTGTAGGGCATGGCCGAGATGGCGTAGAGCGAGGCGACGCTCCCCGCTTTGTCCTCGACCACGGGGAACGTGACGCCGGCTCGCGAGGCCACGGAAAGGGCGGCTGCGGGGTCGTTGGCCACGTCGATGGCCACGAAGTTGACCTTGGCGCCGAGGTCCTCGTGGGCACCTTGGAGCGCCGCCAGCTCACCTGGGCACGACGCGCAGGTCGTCGACCAGAAGCTGATCACGGTGGGCTTGCCCGACAGGCCCTGCAGCCCGACGTAGTGGCTCGGTGCGCGCAGCGAAGGCAGCAGGAAGTCCGGTGCCGGGGCGCCGGGGCTGATCGCCCCTCGCACTCCTGGGGGCGTGACGGGCCCTCCCACGCTGTGGCGCTCGGCGCTCGGGAGGAGGTCCACGGCCACCTGGGCCATGGCGTGGGCGAAGTACCTGGTGTCGGCGGCATCGACTCCGAAATTCCCGATGGCCCGCATCCGACCCCGGGGGCCCACGAAGAAGAGCTGGGCCCCGTGCACCACCGTCTGAGTCTGCGGATCGCTCTGGACGTAGACGCCGTAGGCGTGCCAGACGCGCTCCAAGGTAGCCACCGGCGCCGTCCCGAAGTGCCAGCTGCGCACGGCGTCGAGCCCGTGCTGGGTGGTCCACTGGGCAACGTCGGCGACGCGGGGGAAGAACGGGTTCACGTTGACGGAGAGAAAGACCACGTGAGCAGCGGACAGATCGCCTTTGGCGGCCACGATGGCCTGGGCGAGCAGCGGACAGATGTCCGGGCACCGATCGTCGTTGAACGACAAGATGACGGAGTCACCTCGGAACTGGGCCAGGGAGACCGGTCGTCCGTGCTGGTCGGTGAGCGAGAAATTCGGTGCCGGGTGGATGGAGGCACTGCCCAGGACGTCCAAGGACAGCAGCGAGGCACTTGCCTGGTTGATGCCCGGGATGACATCCGCGCTCCCGGACCCCCTGGGCACGAGGAGGGCGGCAGCGACCCCGGCGGCCAGGACCAAGCCCACCACCAGGGCGACGAGGCGGCGAGGTGGGCGCCGGCGCCGCAGCGCCTGAGAAGCCCGGTCGGCGTGCTCGAGGACCGAGGTCACCGGTCGTGACCCCGGCGGCGCACCGCGCTCACTGCCATTGCCGAGCTCCTTGTTCGCCATGTCCTCTCTATCCGGTTGCGGGTCTATCCGGTTTCGGTGACGGGGCCAAGTCGCGGGAGCGAGCGGGCCCTGCGCCCCGGCCTCCGGCCCCGGCGTCCGGCCCCGGCGTCCGGCCCCGGCGTCCGGCCCTGCCCCGGCCCCAAGCCCCTTGACTTTTCCTCAAAGTCAAGTATCTTGATATCAAGAGATCGGCTCGACCGGGCCGGCTCGAGGAGGGCAGTGATGACAACAGTTGCAGTTCGCCACCGCGTGGCCGATTTCGACACCTGGCTGGTCACCTACAAGGAGCACGGTGCCGTGCGCAACCGGCTCGGTTGCACCGCCGACGAGGTGCTGCGCGACGAACAGAACCCGAACGAGGTGCTCGTCCTCACCCACTGGCCGACGGCAGCGGCCGCCCACCAGTTCGCCACCGACCCCTCCCTGCCTGAGGCGATGAAGAAGGCGGGCGTGGTGGCCGAGCCGAGGATCGAGTTCTACGAGGAGGCCGTCAACTGAGCCAGGCACCCAGCCCGGGAGACCAGGCGGGGGATCGGACGGGGAGCGCTCGGCGTCCGGCCCGCTCCCCGTCGCGCCTCCCCCTGCCCGTCGTCCGGGTCGATCCCGACTTCGAAGAGGAGTTCCCCGGCTCCGATGCCCGAGCAACGGAGTGCTACGCCAACCTCGTCCGGACCGGGGACCTGCTCATCGGCCTGCACAACACCCAAGCCTGGGAGGACCACCGCTTGTCGGCAACCGGCAAGCAGGCCTTGGCCGTCCTCGACGGCGCCGGTGAGCCGCTCGAGCCCGGGATCATTGCCGAGCGCCTCCTCATCACATCGGGAAGCATGACCTCGCTGCTCGACACGCTCGAGAAGGCGGGCTACGTCAAGCGTGGCCCCCACCCCAGCGACCGTCGCAAGGTGCTCGTCGACATCACCGACGCCGGCAACGTGGTCGTCGACGCCATGCTTCCGGTCATCCACGCTCGAGAACGCGTCATCATCGGCGATGCCTTGACGGACAAGGAGCAGGCGGCCCTGCTCCGGCTCCTGGCCAAGGTGCAGGCGTCAGCACTCGCTCACGTCGCCGATCCACCCGATCGGCACGCCCGGCGCCGTCGGCCCCAACGACTGCTGGGCGCAGCGGGTACCGGTTAGAACGCGCACCGGTCGAGCTCTGGTGCGCCGCCGCGACGAATCCTGACGCCGAGGGGGCCGGCAGGACATTCCGCCTGGTCATCGCCGATCTTCGCTAGGGTCGTCCTCGATCGCGCCGTGGTGGCGGCTGGTTCTCATCGGCTGGCACTCGCCTCAGGCCGCTCACAGAGATCCATGTCGAAGGAGGGCTGGGCGTGGAACACTCGCTGACCTCACACGAATTGGTGACAGCGGCGGCCTCCTGCGGAGGCGGGTTGTTCCTGGCGCTGGTCGTACGCTTCGTCTTCGGCCGCCTGATGCCCCAATCCAAGCGCCGCGCCTCGACGGCGGACAATCTCGTGATCGCTTCGTTGCGAGAGCTCCTCCCGGCCGCCTTGATCATCGGTGGGCTGTGGCTCGCCGCCGCGCAACTACCGCTTCGTCCACGGCCGCGCAGCATCTCGGACCACATCCTGCTCGGCGCATCGATCCTGGTCGTGACGCTGGTGGCGGCCCGAGTGGCCGTGGTCGCCACGCGGGCCTTCGCCCTGCGCCGCTCCGGTGTCGCCCCCTCGACCACCATCTTCGCCAACGTCGTGCGCGTTCTCGTCCTCGCCGTCGGCATTCTCGTGATGCTCCAAAGCCTCGGAGTGGCCATCACGCCGTTGCTCACAGCGCTCGGTGTCGGCGGCCTGGCGGTCGCCCTGGCACTCCAAGACACGCTCACCAACCTCTTCGCCGGGATCCACATCTTGGCATCGAAGAAGATCGAACCGGGTGACTACATCAAGATGACGACCGGCGAAGAGGGATACGTGATGGATGTCAACTGGCGGAACACTGCTGTACGAGCGTTGCCTGACAACATGATCCTCATTCCGAATGCCAAGCTCTCGTCGGAGATCGTCGTCAACTATCACCGGCCCTTTCCGCAGATGTCGGTTCTGATCCAAGTCGGGGTGAGCTATGACAGCGATCTCGAGGACGTGGAACGCGTCACCATCGAGGTGGCTCGCGAGGTGATGCAGCAGATCGAGGGCGGGGTCCCGCAACACGATCCATTCATCCGCTTCCACACCTTCGGGGAATCGAGCATCGACTTCTCGGTCATACTCCGAGCACGAGAGTTCACCGACCAGTACCTCATCACCCATGAATTCATCAAGCGTCTGCATCGGCGGTACCACGCCGAGGGCATCGAGATACCGTTCCCCATCCGCACCGTGGTGACCCGAGCGGCTGCTGCCTGACGACCGGTGGTCGTGCCGGCCGACGCTAGGCGGGCCGGCGAAGCCGGCAGGGCCACGCAGGCGGGCGCCCGAGAGGCGTCCCGCCGTCGCTGGCGTCGTGAAGAGCCATGTCACAGGTGGGCCGGCCCCGGCGTCGTGTGTGCATGCAAGGACATGACATGGGTGACGAGGAAGCCGTGATCGTGATCGGGGCGGGGCTGGCCGGTTTGACGGCTGCTGCCACCGCCGCCCGAGCGGGGAGGCACGTGGTGGTGCTCGAAGCGCACGCCGGGGGCGGCCGAGCCCGCACCGACGAGCGCAACGGTTACCGCTTCAACCAGGGCCCGCACGCCCTGTATCGGGGGGGCGAGGCCTGGCGCATACTGGACGACCTCAAGGTGGCCCACGGCGGCCACCGGCCGCCGTTGCGCGGCGCCCGTGGTGTGCGCAGGGGCGAGCTGGTCCCGCTGGCCGGTGTCCACATGAGCCGGCTGATCGCCAAGCTCGCCACCGCCTCTCCGGCCAAATGGGCGGGGCGGAGCGCCGAGGAATGGATCGGGTCCCTGGGGGGCGGCGGCCACCTGACCGACCTGGCGCGCATGGGGGTTCGGGTGTCCACCTACGTGGCCGACCTCGAGCACCTGCCGGCGGACCTGGCCATCGCCCAGGCCAAGATGGGCTTGTTGCGCGGTGTGTCCTACCTCGATGGCGGATGGACGAGTCTCGTGAGCGGCCTCGCTTCGGCGGCGTCGCAGGCGGGTGCCACCGTCCAGACGCACCGGACCGCCGCCGCAGTCAACTCGGCCTCGGGCGGATGGGAGGTCGCGCTGGCGGGCGGTGAGGTGTTGCGCGCAGCGGCGGTGGTGATCGCCGCCGGCGGCCCGGACGCCGCCCGCAAGCTCCTGCCCGTCGACCCGGGGTGGCCCGATCTCGGGCCGCCCGTCACCGCCGCCTGCCTCGATCTGGGGCTGAGGGCTGGACGTCCCCCGCTCGTGTTCGGCCTGGACGAGCCCCTGTACCTGTCGCGCCACTGCCCCCCCGGTGACCTGGCGCCGCCCGGGGGGTCGGTGGTGCACGTCATGCGCTACGGAGCCCGTCGTGGGGGCGAGGACCACGCCGAACTTCGCAGTTTTGCCCGCCTGGGGGGAATCTCCGACCCGGACATCGCGCAAGAGCGGTTCTTGGCCGACATGGTCGTGACCCACGTGCTTCCCCGCCCCGACCATGGCCTCGCCGGCCGGCCCGGGGTCGCCGTTGCGGGAGCCGAAGGGATCTACCTGGCCGGCGACTGGGTAGGGCCCTCAGGGTGGCTGGCGGACGCCGCCCTCGCCAGCGGCAGGCGGGCCGGCATGCTCGCCGCCCGAGCGCCGGCAGGAAGTCGCCGGCGCACGAGGGTGGCGTGAGCCCGACTCCGTCACCTGGCGGCCTGGAGGCCTTCGAAGGTGAGCGCCCCCGCTTGACCGGCCTGGCCTACAGGATCACCGGCTCCCTCGCCGACGCCGAGGACGTCGTCCAAGAGGCGTGGATACGCTGGGCCCGCCGAGACGACGGGACCGTGGACAACCCGGCCGGTTGGCTCACCACCGTCACCTCCCGGTTGGCCCTCGACCGCTTGCGGGCCCAGCGCCGACGACGCGAGGTGTACGTCGGGCCGTGGCTGCCCGACCCGGTCCCCACCGCTCATGACGCCGGGGCAGCGGCCGAGCTGGCCGAGTCGCTCACTCTCGGGTTCCTCGTGCTGCTCGACTCGCTGGGCCCGTCGGAGCGCGTCGCATTCCTCCTCGGCGACGTGTTCGGCGAGCCTTACCCGGTTCTCGCCGAGGTTCTCGGAAAGAGCGAGGCGGCCTGCAGGCAACTGGTCTCGCGTGCCAGACGGAAGATGCAGTCGGCCCCGAGGGAGCCCGGGACCTTCGCTCCCGCCCCCGCCTCTGCCGAGCTGCTCGTCCAACTCATGGACGCCGTGCTCGCTGACGACGAGGAGAGGGCCCTGAGCCTCCTCGACCCCGACGTCGTGCTCGTCTCGGACGGAGGTCCCGCCCGGCGCGCTGCCCGACACCCCGTTGTGGGGGCCAAACGCGTGCGACAGCTCCTCAAGGGCGGCTGGAGGCTGTTCGGGTTCAAGGCACGCCCGAGCCGCGACGAGCTCCCGCCGGCGCGCTTTGTCGACGTCAATTCGAGCGCGTCATTGGTGCTGGACGCTGCCGAGGGGCCCATCGTGATCACCGGCGAGGCCGCCGGCGGCAGGATCACCTCCATATGGGTCCGGCTCAACCCCGACAAGAACACTGCCCTCGACGAAGCGCCTCCGATCGTCTGACAGCTCGCTGGAGAGACGGTCACTGAGAGGAGCGCCCTTCGGATGCCTCGGTTGGACCTCGAGCCTGCACCGGCTCCAGCTCGAGCACGGCCAGGGTCTCGGGGTCGGCGATCAACTCGATGCCCACCACCAGGCCATGGCGCAGGGTGAAGCCGAAGACTGCCATGGGCCGACCGCCGGCCGACACCACGGCTCCGGCCAGCCCGTCCACCAAGCTCAACCTCGCTGCCTTCGCCCCTCCGGCGAAGACCCGGGTGACGGCGTCGACGCCGCGCATCTCCTCCCTCAACGCCGGGGCGCCGGCGCTCGCCCTGTTAGCGGC
>JBJKRZ010000079.1:0-2708 GCA_046704365.1 Acidimicrobiales bacterium | reverse complement strand
ATCTCGAACCGAGAGCAGACTTGGGCGCCGAGGGATGGGGGCGCTGCGGAGCCCCGGGCTCGGCCGCTGCCAGTCGGGGGCCGAGGCCGGCCAGCTCTTCGGGGCCCACGGCGCTGCGCAGCGAGGGGAAGAGTCTCGCCTCCTCCTCCTGCAGGTGGTGGCGGGTGTCGTCGAGCAGCTTTCCCAGCTCGGTGACGAAGCCCTCGACGCCCATGGGGAGCTTCTCCAGGCGGTAGAGGTCCATGGCGATCTCCTCGTGGTCGAGGCGGAACTGCTTGGCCATCTCGCTGCCCTCGTCGCCGAGATGCTCAGCGGCGAAGGGGTAGAGGTAGCTCGTCTCGGCCGTGGCGTGGGCCGAGAGGCGGCTGACGAGGTCGTCGAGCACCGAACGGGGGGCGGCGGCGCCCTGGCGCTCCACGATGTCCAGCAAGCGCCGGATCCTCTCGTGGTCCTGCTGGAGCAGGTCGACGGGGTGGGGGCCCTCAACCACGGCCGGGATGCCAGGGGGGGCGGCGCAGCAGGGCGCCGAGGTCCCGGGTACGAAGGGCGAAGCGCACCCGTGGCGCCGTGCGCATCGTGACGAGGTCTCGCACGCGGTCGAGGGTGCCGGCGGCCTTCATCACGAAGGACCCGTGGGGTAGGCCCGGGTGGGCACGGGTGGGGGCCAGGCGCTTGGCGCGCCGGTAAGCCTCGCCCAGCTCGACCAGCTGCCCGGCCGTGAGGTTGTGGGCCAGCACGGGGAGCACCGCGTGCTCCTCGTTGCGGGCATGGTCGAGGACCCACGTCTCGAGCTGACGGAAGAACGCTTCGAAACCGGCGTCGTCCAGACGCAGGTGCCCGAGGTCGGCGAGCATGCGCTCAGCGGCCCGCTCCTCGCCCATCCGGTCTCGGGCCAGATGCCTGCCCCCGGCTGCCCAGCGCTGCAACGCCGGATAGAGGACGAGTTCCTCGGCGACCTCGTGGGTCATGATGACCTCCACGATGTGCGGGAAGGCGAGCTCGCGCTGGTCGAGCTCGAGGCTCGGGAACTGGGCCATCAATTGTTCGCAGCGCCGGTGGTCGGCGACGACGGCCGCCACCAACCCTTCGCCGCCCGCCGGCCCTGCGCCGGCCTGGACGTCTGTGCTCGTGGCCACGTTCCTCACCCTGCTGTGGTACCCCCGGCAGCCGGCCGCTACCCGTCCCAGGCGGACCTGCGGGCCCGGGGCCGGTCCGGGGCGGGTCCGGGCGGGTCCGGGGGCACGTTGCACGGCGGCGGGTAAGTGGAGCATGGTCGGATGGAACCAAGGGGTGGACGGTGTGGATCGTGGGGGTTCACCGGGACCGCAGGGAGCCGCAGCGATGACCGACGCCATGCGAGCCGAGACCGTGCAGCTGCGCGGCTACGGCGGAGATCAGATCGAGGCCTATCTGGCCCGGCCCACGGGCGAGGGCGTGAGGGCTTCCGGTGGCGTGGTGGTCATCCACCACATGCCCGGGTACGACGAGGGCACCAAGGAGATCGCCAGACGCTTCGCTACCCACGGCTACCCCGCCCTTTGCCCCAACCTCTACAGCCGGGAGGCGCCGGGGGCGAGCCCCGACGACGCCGCTGCCACCGCTCGGGCAGCGGGGGGCGTGCCCGACGAGCGGCTGGTAGGCGACGTGGCCGGCGCCGTCGAGACCCTAAAGGCGCTCGAGGTGTGCAACGGCAAGGTGGCCACCATCGGCTACTGCTCGGGGGGCCGGCAGTCGTTGTTGGCGGCCTGCTCGCTACCGCTCGACGCCGCCGTGGATTGTTACGGGGCCTTCGTCCTCGCCTCCCCACCCGAGGGCGCACCCGTGTCGGTGCGCAGCCTCCGTGAGCAGGTGAAGGACCTGGGCTGCCCCCTGCTCGGGCTCTTCGGCGCCGACGACCAATTCCCCTCGCCCGAAGAGGTGGCCGAGTTGGAGCAGCTGCTCACCGAGCACGCCAAGAGCTTCGAGTTCCACCTCTACGAAGGAGCCGGCCACGCCTTCTTCAACGTGGAGCGCCCCAGCTTCCGCCCCGAGGCGGCCGTCGACGGATGGAACAAGATCTGGGACTTCTTCGGGCGGCACCTGACCGGCTGAGGTTCCCTGGCTCCGCCGGGCTCAGCCGCTCACCCGGCGGGGTACCGCAGTATCGAGGAGAAACGAGGAAGGGACCACCAATGTGCACCTACAGGACGGATCTGCTCGCCGTGTCGGGTAGCGGCAAGGGCACCCGGGGCTGGTTCACCCTCACCGACGCCAGCGTCTACGTGGACCACCCAGTGCACGCACCGGGGCTCCACACCCTCAACGTGGACCTGCGCAACCCGGGCCTGGGGCCCGACGCCCGGGTGGCCCTCGAGCTCGACGCCGGCTCGGCCCGGGCCCTGGCCCAGGCCATCCTGGCTGCCTTGGACGTCCCCGAGGGGGTTCTCGGGGACCAGCCCGTCTCACAGCGGGCATAAAGGTCGGCCTCAGGAACGCTGAAGCTGGTGAGACGAGGATTGGAGCCAATGAGCGAGACGACCGCACCGCCGCCAGGCTGGCCACCGCCAGCGGAAACCGAGCAGCACGAGCCCCTGATGGGGGCGGAGCCGGCATACCCCCCGCCCCAGTGGGCCCCGCCCAGCGCCCCTCCGCCGGGGCAGCCTCCCTACGGGGGAGGGTGGCACTGGGGCCCTCCGGGCGGCCCGCCGCCCTACCGGCCGGGTTGGGGC
>JBJKRZ010000078.1:0-6503 GCA_046704365.1 Acidimicrobiales bacterium | reverse complement strand
GCCGCGCCCTTGGTCGCCTTCGTCGCCTCGGTGGCCTCGGTGGCCGGCGTGTGGTCGGCGGACGCTGCGGGTGCCGTGTCGGGGGAGCTGCGCTTGGGGGGCACGGCGCCGATCGTAGGCGCAGCGTCACCGGCGCCGTGGTGGGGCCGGCACCAGCAGGCCACGGGGGTGCCAGGGCCGCTCCCGATCAATGTGCGTCCGAGAACGAGCCCGTGGTAGACCAGTTCGGTTCATGGCCCAGTACCTTGCGATCGCGCTGCTGCTGGCGTTGAGCACACTCTTCGCCGCCGGCTCCTTTGTCGCCTCGGCGCTTCTGGCACCCCGCAAGCGGCCCACCTCCGCCAAGGTGGCTCCCTACGAGTGCGGCTTCGTGCCCGACGTCGAGCCACCCCAGCGCTTCCCGGTGCGCTTCTACCTGGTGGCCATGATCTTCATCATTTTCGACATCGAGATCGTCTTCCTCTACCCGTGGGCGGTGACCTTCCGCCAACTCGGCGCTTTCGGCTTCATCGAGGTCGTGGTCTTCGCCGTCGTGGTCTTCTTCTCGTTCATGTACCTCGTGAGCAACGGGGCGTTGGACTGGGGCCCGGCCAAGCGTCTCAAGGTGGCCTTGTCCGAGCGCACCACCGAGTCCACGGTGACCCGCCTCGGTCCCGACGCCGGGCCGCCCCCTGCCGGGCGGGCCGCCTAGTCGGGGGACGGCCGTGGGACTGGAGGACCTTCCCCATAACTTCCTGACCGGGCGCCTCGAGGACCTGGTCCGCTGGGCGCGTCGCTCGAGCGTGTGGCCGGCCACCTTCGGGCTGGCCTGCTGCGCCATCGAGATGATGGCGGTGGGAGCGGCGGACTTCGACCTGAGCCGCTTCGGCATGGAGGTGTTCCGGGCCTCGCCCCGCCAGGCCGACCTCATGATCGTGGCTGGTCGCGTGTCGCAGAAGATGGGCCCCGTGCTGCGCCAGGTCTACGACCAGATGATGGAGCCCAAGTGGGTCATCTCCATGGGGGTGTGCGCCTCCACGGGAGGCATGTTCAACAACTACGCCATCGTCCAGGGTGTGGACCAGATCGTGCCCGTCGACGTGTACGCCCCGGGGTGCCCGCCCAGCCCCGAGACCCTCATGCACGCCATCTTGACGCTGCACGAGAAGATCCGTACCAGCGGGATCACCAGGCGCCCGCCGCCGGCGTCGCAGCAGCAGGAGGAGCTGTCGGGGTGGGTGCCCGAGCGCCCCGACGCCGTTCGCCTGGGAACCCCCCGTTGACCGACACCGGGGCTCTAGACAGCCGACCCGAGGTGATCTTCCCTGAGCGCGCCGGCTATCACGGTGCTGTCGAGGCGGCTCGGGAGGCGGGCTTCGAGATGTGCGCCGACCTGTGCGCCGTCGACTACCTGACCCATCCCGGTCGCCGGCTGCCGCCCGAGGTGAGCCCCGAGCGCTTCGAGGTGGTGGCGCAACTGGTGTCCATCGCCACCCGCCGAAGGCTCAAGGTGCGGGTGCAGGTCCCCGAGGACGATCCCCGCGTGGACAGCCTGTGGGATCTCTATCCCGGCGTGGAGGCCATGGAGCGCGAGGCCTTCGACATGTTCGGGGTCCGCTTCGAGGGCCACCCGGACCTGACCCGGATCCTCATGCCCGAGGACTGGGAGGGCCATCCCCTGCGCAAGGACTACGGGGTGGGCCGCGTGCCCGTGCAGTTCAAGGAAGCGCCGGGCCCCCGATGAGCCCCGACCACCACGTAGACGAGGAGCTGGTCGAGGAGACCTCCGAGGGGGCCCAGGAGATGGCCAGCAGGGCGGCCACAGCGCCCCAGGAGCTGCGCCGCGAGACGGGAGCCGTCCTGCGCCTGCCCGAGAGCGGGGCACCTCCCGGCGGCGACGTCGACGTGGAGCGCACCGGCGACGACACCATGATCATCAACCTCGGTCCCCAGCACCCGTCCACCCACGGGGTGCTCCGGCTCATGATGGAGCTCGACGGCGAGACGGTGGTGCGCACCAAGCCCATCATCGGCTACCTGCACACGGGCATGGAGAAGACCGGCGAGGAGCTCACCTACCAGCAGGGCGCCACCAACGTCACCCGCATGGACTACCTGTCTCCTCTCACCAACGAGCTCGTGTTCGCCATGGCCACCGAAGCGCTGCTGGGTGTGGAGCTGCCGCCCCGGGCGGTGTGGATCCGGATGCTCCTGGCCGAGCTGCAGCGGGTGTCGTCGCACCTCATGTGGCTGGCCACCATCGGCATGGACCTGGGTTCGACGACCATGATGATCTTCGGCTTCCGGGAGCGGGAGCTGGTGCTGGCCTTCTTCGAGAAGACCACGGGCCTGCGCATGAACCACAATTTCATCCGCCCCGGGGGCACCGCCGCCGACCTGCCCGACGGGTGGGAGGACGACGTGGCGCTCATCTGCGACACGGTCGTCGAGCGCCTCGAGTCCTACGACGAGCTGCTCACCGGTCAGCCCATCTTCAGAGAGCGCACCGAGGGGGTGGGCGCCATCACCGCCGAGGAGGCGGTCGCTCTGTCCATCACCGGGCCCATCCTGCGCTCCACGGGAGTGTCGTGGGACCTGCGCCGGAGCATGCCCTACCTGGCCTACGACCAGGTGGACTTCGACGTGATCATCGGCACCTACGGCGACAACTTCGACCGTTACGCCATACGCCTGAACGAAGTGCGGGAGTCGGTGCGCATCATCCGCCAGGTGCTCGAGCGCATGCCGGCAGGCGACTACCGGGTGCAGGACAAGAAGGTCACCCCGCCTCCCCGGGCCCGCATCGACGAGTCGATGGAGGCGCTCATCCACCACTTCAAGATCTTCACCGAGGGCTTCAAGGTGCCCGAGGGCGAGGTGTACGCCGCCGTGGAGTCCCCTCGGGGGGAGATCGGCTGCTACCTGGTGTCCGACGGGTCCTCCAAGCCCTATCGCCTGCACATCCGGGGCCCGTCGTTCGTGAACCTCCAGAGCCTGCCCGTGATGCTGCGCGGCGGGCTGGTGGCCGATGCCGTGGCCACCATCTCCTCGGTCGATCCCGTGATGGGCGAGGTGGACCGGTGAGCGGCGGACATCTCTCCGAGGAGCTACGGGCCCGGGCCGAGGAGCTCGTCGCCCTCTACCCCCACCGGCGCTCGGCGCTGCTCCCCGTCTGCCACCTGGCCCAGGAGCAGGACGGCTGGCTGCGTCCCGAGGCCGTGGCCGAGATCGCCGAGCTGCTCGAGCTGACGCCCGCCGAGGTGCTGGGCACTGCCTCTTTCTACGACATGTTGCACACCGAGCCCGTGGGGCGCTACCTGCTGTCGGTGTGCACGAACATCGCCTGCATGCTGCGCGGCGCCTACGAGCTGCTCGATCACGCCCAGGAGCACCTGGGAGTGCGCACGGGGGCCACCACGGCCGACGGGATGTTCACCTTGGAGGAGGCCGAGTGCCTGGCCGACTGCGGTCGGGCACCCATGTGCCAGGTCAACCACCGCTTCTTCGGCGACTTGACCCACGAGCGCTTCGACGCCTTGGTGGAGGACCTGCGTGCCGGGCGCCTCGCGGACGAGGTGCCGCCGCACGGGACGCTGGTTCGCGTGCGGCGCCAGGGCGGGCTGCGGGTGGACGACGCCACCGTGGAGGCCGAGCGCAGCGCCAAGGCCCCGGCCATGGCCGAGCGGCCCGCTCGCTCCTATACGGGGGGCGGGGCCGGAGGCGGCTCGTGACCGTCACCGACGCCCCGCGCATCGTCACCTCGCGCCTCGGATACGACGACTCGCACACCCTGGAGCGCTATCTCGCCACGGGGGGGTACCAGGGACTGCGCAAGGCGCTGTCCATGGACCCCGAGGCGGTGGCCGCCGAGGTGGACGCCGTCAGCCTGCTGGGGCGGGGCGGAGCCGGGTTCCCGGCGGGGCGCAAGTGGTCGATGCTGCGCAAGGGCCGCCAGCCGTACCTGGTGGTGAACGGCGACGAGAGCGAGCCCGCCACCTTCAAGGACCACCTCCTCGTCGAGCGCGACCCCCACCAGATCATCGAGGGCATCGTGATCTGCGCCTACGCCATCCAGGCGGCCCGGGCCTTCCTCTATGTCCGCGGCGAGTTCGCCCTGGGCCTCGAGCGCTGCGTGCAGGCCCTCAACGAGGCCTACGAGCACGGAGCCGTGGGACGCCACATCTTCGGATCGGGCTTCAGCCTCGACATCGTCGTGCATCCCGGCGCCGGCGCCTACATCTGCGGCGAGGAGACGGCACTGCTCGAGAGCCTCGAGGGCAAGCGCGGCTTTCCCCGCATCAAGCCGCCGTACTTCCCCGCCGCCGTGGGCCTCTACGGCGAGCCCACCGTGGTGAACAACGTGGAGACCCTCTCCAACCTGCCCTGGGTGATGGTGCACGGCTCGCAGTCCTTCACCGCCCTGGGCGCGGGCCGCTCCACGGGCACCAGGCTGTTCGCCCTGTCGGGCCACGTGCGCAACCCCGCGGTGTACGAGGTGGAGATGGTGAAGACCACCTTCCGCGACCTCATCTTCGCCCCCGTGTACGGAGGCGGGGTCCCCGGCGGTCGGGAGCTGAAGGCCATCATCCCCGGCGGCGTCTCGGCCCCCTGGTTCGGCCCCGAGCACCTCGAGCTCCCCCTGGGACAGGACGAGGTGGGCGAGCAGGGGTCGATGCTCGGCTCGGGGTCGGTGGTGGTCATGGACGACACCACCTGCGTCGTGCGGGCCGCATGGCGCATCACCCGCTTCTTTCGCCGCGAGTCCTGCGGCCAGTGCACGCCGTGCCGGGAGGGCAGCGGCTGGCTGGAGCGCATCCTGCGCCGCATCGAGGAGGGCTCCGGGCGCCACAGCGACCTGGATCTGCTCATGGACGTGTGCGACAACATCGCCCCCGGCGTGTCCTGGCCCCCCCAGCAGACGACCATCTGCGTGCTCGGGCCTTCCATCCCCTCCTCCATCGCCTCGGGCATCCGCATGTTCCGCGACGAGTTCCTGGTCCACGTGAAGGACGGCAGGTGCCCCCATGCCTGACCCCACCGTCGTCTCCCACCACGCCACCCTTCCCCGCACGGCGCCCGGCGAGCGTGTGACCTTCACCCTCGACGGCCGCCAGGTCACCGCCGCCGCCGGCCAGTTCCTCATCGCCGCCGCCGAGGAGGCCGGGGTGTTCATCCCGCGCTTCTGCTACCACCCGCGCATGAAGCCGGTGGGCATGTGCCGCATGTGCCTCGTGGAGGTGAGCGGGCCGCGCGGCGCCACCTTGCAGCCTGCGTGCTACGTGCCGCTTTCGGAGGGCATGGAGGTGGTCACCACCTCGGACAAGGTGCGCAAAGCCCAAGACGGCGTGCTCGAGTTCCTCCTCGTCAACCACCCGCTCGACTGCCCCGTGTGCGACAAGGGCGGCGAGTGCCCCCTGCAGGACCAGACGCTCGCCTACGGGCCAGGCGAGAGCCGCTTCGTCGAGGAGAAGCGGCACTGGGCCAAGCCCATCGCCCTTTCCGAGCTGGTGCTCATCGATCGTGAGCGCTGCATCCAGTGCGGGCGCTGCGTGCGCTTCGCCACCGAGATCGCCGGCGAGCCCCAGATCGACTTCCTGGTGCGAGGCGACGCCCTGGAGGTGAACGTGGCCGCCGGGCACGCCTTCAGCTCCTACTTCAGCGGCAACACCGTGCAGATCTGCCCGGTGGGGGCGCTCACGGCCACCCCCTACCGCTTCACCGCCCGGCCCTGGGACGTGGACCAGGTGGAGTCCACCTGCACCACCTGTGCCGTGGGCTGCCGGGTGGCGGTGCAGTCCTCGGCCAACCGCCTCACCCGTCTGCTCGGCATCGACCTCGATCCCGTCAACCAGAGCTGGCTGTGCGACAAGGGCCGCTTCGCCTACGAGGCCGTCAACTCCGAGGCCCGCCTGAGCGAGCCTCTTGTGCGCCGGCGCCCCGAGGGCGAGCTGGAGCCGGCCACCTGGGCGGAGGCTCTGGGCGAGGTGGCCACGCGCCTGGCACGGCTCAAGGCCGAGCGCGGGCCGGGGGCCATCGGGGTGATCGGGGGCGCCCGGCTGTCCAACGAGGACGCCTACGCCTGGGCCAAGCTGGCCAAGGGCGTCGTGGGCACCGACAACGTCGACGCCCAGCTGGGCGACGGCCTGCCCGCCGAGGTGGTGCTCGGCCTGCCCCGGGCCACCATCGACGAGGCGTGCGCCGCTTCGTGCGTGGTCACCCTGACAGGGGACCTGCGCGAAGAGCTCCCCGTGCTGTTCCTGCGCCTGCGCGGGGCCCTCGACGCCGGCGACATCTCCCTCGTCGAGCTGTCGCCCCGTCCCACGGCCCTGTCGGGGCCGTCCTCGGCCTCGCTGCGCTACCTGCCGGGCGAGCTGGCCCCGCTGGTGGAGGCCCTCGTGTCCGGGGCGGAGCGTGGCCCGGACACCGTCGAGGACGCCGTGTTCCAGGCGGCACGCCGGGCGCTGGCCGGCGCCGGGACCGACGGCGAGGGCGTGGTGGTGGTGCTGGGCCGCCCGTCGCTGGCC
>JBJKRZ010000077.1:0-8607 GCA_046704365.1 Acidimicrobiales bacterium | reverse complement strand
GCAGCGGCGGAGGTGAGCCGCTTTCGGCCGAGGAATTGTCCGAGATGCTCTTCAAGGCGCTCATGTCGGCCAACGACGCCCAGGTGCGGGCGCTGGCCCGCCAGGCCGTGAGCCGCTACGCCGGGATGGAGCCGGGGCGGCCGGTGGGCGGGACCTACTACCTGTACCGGACCCTTCGGAACCTGGACCTCGACGCCGTGTTGGAGCGGCTCCTCGACGCCGCCCGCCAGGAGGCGGGGGGACGGCTGACCCCGCTCGAGGAGCGGCTGGCCACCGACGAGTTCCAGGCCCGGCTGGAGCGCCTGCGGCGCGAGCTCGAGGACGAGATCCGCCGGCGCCTGGTGGCCGACCGGGGTGCCGAGGCGCTGGCCCGGTCGGTGCGCAAGCCCCTGCCCGAGGACGTCGACTTCATGCACGCCACCCGTGAGGAGCTGGCCGCCCTGCGCCGGGCCATCCACCCTCTCACCCGCAAGCTGGCCGTCCGCCTGGCCCGTAAGCGCCGCCACGGGCGCCGGGGCCCGCTCGACTTCCGCTCCACCGTGCGCCACTCGCTGTCCACGGGCGGGGTTCCCGTCGACCCCAAGTTCCGCTACCCGCGGCCGGCCAAACCCGAGATCTTCGTGGTGGCGGACATCTCGGGATCGGTCGCCTCCTTCGCGCGCTTCACGCTGCACCTGGTGTACGCCATCAGCTCACAGTTCTCCATGGTGCGCAGGTTCGTGTTCATCGACGGGATCGACGAGGTGACCCGCTACTTCGAGGGGGTCGACGACGTGGCCGATGCGCTGTATCGCATCAACACCGAGGCCGACGTGGTGTGGGTCGACGGGCACTCGGACTACGGACACGCCCTGTCGGTGTTCTGGGAGCGCTGGGGCGAGGAGGTGGGGCCGCGCACGAGCGTGCTGCTCCTGGGCGATGCCCGCAACAACTACCACGCCAGCCAGGCCTGGGTCGTCCAGGAGCTGCGGCACCGGGCCCGCCACGTGTACTGGCTCAATCCCGAGCCACGCGCCTACTGGGGCACGGGCGATTCCATCTTGGAGGACTATGCCGTGCACTGCGACGCCGTGTTCGAGTGCCGCAACCTCCGTCAGCTCGAGCTCTTCGTCGCCGAGCTGGCCTGAGCGGCACCGAGTCGCCCTGTGCCGCCCTCGGCCTCAGCAGGCGTAGTCGCCGTCGACTGACTGCCCGTTGGGTTGGGTGGCGGCGTTGTCGGAGTACTGCGCCAGCCACACCGCCCCGGTGGGGAGCGAGAGATTGTGAGCGGCGGCGTAGGAGGCCAGGTTCTGGCAGTCGTAGGTCCCCGTGTTGCCCCACCACGCCACCCACGAGGGGACCTGGGGCTGCCAGTCGCCCACGATGGGGTTCCACCCGTTGGGGCTGTAGTAGACGCCGACGTTGTTGATCCCCGCATCACGCAGCGCCGCGATGGCTCCTTGCACGACGGCGGCGTTGGCGGCGGTGTCCGTGGCCCAGCTGGGGTCCGACTCCACGTCCAGCCACCACGTGACGTCGGGGTTCACGCCCGAGGTGGCCGCCGTGTACTTATAGGCGTCGGCCGCCTCCATGTAGCCGAAATTGCAGCTGGAGGCGTAGGTCCCGCTGCATGAGGGCTCGTTCTGGGTGGAGGAGCCGCCCTCCATGTAGACGTAGAGGTTGAGGCCTGCTCCCGCCCATGCGGCCTCCTGGGTGAGACAGGGATTGACCCCGCTCTGGGGCTGGAGCGGCTGGTCCGCCGGGTACTGGTATGCCTTCACGATGCCGATGGCGTGGCCGCCGGGCAAGGTGGATGCGCACTGGTAGCCCGACACGTCGTAGCCGTAGGCACCCGACTGGTAGGAGCTGGCCGCCCAGGCGCCGGTGCCGGGGCCGTCGGCCATCGCCACGATGGGGGCTTCGAGGTTCTGGGGCGCCGAGCCGAAGTACCCGGCGTCGCCGAAGGCCGTCACCGCCCCGTTTGAGTCCGTCAACCAGTAGCCGCCCTGGTCGGCCACTGCCATGGCGGCCACGGGATGGACCAGGGGCTGGCCACCGAGCGAGCCGTCGTAGCCGGCATCGCCGAAGGCGAAGATCCCCCCGTCGGAGGCCAGCAGCCAGTAACCCTTGCCGTCGGTGGTGGGGGCACCGGCCACGATGGGCTCGTTGAGCGCCTGGCCGCCCATCGACCCGTAGAAGTGGGCGTCGCCGAAGGCGAAGATGCCCCCGTCGGAGGCGAAGAGCCAGTACCCGCCCCCGTCGGGAGTGGCGGCCATGCCCACGATCGGCTTGTTGAGCGCGATGCTCCCCGTCGACCCGTAGAAGGGGGCGCCGAAGGCGAAGATGCCCCCGTCGCTGGCCACCAGCCAGTAGCCGCCGGTGGCCGGGTCGGCGGCCATGGCCACCACCGGCTTGTTGAGCGTCATGCTCCCCGTCGATCCCTGGAAGCGGGCGTCGCCGTAGCTGAAGATGCCCCCGTCGGAGGCCACGGTCCAATAGCCCTTGCCGTCGGGCGTGCCGGCCATGCCCACCATGGGCTTGTTCAGGTGTTGGCCGCCCATGGAACCGTAGAAAGGCATGCCGCCGAAGGCGAAGATGCCCCCGTCGCTGGCCACCAGCCAGTAGGCGGGCACCGGTTTGGTCGTGGGCGGCGTGCTCGTGGTGGGCGTGGTCGTGGTCGTCGTCGTTGACGTGGTCGTTGACGTGGTCGTCGACGTGGCGGCGTCGGCGGCGAGGTGGGGGGGGAGGCCCACCGCCACCACCAACGTGCTCACCCACAGCGCTGCGACGGCGGAGGGCGCGCAGAGCCGTGCCAACCGACGCCAGGGCGGACGCCGGGCAGAGGGGGAAGGTGCATTTGCTGCCATGCGACTGGCGGTCATTCTCCACTCCCGGCACGAAGCACGCAACGATTTGGCCCCTGCCGGTCCATGTGACGCCCGTCCGCGGCCGCCGCCGCTCAGGCCCGCAGCAGCTCCGCCACCTGAAAGGCCAGGTCGATGGACTGGCGAGCATTGAGCCGGGGGTCGCACATCGTCGTGTAGCGCTCGTGGAGCTGGTCCTCGACGATGTCGCCGAACCCGCCCAGGCACTCGGTGACGTCGTCCCCGGTCAACTCCACGTGCACCCCCCCCGGCCAGGTCCCCGTCCGCCGGTGCGCTTCGAAGAAGCCGCGTATCTCAGCGATGATGTCGTCGACGTGACGCGTCTTGCGGCCGTCGGCGCTCACGAAGGTGTTGCCGTGCATGGGGTCGCAGGCCCACACCACGGGGTGCCCGGCTTCGGCCACGGCCTCGATGAGAGGGGGAAGACCCTCGGACACCCGGGCAGCACCCATGCGGCTGATGAGCGTCAGCCTCCCCGGGCTGCGGTCGGGGTCGAGGCGCCGGCACAGGGCCACCACGTCATGGGGGGTTGCCGAAGGGCCGACTTTGACCCCGAGGGGATTGCTGATCCCCGACACGAACTCGACGTGGGCGCCGTCGAGCTGTCGCGTGCGTTCGCCCACCCACACCATGTGGGCGGAGCAGTCGTAGGGGTCGCCGGTGAGCGAGTCGACGCGGGTGAGGGCCTCCTCGTAGGGCAGGATCAGCGCCTCGTGCGAGGTGAAGTACTCCACCTGGTGCAGCGACGTCTCCGCTTTCAGGTCGATGCCGCAGGCGGCCATGAACCGAAGCGCCCGGTCGATCTCGGCGGCTATCTGCTCGTAGCGCCGCCCTTCCGCGCTGGAGGCCACGAACTGCTGGTTCCATTGGTGCACCTGGGAGAGGTCGGCGAAGCCGCCCGTGGTGAAGGCCCGCAGGAGGTTCAGCGTGGAGGCCGACTGGTGGTAGGCGGAGACCAGCCGGCTGGGGTCCGGCACCCGGGCGTGGCGCTCGGCCGCCTCGCTGTTGACCATGTGGCCGCGAAAGGACTCCAGCTCGACGTCGGCCACGACCTCGGTGTCGGCCGAACGCGGCTTGGCGAATTGCCCGGCGATGCGGCCCACCTTCACCACCGGGACGCCCGCCCCGTAGGTGAGCACCACCGCCATCTGCAGGGCCACACGCAGCTTGTCGCGGATGCCGTCGGCACTGAACTCGAGGAACGACTCGGCGCAGTCACCGGCCTGGAGCAGAAAGGCCCGGCCCGCCGCCACCTCACCCAGGGCCGCCTGCAGGCGCCGTGCCTCGCCGGCGAACACCAGCGGAGGCAGGGCCGACAATTCCATGACGGCCTGGGCCAGGGCCCCGGCATCGGGCCAGCGCGGTTGCTGGGCGGCCGGGAGCTGGCGCCAGCTCTGGGGGGTCCACGTCCGAGCCGTCACGGTGCACCAGCGTAAACGGTCGGCAATAGGCTCCCGGCGTGCCCGGACACCGTCCTTTCCGCTTCGGCGTGCAGCTCTCGCGGGCCGAGTCGGGGCCCGCTTGGCGATCGCTCGTGCGCAAGGTCGAGGCCCTCGGCTACTCGAGCGTGCTGCTGCCTGACCACTTCGACGAACAGTTCGCCCCCATGGTGGCCCTGGCGGCAGCGGCCGAGGCGACCACGCGCCTGCGGGTGGGGACCCTCGTGCTCGGCAACGACTATCGCCACCCGCTCGTGGTGGCCAAGGAGGCCGCCACCTTGGACGTGCTCTCCGAGGGGCGCCTGGAGCTGGGGCTGGGCGCCGGATGGATGACCAGCGACTACGAGCAGGCGGGACTGGGGCTCGACCCGCCGGCCGTGCGGGTGGAGCGCCTCGCCGAAGCCATCGCCGTGATGAAGACCTTGTGGTCCGGAGGCGGGGACCACGTGGGGGTCCATTACCAGCTGGCCGGTGCCCTGGGAGCGCCGCGCCCCCACCGTCGCCCGCATCCGCTGCTCGTGGTGGGAGGCGGCGGCCCCAAGGTCCTCGAGGTCGCCGGGCGAGAGGCCGACATCGTGGGCGTGAACCCCCGTCTCACCGAGGGCCACGTAGGGCCGAAGACCATCGCCCAGCTGGCGCCCGAGCTCTACGACGAACGCCTGCGCTGGGTTCGCAAAGCGGCCGGCCCGCGCTTCGAGGACCTCGAGATCCAAGTCCTCACCTATGTGGTCCAGGTGGTGCCCGACGGCCGGCGCCAGCTCGAGGAGACGGCACGGATGTTCGGCATGGACACAGAGGTGGCAGGCCAGGTCCCCATCGCCCTGATCGGGTCGGTCGAGGAGATCGTGGCGTCGCTCCAGGAGCGCCGGCGCCGCTGGGGGATGAGCTACTGGGTGGTCCACGAGGGCGACGTCGAGCCATTCGCCCCGGTCGTGGCCCAGCTGTCGGGCGCCTGAGCGGTGCCGGCAGCCTCGGCCCGGGTCCCGGCGCGCATCGGCGTCTTCGGGGGGACCTTCGACCCCGTCCACGTGGGCCACTTGGTCGCCGCCCTGGAGGCACGCCAGGCGCTCGCGCTCGAGCGGCTCCTGCTCGTGGTGGCGAACGACCCGTGGCAGAAGAGCGGCCGCAGATCGGTGACACCGGCGGAGGACCGCTTTGCCATGGTGGCCGCCGCCGTCGAGGGCGTGGAGGGACTTGAGGCCAGCCGCCTGGAGATCGACCGCGGCGGCAAGAGCTACACCGCCGACACCGTCCGGGAGCTGTCGGAGTCCCATCCCGGGGCGGAGCTCTACCTGGTGGTGGGCGCCGACGTGGTGGGGGAGCTCGGCACATGGCGGCGAGTGGAGGAGTTGGTGGGCGTGGTGACGCTGGTGGTGGTCGAGCGTGGCGGGGTGCGACGGCGCCCCTCCCCGGCCGGCTGGCGGGTGCGCCACGTCGCCATCCCCGCCCTCGAGATCTCCAGCAGCGACCTGCGGCGGCGGTTTCGGGAGGGCCGTAACGTGGACTTCCTCGTCCCCGAGGCGGCCATCCGTTGCATCCGCAGCCGAGGTCTGTACGCTTCGTCGTAGATGACGAGGGCCGCCGGCCGCACCCTTCTGACGACACGAGGGCGCTCGGCGCGCCCTGCCCTGGCGCCTCCGGGGTGCTCGGTCGCCCCGGCGAACCCCCGACCTCCGAGCCCCGAGCTCGAAGACACGACACCGGAGGTGCACGTGACGGACCTGACCGCATGACCGCGTCGGCTGAGCGGGTAGCCCACCGTCCCACGCGCTCGAAGGTCCCTGAGGCGGCCCTGGTGGCGGCCCGGGCGGCCGACGCCAAGCTCGGGGAGTCGACGGTGGTGCTCGCTGTGGGCGACCTGCTCGGGGTGACCGACGCCTTCGTGGTGACGAGCGGACGCAACTCCCGTCAGGTGCGCACCATCGCCGAAGAGGTCGAGCTTCGGGTCAAGGAGCACAGTGGCCGCTCCCCGTGGGCCGTCGAAGGCCGGCACGAGTTGCGGTGGGTGCTCTTGGACTACGGCGACTTCCTCGTCCACGTCTTCCACGAAGACGACCGGCGCTACTACGACCTCGAGCGCCTGTGGGGCGACGCCGAGCGCGTTGCCTGGGCCGAGGCCGAGGGGGCCTGAGGCCGAGGAGCGGCGCCGAGGCCGGTCAGGACGGTGGCGCCGGAGCCATGGAGGCGAACTGGCTGCGGTTGGCCACTGGCACGTCGGCACCGCTGGCGGTGGGCACAGCCACCTGCTCGCCGTTCAGCTCGAAAGCCACGCTGGTCACGGCGGTGACGGCCGTGGCGGTGTAGACGATCTGGGCGACGGCGTTGATCAACGCCTGGCCCACCAGCTGCCCGAAGGTGCCGGACAGGTCGATGGTGGCCACGCCCGCCCCCACGGAGGCCGAGACGACCTGGGTACCGGCCGGCAACGCGCTCTGGATCCCGGCGGCCGACTCGGCGTTGGTGGGACCGTCCACAAGGGCGCCGAGCACGGTGGGCAGGGCGGCGGGGACAGGGACGTTGCGGGCCACGGCCACCAGCTGACCGGTGGGCGAGAGAAGGAACACCTGGACCGTCACGGTGACGGGGGGCGTGGAGGTGGTCGTGTCGGGAGCCGAGGGCTGGAGCAGCCCGAAGGGCACCCGGTTCTTGGCCAGGGCCGTGGGAGAGCCGTCCACCGGCACGCCACAGCCGGCCAGCGTCAAGGCGAGGAGCCAGCAGGAGGCGAACAGGACTCCGGCCGAACGCCCACGCCGCGACGCCGTGCTCACGACGCTTCCCCCTCTACCGGGGGGCCGTGGTCGTAGAGGACCTCACCGGACCCCGGGCTCTCTCTCGCTTCCTCCCCCGTGGCTTCCTCGACGTGGCCTATGGGCAGCTCGACGACGAAGCGGTTCTCCCCCCCGAGCCCTTCCTCGAACCACACACGGCCCCCGTGCAGTCTCACGTGCTCGGCCACGAGGCTGAGGCCGAGCCCCGTCCCGTCGCTGCCGCCCCGATCACCCGAGGCGTGGCCGCGGTAGAAGCGTTCGAAGATGCGCTCGCGCTCGGAAGAGGCCACTCCCGGACCACGGTCGGCTACCACGAGGCGGACGCCACCGGGAGCCGGTTCCAGGGCCAGCCGGCTCACTCCTCCGGCATACTGCTCGGCATTGGTCACGAGGTTGGCCACCACTCGCTCGATGCGCCGCTTGTCGACGCTCAGGCGTCGGCCGGCCACCGTGTCGTCCACCTCGACCGGCACCGACCCGGCTCCGGCGGCGGCAGCCGCCTGGCGGACCAGCTCGCCCACTTCCACCTCGTCGAGGGAGAGCTCGGCTGAGCCGGAGTCCACGCGGCTGATCTCCAGCAGGTCGTCGACCATGTTCCGGAAGCGTCGCAGTTCGGCGCTGAGCAGGTCGACGGCCTGCCGGCTGCGCGCTGGGAGCTCCTGCCGGTGCGAGCTGAGGACGCCGAGGGCGCTCGACAGCGTGGTGAGTGGCGATCGCAGCTCGTGGCTCACGTCGGAGGTGAACCGGGCCTCTCGTTCGATGCGTTCCTGGAGAGCGTCGGCCATGCGGTTGAACGACGACGCCAACGCCGAGAGATCCGAGTCCTCGCCAGCGCCCAGGCGGGTGCCCAATTGCCCTCCGGCGATGGTCTCGGCGGCGGCGGAGACCTTGGCGAGCGGGCGCAGGGCACGGCCGCTCGCCCAGCGCCCGATCACCGCACCGGCCACCGTCGTCACCACGGCGGCACCGCCCAGGGCCAGTGCCAGGATGCGCAGGGTGCGGGCGATGTCGGCCAGGGAGAAGACCTCGAAGTAGGCAGCCTGCACGCTGGGAACAGGCACGCCCACCACCAGCTGCGGGGTGTTGTTGAGCGTGAAGCGCTGGAGGGCAGGTGTGCCGGCCAGCACATCGCGGCGTAGCTCGAGCGGGATGGCGTTCTCGCCGACGGAGATGGAGGTGGCGTACCACTGCCCGGCCCGCTCGAGGACCGAAAGCGAGCCCGGCAGCGTGTCGAGAGAGCCCAAGAGCTGGGTGACGTCGGGACTCGGGGAGCGCAGCGACGATTGAGCCAGGGAGGCGTTCACGTATGCCTGGCGGAGCACGGTGGTCTGGCGCTCGTTCAAGATGACCTGGCGGGCGGCGAAGTAGGTGAGACCGGCCATGACAGCCGACAGGGCGAGGGCGCCCAGCCCGAAGGTGACCGTCACTCGTGCCCGAACGCCCAGGCGTCCCCGCCGGCGGCGCCGGTCCCACGGGCGAAGAAGCGCCTTGGCCACGGCCTGCCTCCGCCGGTCCTCAGACCGCCAGCTTGTAGCC
>JBJKRZ010000076.1:0-4199 GCA_046704365.1 Acidimicrobiales bacterium | reverse complement strand
GGCGGAAGCCGCCCGCCAGGCCGCCGCTGCCCTCGAGCGCGGCGTCGTCGGGCTGTCGGCAGGGCCGGCGGCAGCGGCAGCGGGGGGCGAGCGGGGTGCATCAGAGCAGCTCAGAGGGGGTACGCGGTCCGCCACCGGCGCCACCTTGCGGTCGTAGTGTTGGCCGGGCATGTTCCCCTATGCCGAGGAGCGCTTCACCGACGCCGAGCGCGAGGTGCTGCGTCGCTACGTGACCGACCTGGACGGCCCGGTCTTCGCCCTGGTCAACCTGCCCGAGGTGGTGAAGGGGGCGCTGTTCGCCCGCTACTCCCGCTCGCCCAAGAGCCTGCGGCGGCTGTTCCTCGACGAGTTCGTGGGCGACCTCGACGTGAGCGGCGACGCCGGCGTGGACGCCACGGTGGGGCTCGAGCGCGCTGAGCGGCTCTACGAGCGGGTGTTCGTCGAGTACGGCGACGATTCGGTTGCGCAGTTGGGCGGCGTGCACCTGGCCTGCGAGCAGGCGTCGAACATCCTCACCAAGGTGCTCGAGTGGGGACGGCTCATGGCCTATCTGGAGCAGTCCACGCGCTATGTCGCCTACGACAACAGGCTGCCCAGCGGCCACTACCGCTACTGGCGCGACCCCGAGGTGCTCGAGTCTCCCCTGGGGGCGCGCTTCGTGGGCGACATGGACCGCATGTTCGACAGCTATGGCGAGCTGTTGCCCCTGGTGCAGTCCCATCTGGCCCGGCGCTTCCCCCGCCGGAGCGAGGACTCGGACTTCGTGTACCGCCAGTCCATCCGTGCCAAGGCCCTCGACGCGCTGCGGGGCCTGCTGCCGGCAGGCTCGCTGTCCAACGTGGGCATGTACGGCACGGGCCAGTCCTACGAGCTGCTGCTCATGCGCATGCGGCACCACCCGTTGCCCGAGGCGCGCCACTACGGCGAGATGATGCTCGAAGAGTTGCGCAAGGTCATTCCTTCGTTCCTCCAGCGCGTCGACGTCTCCGAGCGCGGCGGTGCTTGGTCCCGTTACCTGGCCGACACGCGCCGGCACACCGAGGAGCTCGTGGAGAAGCTGTGGCCCGAGCGCGATGGTGCCGGCGAGGAGCGGTCCTCGGTGCGCCTCGTGGACTTCGACCCCTCGGGCGAGGACAAGGTGGTGTCGGCCATCTGCTATCCGCTCGTGGCCTTCTCCGACGACGAGCTGCGCCGCCGGGTCCAGGCCCTGGGCGAAGAGGAGAAGATGGCCCTGATCAGGGCGTACGTGGGGGAGCGCCGCAACCGCCGGCACCGGCCGGGACGGGCCCTCGAGCGCACGGACTACCGCTTCGACGTGGTGTCGGACTACGGGGCCTTCCGTGACATGCAGCGCCATCGCCTGCTCACCATCGAGTGGCAGGAGCTGGGCACCGAGCTGGGTTACGACGTGCCCGAGGTGGTCGCCGAAGCCGGGCTGAGCGCGCCGTACGCAGCGTCGATGGCACGCTCTGCCGACCTGTACGCCGCCATGCGCGGCGTGTGCCCGGCGCAGGCCGGCTACGCCGTGGCTCTCGGCTTCCGCCTCCGCTACTCCATGCAGATGAACGCCCGCGAGGCCATGCACCTCATCGAGCTGCGCTCCGGGCAGCAGGGACATCCGGCGTACCGGTTCCTGGCCCAGCAGATGCACCGCGCCATCGCCGAGGTGGCGGGACATCGCGCCATCGCCGCCGCCATGTCCTTCGTGGACCACGGGGAGCACGACCTCGAGCGCATCGATGCCGAGCGTCGCGCCGAGACTCGGCGCCAGGCAGCCGGGACGCGCCGCGGCGGATGACGGCCGGCGGTTCTACCAGGGCCGACGGGAGAACGCCCTGGTTGGCGCCCCGCGAAATCGCTTGACGACATGGGGAGGCGGAGGCGTAATGTTCCCCCCAGTCCCAGACGCCCCTGCACCGTGCTGGCGGTCGAGGGGGGGATGCTGTGAGAGGCGGAGGGTGGCCCGGCGGACCGAGTAGAGAACGTCCCGCCAGCTAGTCGGCGTCGGCGAGGTGGAGACGGCACCAAAGGTCCCCGGGCCCTACCGCCTTGGACGGCGGGCCCCCCGCAAATCCAGCCACGAGCGCCCGTAGCCGGGCCCAGGGCCACCCCTCCCCCCATCGCCGTCGCGCCAGGGCCGAGTCTCTGAACCCAGCCGATATGCTCCCCCGGCGTCAATCGACCCCGGAAGGCAGTAGTGGCCGACGACCTGGACGAAGTGGAGGAGCCCGAGGAGCTCGACGCCGAGGACCTCGAGGATCTCACTGAAGACGACATCCTCGAGGAGGACCTCGACGAGGACGACGACGACGAGGACGACGGCGAGGACGACGGCGTCGACGACGGCGACGACGACAGCGACGAGGGCGACGAGGAGAAGACCGGCTCGGCGGTGGCGACGCCCACCGACGACGGCGAGGAAGAGGAGGAGGAGGTCGAGGACGAGGACGTCGAGGCCAGTCTCGACGAGATCCTCAAGGAGCGTCTGGTCGTCGAGGAGGAAGAGGACGAGGACGAGGAGGTCCCCGAGCCCGACGACCGCTCGGAGATCTCCGAGCGGGTGCTGCCCAAACAGGCCGACGAATTCGTGTGCCGGTCGTGCTTTCTCGTGAAGCACGCCAGCCAGCTGGCCGATGCGGCGCGAGGGTTGTGCAGGGACTGCGTGTGACCGAGCGGGCCGGGTCGTCCGAGGAGGAGCCGTGAGCGAGCACAGGACACCGGTGGACAAGGTGCTGGACCTGCTGGTCTACGGGCCGGCCGGCTTGGCCGTGACGGCGGCGGAGGAGTTCCCCAGGCTGGTGGAGAAGGGACGCCACCGCCTCGACGGGCAGCTGCACACCGCCCGGCTCGTGGGCCAGTTCGCCGTGCAGATGGGCCGTCGCCAGGTGGAGTCGACCCTCGGTGGATGGCTGGGCGGCTCGGCACCGGAACCCGCCCCCGCCGGGGGAGCGGTCGCCCAGGACCCGGCGCCCCCGGTGGGCCCCTTCCCCGAGCCCGCCCCGCCGCCCCAGGCTTCGGAGAACGGCGCCCTGGCCTCCGAGGCGCTCGGGATCCCCGGCTACGACAGCCTGTCGGCCTCCCAGGTGGTCCAGCGCCTGGGAGGGCTCTCCACCGGGGAGCTGGAGGCCATCAGGGACCACGAGCAGGCGCACCGTCACCGCCGCACCATCCTCAACCGTGTCGCACAGCTGCTGAGCTCCGACGCCGGACTCGGCTGACGCCGTCGGGGCCGTCGCGTGGAGGGGGCGCGTCCGGCGGTCCGCCAGGACGCCGAGCGCTGTGCCGAGCTGTGCCGCAGGGCGCTCGACGAGCTACAGGCTCATCGGGGCGGTGCGCTTCTCGCCCGCAGGGAGACGGGGCTCGTCTCCAAGGCCCTGCT
This sequence comes from Acidimicrobiales bacterium, assembly GCA_046704365.1. Lineage (GTDB taxonomy): Bacteria > Actinomycetota > Acidimicrobiia > Acidimicrobiales > UBA8190 > UBA8190. Next base: position 820 of record JBJKRZ010000076.1, on the reverse strand, counting down.
GCGCCCTGGTGGCCTCGACGGCCTGCTCGCCTCGCCCAAGCGGCGCGTGCTCGTGGGCACTGTCGACGACGCCGTGGTGGGAGTGGCGGTGGGCCACGTGGACGAGGTGGGGGAGGCGGGGTTGGGTGTCGTGGACGGGTGCTACGTGGAGCCCGGCGCCCGTGGGGTCGGGGTGGGACGGGCCATGCTCGACGCTCTCGGCGCGTGGTTCTCCGCCTCGGCATGCCGGGGGATGGACGCCACCGCCCTGCCGGGGGACCGCCGCACCAAGAGCTTCTTCGAGGCGGCCGGGTTCAAGGCGCGCTTGCTCACCATGCACCGCCCCCTGCAATGAGCCTGGCGCCGCGGCGCCCCGAGCTGGCTGTGGGGGCCTTGGCCGTCAGGGAGGGCTCGCTTCTCCTCGTGCGCCGGGGCCACGATCCCGAAGCGGGGCGTTGGAGCCTGCCCGGCGGCAGACTCGAATGGGGTGAGAGCGTGGCCCGGGCCGTGGAGCGGGAGGTGCACGAGGAGACGGGCCTCAAGGTGCAAAGCCAGGAGTTCGTTGGATGGGTGGAACGCACGGGCCCCGGGTACCACTTCGTGATCCTCGACTTCGCTGTCACCGTGCAAGCGGGCACGGTTCGGGCGGGCGACGACGTCACCGACGTGGCCTGGGTGCCCGTGGAGGAGCTAGGAGACGTGCAGCTCGTGAGCGGCCTGGCGGAGTTCCTCGCCGCCCACCTGCCGCGCCGCTAGGGACGCCGGGCCCCCACCGCCGAGTGCCGGCGCGGGCCCGGTGGCGGGGGGATGGGCAGGCCGAGGAGCCTGGCCAGCTCGGGGA
>JBJKRZ010000075.1:0-13557 GCA_046704365.1 Acidimicrobiales bacterium | reverse complement strand
GTGTACCCCGTGAACCCGTTCGCCTCCAGCGAGGCGGGGCTGCCCTGCTGGCCGGCCGTCTCCGCCGTGGCGGGACAGGTGGACCTGGTCGTGGTGGCGGTGCCCGCCGCCCAGGTGGCGGCGGTGGTCGAGGACTGCGGGCGCAAGGGAGCCGGCGCGCTCGTGGTCATCACCGCCGGGTTCGCCGAGGCGGGGGCCGAGGGCAGTGCCACCCAGGCCGAGGTGACCCGCCTGGCCCACGCCTACGGCATGCGCGTGGTGGGGCCCAATTGCTTCGGCGTGGTGAACACCGAGGAGACCGTGCGCATGAACGCCACCTTCGCCCCGGTGGCACCCGTCTCTGGTCCCGTGGGCTTCGCCTCGCAGTCCGGCGGGCTCGGCATCGCCATCCTGGCCGAGGCCTCCGAGCGGGGCATCGGGCTCTCGAGCTTCGTGTCCATGGGGAACAAGGCCGACATCAGCGGCAACGACCTGCTCCTGTGGTGGGAGCACGATCCGGCCACCTCGGTCGCCCTCATGTACCTCGAGTCCTTCGGCAACCCGCGGCGCTTCGGCCGCATCGCCCAGCGGGTGAGCCGCTCCAAGCCGGTCGTGGCCGTGAAGAGCGGCCGCAGCCCGGCCGGTACCCGCGGCGCCCGCTCCCACACCGCCGCGCTGGCCAGTCCCGAGGAGGCGGTGGCGGCGCTGTTCCGCCGCACCGGGGTCATCCGGGTCGACACCATCGAGGAGCTGTTCGACGCCGCCGAGGTCCTGGCCGCCCAGCCGCTGCCCGCCGGGGCCCGGGTGGGCATCGTGGGCAACGCCGGAGGGCCCGGCGTGCTGGCCGCCGACGCCTGCGAGGGCTACGGGCTCGAGGTGCCCGAGCTGTCGGAGTCCGCTCGCCGGAGGCTGGCCTCCTTCCTCCCCGAGGGCGCCGGCCTGGGCAACCCTGTGGACCTCGTGGCCTCGAGCGGGGCCGACGCCTACCGCCAGGCCCTGGAGGTCCTCCTGGGCGGCGGCGAGGTGGACGCTGTGGTGGTCATCTTCACGCCGCCGCTCGTCACCCGCTCCGAAGACGTCGCCCGGGCCGTCGTCGAGTCGGTGGAGTCCGCCCGCCAGGCAGGCATCACCGTTCCCGTGGTGGCCGCCTTTTTGGGGGCGCCCGAGGCGGCGGCCGTGCTCGGGGACCAGACCAGGCGGGTCCCGAGCTTCGTCTACCCCGAGACGGCGGTGCGCGCCCTGGCCCACGCCGTCTCCTACGCGCGCTGGCGCGCCCAGCCACCGGGCGTCGAGCCCGAGCTCGGGGGCCTCGACCCCAACGCGGCGCGCCGGCTGCTCGAGCAGCGGCCCCTCGGCGACCAGTGGATCGTGGGCCAGGACGCTCTCGACCTGCTCGCCTGCTACGGGATCCCCGTGCTGTCGGGGGTGGAGGTGGGCGACGCCGATGCGGCGGCTGGCGCCGCCGGGCGCCTGGGCCTGCCCGTAGCCCTCAAGGCCACCGGAGCGCAGCTGTTGCACAAGAGCGAGCGCGGCGGGGTCCGCCTGGGGCTGGCAGGAGCCGACGAGGTGGCCGACGCCTACCGGGCCATGGCGGGCGCCCTGGGCTCCGACATGCAGGGGGCCCTCGTGCAGCCCATGGCCGGTGCCGGCGTGGAGACCATCGCCGGCTTCGTCCAGCACGACCCCTTCGGCCCCGTGGTGCTGTTCGGGCTGGGGGGCACCGCCGTGGAGCTGCTGGGGGACCACGTGACACGCCTCGCCCCCCTCACCGACCTGGAGGCAGCCGAGATGGTCCACGGCCTGCGCGCCACCCCGCTGCTCACCGGCTTCCGGGGCTCCACGCCGGTCGACACGGCCGCCGTGGAAGAGGTGCTGGTGCGCCTGGGCCGCCTGGCCGCCGAGCTCCCCGAGCTGGCCGAGGCGGACTGCAACCCGCTGCTCGCCACCGCGCAGGGCTGCGTCGTGGTGGACGCCCGGATCCGCGCCCGCCACGACGCTCCCCCGGCCGACGCCCTGCGCCGGCTGCCCTGAGGCAGGCCCCGGCCCCCTCAGGGCTTGTGGCGGCGCTCGGACAGGCGGGCTGCGTATACCGCCGCCTCGGTGCGGCGGGCGAAGCCCATCTTCGACACCATGTTCGACACGAAGTTCTTCACCGTCTTCTCGGCCAGGTACAGCTCGTCGGCGATCTGACGGTTGGTCTTGCCCTCGGCGATCAGCTCGAGGATGTTGCGCTCCTGGGCGGTGAGGCGCGACAGGCGCTCGTCCTCGACCTGCTCCCCGCGCAGGCGGTCCATCACCTGCCTGGTGAGCGAGGGGTCGAGCAGCGACTCCCCCGCCGCCACACGGCGCACGGCGTTGACGAGGTCGCCCCCCTTGATCTGCTTGAGGACGTACCCGCTCGCCCCCGCCAGGATGGCCGAGAACAGCGCCTCGTCGTCGGCGAAGGAGGTGAGCATCAGACACTTGAGCTCGGGCACCGCCGATCGCAGGTCGCGGCAGACCTCCACCCCGTCGCCGTCGGGCAGGCGGACGTCGAGCACGGCGACATCGGGCCGGGTGGAGGGGACACGGGCCAGGGCCTCCTCGGCGGTGGAGGCTTCACCCACCACGGTCAGGTCGCCCTCGGCGTCGAACAGCTCCCGCAGTCCCCTGCGGACGACTTCGTGGTCGTCGAGAAGGAAGACCCTGGTGGTCACCGGCGTACCTCCCGTCCCTACTGTAGGCGGGCCACCTGCCACACCAGCCGCATCCCCCCGGTTTCGGGCACTTCGATCCTGCTCCGGCCCCCGAGCAGCCGGGCCCGCTCCTCCACGGCGGCCAGCTCCCGGGCGGGCGGGTCGGCTGGCGCGTCGTCGGCCACAGCCAGCACGAGCCCCCGGTCGTCCACGGCCACGTCCACCTCCACGGCGTGCACCCCGGGCCGGTGCACGGCCGCCGTCACCGCTTCGCGCACCGTGAGCAGCAGCTGGTCGGCGGCATAGCGGCCGACGCCGTCGTCGATGGGGCCGTCGAAGTCGACCCGTACCTCGAGGCCCCGGCCCTCGGTGATCTGCTCCACCAGGTGCAGCACCTCGGCGCGCAGAGAGCCCGAGGCCACCCGGCGGCCGGGGCGGCTCATGGAGAACACCGTGGTGCGGATCTGGCGGATGGTGTCGTCCAGCTCGTCCACGGCCGCCTGCAGCTTTTCGCCGGCCTCGGGCTGTCCCAGGATGCGTCGAGCCCCCTGCAGGGTGAGGCCCACACCGAACAGGCGACGGATGGTGGTGTCGTGCAGGTCGCGGGCGATGCGCTCGCGCTCCTGGCTGAGGGTCAGCTCCCGCAACCGGTTGTACACGCGCGCCTTGTCGATGGCCCGCCCCGCAGCCAGCGCCAGTGACGCCACCAGGTCCTCGTCCTCGTCGCTGAAGGCACCGTGGCGCTTGTCGGTGAGGTACAGGTTCCCATACGGCTGCCCGTCCACGAGGACGGGCACGCCCAAAAACGAGGTCATGGGGGGGTGGCCGGGCGGGAACCCGCTGCGGTCGGGATGGGCGCCGATGTCGCTCAACCGCACGGGCCGGGGATCCTTGATGAGGAGCCCGAGCACGCCCCGGCCCTCGGGAAGGCGCCCGACGGCCGCCACCTGCTCGTCGGACATGCCGACGTGCACGAACTCGGCGAGTCCCGAGCCGGTGTCGTCCAGAACGCCCAGGGCACCGTAGCGGGCGTCGACGATGTCGAGGGCAGTCTCCACGATGGTGCGCAGCACGGAGGGGAGCTCCAGGTCCTCCCCCACGAGCAGCATGGCTCCTACCAGTGCCTGCAGCCGCTCGGCGTCCCTGATCCGTCGGAAGGGCACGCCACGATCCTAGGAGCGCCGTCGCCTGAAACCCGACGTCGAGAAGTGGTGCTGGAAGGACCCGGGCGCGAGGGTCCGCCCGGCGTAGCGTCGCACCCCGGTGTCCTCGACGCACGTGCCGAGGACCAGCGGCGATGCCAGCCCGGCGGCGGCGAAAGCCTCTCGCAGGGCCTCCTCGTCGGACGCCGTGACGAGCAGCTGGTAGTCCTCCCCGCCGTAGAGGGCGTCCTCGACCGTGGCCCCCTCCGCCACCGGCAGCTCCCACAGCTCGAAGCCCACGCCCGAGGCGTCGGCCACGTGCCCCAGGTCGCCGCTCAAGCCGTCGGAGACGTCGATCATGGCGCTCGCCCCTCCCGTGCGGGCCGCCACCCCCTCGGCGAGGTGAGGGAGGGGGCGGCGATAAGCCTGCACCAAGCTCTCGGCGCCCGCCGGCACGGGGGACCCGGCGGCGAGGAGCCGCAGTCCGGCGGCGGAAGCCCCGAGAGGGCCGGTGACGAAGATCCCGTCACCTGGCCGTGCCCCCGAACGCAGCACGGGCTCGGATCCCCGGTCCAGGGCCCCGGTCATGGCCACCGACACGACGAGCTGGTGGGCTGAAGAGAGGTCCCCACCCACCACAGGGCACCCGAAGCGCGACGCCGCCTCGGCGATGCCGGCGTAGAGCTGCTCGAGGTCGGTCTCGGGCGGCCCGGCCACCGACACCACGGCGTGGCCGGGAACAGCGCCCATGGCCGCCACGTCGCTCAGCGAGGCCACCATGGCCCGCCACCCCATGTCGGCCACGCTCATGACAGAGGTGTCGCCGTGCACGCCTTCCACCACCAGGTCGGTGGTGAGCACGGTGGCGCCCGGGCCGGCCACGGGCAGCACGGCGGCGTCGTCGCCGATCCAGGTCTCGCCCGGCCCCGGGCGGAGCCCCGACGCGGCCAACAACTCGGCTAGGCGGGCGATGGCCTCGAACTCGCCGTCACCTCGCCCCCCCTCTGTCCGGCTCGTGTCGGCTGAGTTGGGGCCGGGCATGACCCATGCCTAGCATTGGCCATAACCGTCGCCGCCGCCCGCGGGCCGCGCCGGTGGCGGTGCCGAGCTGCAGAAATGGAGGAACAGCGCGCCGATGCCCCCAACCACCAACAAGAAGCTGGTCAGCTGGGTCGAGGAGGTGGCCGCCCTGTGCACCCCCGACCGGGTGCAGTGGTGCGACGGCTCGGCGGAGGAGTACGAGCACTTGTGCCAGCTACTGGTGGACAACGGCACCTTCACCCGCCTGGCGGAGGCCAAGCGGCCGGCCAGCTACTGGGCCTGTTCCGACCCCGGCGACGTGGCCCGGGTGGAGGACCGCACCTTCATCTGCTCCGAGAGCGAGGAGGACGCCGGGCCCACCAACAACTGGCGCCGGCCCGACGACATGCGCCAGACGCTCACCGCCTTGTTCCGAGGATCGATGCGAGGACGCACCATGTACGTGGTGCCCTTCTCCATGGGCCCCTTGGGTTCGCCCCTGTCCCACATCGGGGTCGAGGTCACCGATTCGCCCTACGTGGCGGTCTCCATGCGCATCATGACGCGCATGGGCAGCCGGGCCCTGGAGGCGCTGGGCGATGCCGACGAGTTCGTGCCCTGCCTGCACTCGGTGGGGGCGCCGCTGGAGCCCGGCCAGGCAGACGTGGCGTGGCCCTGCAACCCCGACAACAAGTACATCGTGCACTTCCCCGACACCAGGGAGATCTGGTCGTTCGGCTCCGGCTACGGGGGCAACGCCCTGCTGGGAAAGAAGTGCTACGCGCTGCGCATCGCATCGGTGATGGCGCGTGACGAAGGATGGCTGGCCGAGCACATGCTCATCCTCAAGCTCACGTCGCCCCAGGGCGAGGTGCGCTACGTGACGGGAGCCTTCCCGTCGGCGTGCGGCAAGACGAACCTGGCCATGCTGGTGCCCTCCCTCGAGGGCTGGAGCGTGGAGACCGTCGGTGACGACATCTGCTGGATGAAGTTCGGCGACGACGGCAGGTTGTGGGCCATCAACCCCGAGGCCGGGTTCTTCGGGGTGGCCCCCGGCACCTCGACGACCACCAACCCCAACGCCATGAAGACCCTGTCGGCCAACACGATCTTCACCAACACGGCGCTCACCGACGACGGCGACGTGTGGTGGGAGGGAATGGACGGCGACGCCCCCTCGCACCTGACCGATTGGCATGGCCAGGACTGGACGCCTGCGTCGGGTACCACCGCTGCCCACCCCAACGCCCGCTTCACCGTGCCGGTGTCGCAGAACCCGGCCTGCGCCCCCGAGTACGAGGACCCCAGCGGCGTGCCCATCTCGGCCATCCTCTTCGGCGGGCGGCGCCGCTCCACGGTTCCGCTCGTGACCGAGGCCTTCGACTGGCGCCAAGGCGTGTTCCTGGGCTCGATCATGTCCTCGGAGACCACCGCCGCCGCCGCCGGCGCCGTGGGGACGCTACGGCGCGATCCCTTCGCCATGCTGCCCTTCTGCGGGTACAACATGGCCGACTACTTCGGCCACTGGCTGCGCATCGGCAAGTCCACCGACGCCTCGAAGCTGCCGCGCCTGTTCTACGTCAACTGGTTCCGCAAGGGCGAGGACGGTGCCTTTCTCTGGCCCGGCTACGGAGAGAACTCGCGGGTGCTGGCCTGGGTCGTCGAGCGCACGGCGGGGCGCGGTGACGCCGTGGAGACACCCATCGGCTACGTGCCGGCTCCCGGTGCCATCGACACCGAGGGCCTGGAGGTGTCCAAGGAGGACATGGAGCAGCTGCTCCGGGTGGACGTCGAAGAGTGGCGAGCCGAACTGCCGCTCATCGAGGAGCACTACGCCCGCTTCGGCGACCGCCTGCCCGCCGAGCTGGCCGAGGAGCTCGACTCCCTGGGCCACCGCCTGTCCTGACCGCAGGCGGCCCCGAGCAGCCCCCCAGACGCCGTCGCGCCGTCCCGCCTACCATGGCGAGGCCGGTGGCGACACCGCGATACATCCGGGAGGAACCATGGCCGTGACCGCCTACGTGCTCATCCAGACCGAAGTGGGCAAGGCCGCCAACGTCGCCTCCCAGGTGGCCGGCATCTCGGGCGTCACGTCGGCCGAGGACGTGACCGGTCCCTACGACGTGATCGTCCGGGCCGAGGCTCCTTCGGTGGACGAGCTGGGGCGCATGGTCGTGAGCCACATCCAGCTCATCGAGGGCATCACCCGTACCGTCACCTGTCCCGTCGTGAACCTCTGACCGGCCCGCGCCCGGACGCTCCACTGCGCCCGGCCCCGCGCCCGGTCACTGCAGGGCGCCCGGTCACGGCAGGGCGTCCAGTCACTGCAGAGCGCCCGGTCAGTCCACTGCGCCCTGCCGGCGAAGGTCGGCCACGCGGGCGGGCTCGATGCCCCAGGCCACGAGCGCTTCGTCGGTGTCCTGGCCGGCCACGGGCGGGGGGCGCCGCACGGCACCCGGGGTGCGGCTGAAGCGCGGCGCCGGGCCGGGCTGGACCACGCCGTCCACCTCGACGAAGGTCCCCCGCGCCGCGTTGTGGGGGTGGCGAGGGGCCTCCCAGGGAGACAGCACCGGCGCACCACAAGCGTCGGTGGCGGCGAAGCGCTCGGCCCACTCGTCACGGGTCGCCGTCTTGAAGATGGCGGCGAAGCGCTCCTTCATGGCCGGCCACTGCGACCGGTCGTGCTGGGCGGGCAGCTCCTCGCCTGCCAGGCCCAGGACCTCGAGCAGCTCGGCGTAGAACTGCGGCTCGATGGCACCGACGGCGAACCACTTGCCGTCGGCGGTCTCGTACACCTCGTAGAAGTGCGCCCCCGTGTCCAAGATGTTGACGCCGCGCTCCTCGAGCCACCAACCCAGTTGGTGGAAGGCGTAGGTCATGGTCATGAGCGAGGCGGCGCCGTCCACCATGGCGGCGTCCACCACCTGCCCCCGGCCCGAGCGCTTGGCCTCGAGCACGGCGGCGAGGAGCCCGAAGGCGAGCAGCAGCCCTCCGCCGCCGAAATCGCCCACCAGGTTGAGCGGGGGCACCGGGCGCTGCCCGGCGCGCCCCACCGACCACAGCGCCCCCGACAGGGCGATGTAGTCGATGTCGTGCCCGGCCCGCTCCGCCAACGGGCCCTGTTGGCCCCACCCGGTCATGCGCCCGTACACGAGGCGCCGATTGCGCTCCCAGCAGGCCTCGGGGCCGAGCCCGAGCCGCTCGGCCACGCCGGGACGCCACCCCTCCACCAGGGCGTCGGCCCGGTCGACGAGGTCCAGGACCAGCTCGAGGCCCTGGGGGTTCTTGAGGTCGACGGCCACCGAGGGCCGGCTGCGGTTGAGCAGGTCCCAGTGACCGCCGTTGGGCGGTGCCACGGGCCGGCCACGGGCCCGGTCCAGGCGGATCACCTCGGCCCCGGCGTCGGCCAGCAACATGCACGTGTAGGGGCCCGGGCCGATGCCGGCCAGCTCCACCACCCGCAGTCCCTCGAGAGGCCCGGTCACCGGTCCATCCTCACGCCGAACCCGCCTTGGCGCCGGCGGCCTTCTGTTCCCCGCGCCGGGCATTGCCGACGATGGCCGCCACCACCTCGGGCCAGGCGGCGGGCGGGAGCTCGTGGCCCATGTCGGGGACGACGAGCAGCTCGGCGCCGGGCACGGCCGCCGCCGTGGCACGGCCGCCGCTCACGTCGATGAGGGGGTCGGCGTCGCCGTGGACCACCAGGGTGGGCACCGAGACGGCCGACAGCGAGGCGCTGCGATCTCCCGAGGCGATCACCGCCATGAGCTGGCGGCCGGTTCCCGCCGGGTGCACGCCGTGGTCGTAGATGCGCTCGGCCCGCGCCCGGCGCCACGCCAGGTCGACCAGCTCGGAACTTCTGGAGCCGGTGACTGCCATGTTCTCGAGCTCCTGCTCCACAAACCCTCGGCGGCCCCGGGCGGGGCGCCGGGTGAGCACGGCGCCGGCCTCGGGCGACGGGAGCCCCACACCGGGCCCGCCGGTCGAGGACATGATCGAGCACAGGCTGAGCACCTGCTCGGGGTGGCGCACGGCGCAGGTCTGCACGATCATCCCGCCCATCGAGATCCCGACCAGGTGCGCCGGTCCGAGGCCCAGGACCCCGAGAAGGCCGGCCGTGTCGTCGGCCATCTCGTCGAGGGTGTAGCGGACCACCGAGCGGTCGCCTCGGCCCGCAGCCGACAGGTCGAAGGGCGGGGCGTCCCTGAGGACCGTCGAGCGCCCGCTGTCGCGGCAGTCGAAGCACAGGACGGCGAAACCGCCTTCCACGAACATCTCGAGCATCGCCGGGTCGAAGCCCGCCAGTGAGGCGCCGAGACCGTGCACGAGGACGAGCACGGAGTCGCCTTGGCGCCCGCGCAGTTCGTAGCACAATCGGATCTCGCCCACCTCGGCCCATCGGATGGCCATGGCCGGGATGCTGGCCGCCGCCGGCCCGGAGGGTCAAGCCGGCGCCTCGACGGCGGTGTCCGTGCCATGCTCCCGCCATGGTGCGCGCCTACAGCCCGGGCCGGGTGAACCTCATCGGCGACCACACCGACTACAACGAAGGGGTCGCCCTGCCCATGGCCATCGATCTGGGCACCGTCGTCACCTTCGCGCCCGACGACGGCTTGCGGGTGGTGCTGCGCTCGGTCTCGGAGCCCGAGCCGGCCGACGTGGACGTCCACGTCCCCCTCGACCCTGAGCAGCTGCACCGCCTGCAACCCCGCTGGGCACGGCTGGTGGCGGCCATGGTGGCGCTCGCCCGCCCCGCCACCGGGGGCCACGGGACGGTGGAGACCTCGCTGCCCGTCGGTGCCGGGCTGTCCTCGAGCGCCGCCTTGGAGGTGGGCCTGGCCCTGGCGCTGGGCTTCGAGGCCGAGCCCCGGGTGATGGCCCGCGCCTGCCAGCGGGCCGAGGAGGCGGCCACCGGCGTGGCCGCCGGTCTCATGGACCAGCTCGTGGTGGCCGCAGCCGTGGAGGGTTGTGCCATGTTCATCGACTTCTCCGACCTGTCCGTGCGCCCCGTGCCCGTTCCGGCCGAGGCTGAGGTGGTTGCCGTGCACAGCGGGGTACGGCGCACCCTGGCGGCCTCGGGGTACGCGGCACGGCGCGCCGAGTGCGAAGCGGCCGCCCACCGGCTCGGACCCCTGGGGAAGCTGGGCCCCGAGGAGATCCTGGGACTGCCCGACCCGGTGCTGCGCCGGCGCGTGCGCCACGTGGTGACCGAGTGCGATCGCGTTCGCTGGTTCGCCTCGGCGCTCGAGAGCGGGGACCTCGCCGAGGCGGGGCGGCTCATGACCTCGAGCCACCACAGCCTGAGCCGGGACTTCGAGGTGTCCACTCCCGAGCTGGACGCCCTGGTCGACAGGCTCGTCTCCATACCGGGCGTACACGGCGCCCGTCTCAGCGGGGCCGGCTTCGGGGGCTGCGTGGTGGCACTCGCCGACCCCGGAGCCATCGACGTGACCGCTTTCCCCACCGCCGCCTGGAGGCTGCTCCCCAGCGCCGGGGCGCACCTCATCTCGTGAAAGCGAATCATCTCGTGAGCGCGAATTGGCGGGCTGGCCGCCTCTCACGTCGTCACAGGCGGTCGAGCAGCCGAGCCCTGCGCTCGGCGTACTCGGCCTCGTTCAGGATGCCCCGTCGCCGTAGCTCGTCGAGCTCGATGAGCTGCTGGGCGACCGAGCCGGGCGCCAACGACGTGCCCCGAGGGGGCGTGTCGTCGGGCGAGAGGGGGGGCGGCGCCGGGGACGACGACCACGGAGAGCCGGGTCCCGCCCCGGGTCCCGCCGCCCACGGTGCCCCAGGCGCCGCTGCGCTGCCCCCTGGGGCAGCCGAGGAGCGCCGGTCGACCTGCTCGTGGAGGACGGCAGCCAGCGCCCGGGGCCGGCGGACGTGCTCGAAGCCCACCGTGCCGCGGTCTCCGCCCACGTCGAGATACAGCCGACCGGTGCCGATCAGGCGTTCGGGGATGGACTGCTCGTAGGAGATCTCGTTGACCCGCTCAAGTCGCACGTCGACGCCGCGCCGGGCGAGCAGGCCCGTGCGCTGCAGGAGACGGGAGGTGGTGATCACGAGGACCGTGGACCGCCAGCGCACCACACGTCGGGCCAGCCACAGCACAGCGAGCCCCACCACGCCCAACAGGGCCCAGCCCACGGACAGCGGCGCCTGGGGCCACACCACGACCACGGCGACGAGCCCTCCCACGAGGACGAGCACCTCCGCGGGAGCCCAGCCCAGGTACGACCAGTGGGGCCTGGTCTCGAGCACCACCTCCTCGCCCTCGCTCAGATGGCGTCGCTTGAACGCCACCGCTCAGGCCAGCTTGGCGGCGATGTCCCCGGCGCCGCGCAAGACGGTGCCGTCGGCGCCGGCAGTGGTGTAGCGGGTGGCGGGCCTGGCTCGGGCTTCCTCCACCATGTCGTCGATGAGGGTGCGGAAGCTGACGGGCGGGTCGACCCACAGGTACTTGGCCAGGGAGCCGGGAATGGTGTTGACCTCGTTGACGAAGAGCGACTCCCCGTCGGAGAGGAAATCGATGCGGGCCACGCCGCGCACCTGGGCCAGCTCGGCCACTGCGGCCGCCATGGCACGGACCTCGTCTGACAGCGCCGGGGACAGGGATGCAGGCAGCTCCCGGGGAGCGCTGGCCATGCCCTCGCCGCCGACGTACTTGTCGGCGTAGCCGAGGATCTCCGAATGGTCCGAGGAGCGCAAGGGCCGTTCGATGGCCGACATGGCCATCTCCGGCCAGCTGCGCACGGCGATGTTCAAGTCGTAGAGGTCAGGGCGGAAGGGCTCGATCACCGCCCCCCGCCGCAGGTGGGGGCTGACCGCCAGCCCGGCCAAGGCGGTCTCGGTGTCCTCCACCACCTCCACCCCGATGGAGGACCCTCCGAAGCGGGGCTTCACGATGTAGGGCCCCGAGAAGTCGATCTCGGTGCGACCGTCGAGGGCCGAGCGCGCCAGGCAGGGCAGGTCGGCGCCGGCCACCACCCCGGCGAAAGCCAGCTTGTCCATGCCCAGGGCCGCCCCGGCCGCCGTGGGCCCGGTATAGGCCAGGCCGGCGAGGTCCAGCGCCCCCTGCAGCGAGCCGTCCTCGCCCGGCCCGCCATGACAGCAGTTGACCACCACGTCGACGACGAGCGGCCGGGGCCGGCCCAGGCGGCCTGCGGCGGCGAAGCCACCTCCTTCGCCCAGGGTCAGACGCAGCGGCTCGGCACCCCGGGGCGTCCCGTCGACGAAGGAGTCCGCCTCCAAGGTGGGCGCCACGGCGAAGAAGTCGCCGCTCGTCGCCCAGTACACCGCCGCCACCGGGCGGCCCGCCCGGTCCAGCTCGCGCGCCGCCTGCAGGCCGGTGAGGATGCTGACTTCGTGCTCGGGGGAGGGCCCGCCAAAGACGACGGCGACAGGGGCATCGGTCAACGCTGGCTCCGGGATCGACGACGGGGCACCCGAGGGGGGTCGGTCAAGGGTAGTGGTCGGGAAGGTCGTTCTCGAACAGCGCCACGTCACCGTCGCCGAGCTGCTCCCGCACCCACTGCACGGCCTGCTGTCGCCGGTCGAGGGCGACGCTAGGGGTGGACGCGCCGGCCGATGCCACGCCGCGCAGGAGCGCACGGCGGTTGGTACGGCCCACGACGACGACGTCGCTGCACACGAGCGCTGCTGCTGCGCCGAAACGCATGTTCTCCTCGGCCTGGCGCCAGCCGAGCTCGACCATCCCCGGCGTCACGACCACCCGCCGACCACCGGGCGGCGCCAGGCGCACCAGGGCGTCCAGGGCAGCGGCGGCGCCCGCCGGGTTGGCGTTGTAGGTGTCGTCGAGGACCAGGCAACGCCCGGCCGCCGTGGGGGCCGCCTCCAAGCGATGCGGGGCGGTGGGCAACGTGGGAAGCAGCGCCAGCACCGTCTCGGGAGGCACGCCGAGCTCGAGGGCGACGGCCACGGCGCAGCCCACGTTGGCCGGACGGGCGTCGAGGACCGTCTCGGCCAGCTTCTCGCCGGCGACCCACAGGCGAAGCTGGCCGTCGGCGTCCTCCACGCACACGTCGGCCTGGCGGTCGGCGGACGAGACGCGCCACACCTTCTTACCTTCCAGCTGGCAGCGATCGGCCAGGGCCGCCAGGCGGCGGTCGTCGGTAGCCAACACCACGGCGGAGGCGCTAGCGAGGATCTCGGCCTTGGCCTCGACGATGGCGTCCTCGGTGCCGAAGCGCTCGAGGTGCACGGGGCCGATGGCCGTGATCACCGAGACCCTCGGACGCATCCAGCGGCACATGGCGGCGATCTCGCCCTTGGCGTAGGTCCCCATCTCGGCCACCAGCACGTCGGTGCCGGGGGCCAGGTGCTCGTTGACCGTGCGGGCCAGCCCGGCGCGGTTGTTGAAGCTGGCCGGGCTGGCGAGCACCGAGAAGCGCCCCGCCACCAGATGGGCCACGTACCCCTTGGTGGTCGTCTTTCCGTAGGAACCGGTGACGGCCACCACCGTGGGCGCCATCCGTTCCAGACGCCTGGCCGCCCTCGCCACGTAGCGGCCGGCCAGAGCGCGCTCCAAGGGCGCCACCAGGGCGCAGGACAGGTCCACCAGGGCGGGCACGACGAGGGCCCCGGCGGCAGCGGCCAGTGGCCCGGCGCCCTCGAGGAGCCCCAGGACCAGGCCGGCGGCCTGCAGGACGACCCAGACGGCCGCCAGGGTGCGGAGCCGCCTGGTCCAGGCCAGCGGCGACGTGCGGCCGCGCAGGCCCAGACCG
>JBJKRZ010000074.1:0-14422 GCA_046704365.1 Acidimicrobiales bacterium | reverse complement strand
GTCGTAGACGGCGTAACGCAGGTCCGGCCCCACGGCCAGGGCAAGGTTGGAGGGAAGGGTCCAAGGCGTCGTGGTCCACACGAGCATCCGCAGGGGGCCGGCCAGCGCCTCGTCGGCGCCGGGGTCGGGCTCGAGCCGGAAGGCGACGGTGACGGCCGGGTCCTCGCGGGGGCGGTAGGAGTCGTCCTGGCGGGTCTCGAAATTGGACAGGGGGGTCTCGCACTCCCAGCAGTAGGGGAGGACGCGCTCGCCTTCGTAGAGGAGCCCTTTCTCCCACAGCGCCTTGAAGGCCCACAGGACGCTCTCCATGTAGGGCAGGTCCATCGTCTTGTAGTCGTCGACGAAGTCCACCCAGCGGGCCTGGCGGGTGACGTAGTGCTGCCAGGCGTCGGTGGTGCGCTGGACCAGGGCCCGGCAGTAGTGGTTGAAGGGGGCGATGCCGTGCTCGACGATGTGGGCCCGGCCGTGGAGCTCGAGTTCCTTCTCGGCCTCCATCTCGGCGGGCAGCCCGTGGCAGTCCCAGCCGAAGCGGCGCTCCACCCGCCGACCGCGCATGGTCTGGTAGCGGGGGATGGCGTCCTTCACGAAGCCGGTGAGGAAGTGGCCGTAGTGGGGAAGCCCGTTGGCGAAGGGGGGCCCGTCGTAGAAGACGTACTCGTTGTCGCCTCCGGGCCGGGCCGCCACCGAGGCGGCGAACGTGGCGTCGCTGGCCCAGTAGGCGAGGACCTGCTCCTCGAGGCGGGGGTAGTCCGGCTGCTGCTCGACCTCGGGGTACGGCGGAGCCGCTCCGTCGTCCTCCGACATGGTTCCAAGCGTATTCGCCGGCAGGCAGCGCCTCGGACGGGTTGGGAGGCCGCTCGTCGCCGATGACCGGCGCAGGGCCGGGTGCGCCCACCACCGAGCACCGGCGAGGGCCACGATCGGCGCCCCGAAACCGGTGGGCGGGAACACCACGGCCGGGGCCGGTGTTGTTGGGCGGGATGCGGGGCGCTAACGTCGCCCACCTTCTTCGCCAGATTCACACTCTTCGAACAGCTCGGAGATCACCGATGACCCAGGCCAGCGGCGGCGCCGCCCCCTCGAGCAGCCACGTCGCGGCGGCTGGAGACGACAGGAAACGCCCATGACGCCCTCCAAGAAGACGGCGGCCACCAAGACCAGGTCTGGCTCCAAGCGCACCCCGGTCACGGCCAAGAAGACGGCGAGCTCCAAGGCGCCGGCCAAGCGCGCGCCGGCCTCTGGGAGAAAGGCCCCCGCCAAGGCGCCGGCCAGAAAGGCCCCCGCCAAGGCCACCGCCAAAAAGGCGCCCGCCGCCAAGGCGCCGGCCAGAAAGGCCCCCACCAAGGTTGCTGCCAAGCGCGCTGCGGCCCCTGCCAAAAAGGCGCCCGCTGCCAAGGCCACCGCTGCCAAGGGCCCCCCCGCCAAGGCCACCGCCGCCAAGGCCACCGCTGCCAAGGCCACCGCCGCCAGGACGGCGAGCGCCTCCAGCGCCCCGGCCAAGGCGTCGGCCAAGGCGAAGGCCGGCGCTTCTGCGGCTCGAGCCGGGGGCCGTGCCCCGAGCTCCTCCCTGCGCGGCCTCGAGGAGCGTGGGCTGGCGAGCGTGCCGCGCGCCAAGCCCGCTCCGCCGCCCGTCCTGCGCCCCTATGCGTCGGACCAGAAGTTCCTCGACGAGCAGCGCCAGCTGTTGCTCGAGGAGCGAGAGGTGTACCGGCACCAGGCCGAGGACCTGCGCGCCGAGGCGGAGTCCCTGGCCCAAGAGCGCGAACCCGGCGACGTGCAGTTCGACGAGGAGTCCGGCGAAGGCGGGACCATCGCCGTGGACCGTGAGCGCGACCTCACCCTGTCGGCGCAGGCCCTGGCCGCCATCGAGGAGATCGACGTGGCCCTGGGGGCCATCGACGACAAGACCTACGGAGCGTGCCAGAGCTGCGGTCAGCCCATCATGAAAGCCCGGCTCCGCGCCCTGCCCTACGCTCGGTTGTGCGTATCGTGCAAGAGCGGAGGGCTGCACCGGCGCTGACCGGCAGCCGGCGGCGCCGCCCGGGCGCCCGACGTCTGCTGGTGGCGCTGTCGGTCGCAGCCGCTGTGGTGGCCGCCGACCAGGCCACCAAGAGCTGGGCCGTGGACCGCCTGGCCCGAGGGTCCATCCACGTCGTCTGGAAGCTCCACCTGTCGCTGTCGTACAACACCGGGAGCGCCTTCGGGCTGGCCCAGGGTTGGGGACCTGTCCTGGCGGCCCTGGCCGCCGTGGCGGTCGTGGGCTTGTTGGCCCTGGTGCGCGGCGCCCAGGTGCGGGGCATGGCCGTGGCCGTGGGCCTGGTGGCGGGAGGGGCGGCGGGCAACCTCTCGGACCGGCTGCTGCGCGGCCATCACGGCGCCGTGGTCGACTTCATCGCCTTGCCCTTCTGGCCGACCTTCAACGTGGCCGACTCCTGCATCACCGTGGGCGTGGTCCTCGCCGCAGTGCTGGTGTTGCGCCAGGAGCGTGTCGGCGTCCGTCGGTGACCCCTACAGGCGGGCAGGCTGACGACGACGTCCACAGCGGCGCCGTCGTCGACCTGGAGGTGCCGGCGGCTCTCGACGGCCAGCGCCTGGACCGGGTGCTGTCGCTGCTGTGCGACGTGTCCCGGAGCGTGGCCGCCCAGGTCGTGGCCGGGGGCAGCGTGCGCATCGACGGCACGAGGGTGTCCGCCCGCAGCACCCCCCTCCGTCGCGGACAGCGACTCGAGGCCGTGCTGCCCGCTGTGGTCGAGGACGTCCCGAGGGCAGACCCCGCCGTGGGCTTCGAGGTGCTCTACGCCGACACCGACCTGATCGTCGTGGACAAGCCGGCCGGGCTGGTGGTGCACCACGGCGCCGGTCACTCGGGCGGGACGCTGGTGGACGGCCTGTTGGCGCGCTTCCCCGACCTCGCCGAGCTGGCCCGGGCCGCTGTGGGCGACCCCGCCCGCCCGGGTATCGTCCACCGCCTCGACAAGGGCACCTCGGGGCTCCTCGTGGTGGCCCGCACCCCGGCGGCTCACCGGGAGCTGTCGGACCAGCTGCGCCGCCACGATGCCGACCGGCACTACCTGGCGCTCGTCGTGGGCAGTGTCGAGGCCGAAGCCGGTCAGGTGGACGCCCCCATCGGCCGGTCGGCACGCCGTCCCGACCGCATGGCCGTGACGGCCTCGGGACGCCCGGCACGGACCTCCTATCGGGTCCGCAGGCGCTTCGGGCAGCCCCTGGCGGCCACCTTGGTGGAGGCGTCGCTCGAAACGGGCCGGACGCACCAGGTGCGGGTGCACCTGGCGGCGATCGGCCACCCCGTGGTGGGCGACGACCGCTATGGGGGAGCCAGGGCCCGTCCTGCGCCGCTGGTGTCACGGCTGGCTCCCGGCCGGCTCTTCCTCCACGCTTGGCGGCTGGCTGTGACGCACCCCGACGGCCGGCGCCTCACCTGGGAGTCGCCGTTGCCCGCCGACCTCCAGGGCGTGCTGGCCGAGTTGGAGGCGGACCCGGAGGCCTCGCCCCCCTCCTAGGCGGCCCTGAGGGCGGCCTCCACCTCGGGATCGGTCGCCAGCTGCTCCAGTGCCCGAGCTTCCGCCTGCCGGGCGCGCCGTACCCCGATGCCGAGGCGCGACGCCGTGGCCTGCAACGACGCCGGATCGCCACCGTCGAGGCCGTAGCGGATGCGCACGACGTCGCGGGCCAGCTCGTCGAGGTTGTCGACGGCCCGACGCACCTGGTCGAGGACCATCCGCCGTTCCACCTCGGCCTCGAACTCCTGGTCGTCCACACCGACCAGGTCGCCCAGAGCCGTGCCGGTGTCGGCGCCGGCAGGTTGGTCGAGACTGGCCACCACGCGCGCCACGTCGGCCAGGGAGGCCATGGTGGCCTCGTCCACGTTGCTGGCATCGGCCAGTTCGGCCGCCGTCGGGTCGCGGCGCAGCTCGGCAGCGAGCTCCCACGACAGCCGGTCGACCCGCTGGGCCTGTTCGGCCACCTCCATGGGGACGCGGATGGTGTTGCCGTGCTGCTGCACGGCCCGCTGCAGCGCCTGGCGGATCCACCAGGTGGCGTAGGTCGAGAAGCGGAACCCTCGCTCCCAGTCGAATTTGTCGACGGCCCGCATCAAGCCGAAGGTGCCTTCCTGCACGAGGTCGGCGAAGTCGACGCCACGGTCCTGGTAGCGCCGCGCCCAGTGGACCACCAGCCGGAGGTTGGCGGCGATCATCTGGCGACGTGCCTGGTCGTCGCCTGCCGCCACCCGCTTGGCCAGCTCGACCTGCTGCTCGGGGTCGGGTAAGGGATAGCGGTCCAGGTCGTCGAGGAAGAGCCTGATGCCGTCGTGAACGCTAGCGGTGGCCATGAACTCCCTTTCGTGCTGCCAGCGGTGCCGTCAGCGGGAACAACACCGGTGTGGTGCCCCTCATTCCTGGTGCTCGTGATCCTCGGGCCTGGGACTCCGGACGCGAGTTGCGCCGGAAAAGCCCTGGTGGTGCGCTTCGGGGATGACGAAGGCCGAGACCCCCCCGAGCCGCCTGGTGGTGGTCCGTCATGGATCTACCCCCTGGTCCAGCGCCGGCAAGCACACCGGGCGCACCGACGTCCCCCTCGACGACGAGGGCCGGGCGCAGGCCATGGCACTGGGCGGGCGCCTGCAGGGACGGCGCTTCGCCCAGGTCCTGTGCAGTCCCCTGGGCCGGGCCCGGGCCACCTGCGAGCTGGCCGGCTTCGGCGACCTGGCCAGGACCTGTGAGGACCTGGCGGAATGGGACTACGGGGACTACGAGGGCCTCACGACCGACCAGATCCGACGAGGCCGCCCCGGCTGGACCCTCTGGGACGACGGGGTTCCCGGCGGGGAGGCCATCGAGCAGGTCGCCGGGCGTGCCGAGCGCGTGATCGAGGTCGCCCGCCTCGCCGTCGGCGACACCTTGGCGTTCGCTCACGGGCACGTGCTGCGAGTGGTGGCCGCCCGTTGGCTGGGCTGGGACCCCGGCGAAGGGCGCCGGCTGCTGCTGTCGCCCGCCGCCGTGGGCGTGCTCACCTGGGAGCGCGAGACAGCGGTGCTCGGACGCTGGGACGACGACGGAGGCGACCCCCTGGCGGAGGGCTGAGGCGCCCCGGACCCTCGGGCGGTCCCTTCAGTGGAGCGCCGGCGCCGGGGCGGCGGTGTTGCGGGCCCGGCGGACCATGTCCTCGAGCGTGAAGGAGTCGAGATGCTCGCGCATGTGCTCGCCGACGCCGGCCCAGACCGCCAGGAGCACGCACTGGCCTTCGTGCTCACAAGCCCCGTTCTCGTGGGGGCGGCCGAAGTCCCCCGCCACGATGGGTCCGTCCACGGCGCTCACGATCTGGCCCAAGGTGATGGCCGACGCCGGCCTGGCGAGGACGTAGCCGCCTCCCACCCCCCGCTTGGAGCGGACCAGGCCGGCGCCCTTCAGGGCCAGGAGGATCTGCTCGAGATAGGGCTGCGGCAGGCCTGTCCGTTCGGCGATGTCCCGTACCGAGGTCGGCACCGGGGGGTCGGTGTGCAGGGCCAGCGAGAGCAGGGCGCGGCTGGCGTAGTCGCCCCGGGTCGAGACCTTCACGACCAGATGCTACCGGGCCTCGTCGGCCACCCCCCGGGCGCTGGGTACAGTCCCGCGGGTGACGAATGCCGAACCGGTCGTGCCCGACTACGGGGGTGCCTGCCTGTCCTCGGTCGTCCCCGCCCTGCTCGGGCGCACCGGGTCGCTGCCGCCGTGGATGCCCGCCGGGCTGGCCCATGTGGGGCAGGTGCTGCTCTTGGTGGTGGACGGGCTCGGCTGGGAGCAGCTACGGGCATGGCCGGAGCTGGCGCCCACGCTCAGCTCGGGCCAGGGCGGCCCCATCACGTCGGTGGTCCCCACCACGACGGCGACCGCCCTCACGTCCATCACCACAGGACGGACCCCGGCCGAGCACGGTGTCGTGGGCTACCGCATGGCCGTGCCCGCCGGCGAGGGCGTCGGACGTTCGCAGCGCTCTGTCCTCAACGTGCTGCACTGGACGGCGGACGGCAGCGACGTCCGGCGACGGGTGCCCGCCGCCGAGTTGCAGAGCTGCCCGCCTTTCACCGGACCTGGCGTCCCGGCCGTGACGAGGTCGGAGTTCGCGCCCACCGGCTTCACCGCCGCCCACCTGAGCGGTGCCCGTCTGATCGGTTGGCGCATGCCCTCGACGATGGTGGTCGAAGCCCTGCGGCAGCTACGCCAGGGCGAGCCCTTCGTGTACGCCTATTACGACGGGCTCGACAAGGTCGCCCATGAGCACGGGCTCGGGGACCACTACCGTGCCGAGCTCTCGGCTCTCGACCGGCTGGTGGGCGACCTGGCCGACGGCCTGCCGCCGGGAGCGGCCCTGGTCGTCGTCTCGGACCACGGGCAGGTGCAGGTGGACGCCATGGCGCAGCTTCCCGGTCCCGCCATGTTCGCCATGGTGGAGCTCGTCTCCGGCGAAGGCAGGTTCCGCTGGCTCCATGCCCGACCCGGTGCCGAGGAGGAGCTGCTCAGGGCAGCCGAAGAGGCCTACGGCGACCAGGCGTGGGTGCGCTCGCGCCAGCAGGTCGTCGGCGACGGATGGTTCGGAGGCCCACTGGCGCCGGCGGTCGCCGAGCGCCTCGGCCATGTCGCTGTAGTGGCAAGAGAGCCCGTGGCGTTCCTCGATCCCGCCGACACCGGCGAGTCGAGGCTCCTGGCCCGCCACGGGTCGCTCACCACCGCCGAGATGCTGGTCCCGCTCCTGGTGTGGTCGGTGCCGTGACCCCGACGCTTCTCGACCGCGCTCTGCACCGCGCTCGTCACAGCGCTCGTCACGGCGTCTTGGCGCACGGGCGGCGCTCTGGGAGGATCGCTCCATGACCGAGAACGTCGATTCGATCCCAGGCGAACGGGCCCAGGCGGAGCTCGTGGGCCCGCCCGACGACACCCAGGGCCACCAGGCGGACGAGGGCGAGACCGGCGAGTCGGTCGAGCAGCCGGCCAAGGTCATGCGCATCGGGTCGATGGTCAAGCAGCTGCTCGACGAGGTGCGCAGCGCCCCCCTGGACGAGGCGAGCAGGGTCCGGCTCCGCGAGATCTACGAGCAGTCCGTTCGGGAGCTGGCCGGCGCCCTCAGTCCCGACCTCGCTGCCGAGCTGGACAGAATGGCGCTTCCCTTCGACGAGACCGCTCCCTCCGAGGCGCAGCTCAGGGTGGCCCAGGCGCAGCTCGTGGGCTGGCTCGAGGGCTTGTTCCACGGCATCCAGGCGACGCTGCTGGCCCAGCAGATGGCAGCGCGGGCCCAGCTCGACGAGATGCGACAGCGGGGGCTGCCGCCCGGAGCGCGTCCCGAAGGGGGACCTCCTGCTCGCCCCGGCACCTACCTCTGAGCGCCCCGCCCCGGGCCCTGCCGAGTTCCCTGGGCGCCCTCGGCGGAACGAGCCCCGGGAAGCCGGCGCTCCGGCGCGATACTGTCGAATGACACCGCTGTAGTTCTCCACAGGTTGTGGACAACGCCCTGTGGAGAGCCGAGCCGCCGAGGAGGACGGGGGCATGACCGCACTGGGCAGCAGCTTCGCCCATTTGCACACGCACACCGAGTTCTCCATGCTCGACGGCGCGGCGCGCGTCGGGGACCTGGTGACGGCGGCGCTTTCTGACGGACAACCGGCGCTCGGCATGACCGATCACGGGAACATGTACGGCGTCCTCGACTTCTACACGCGCTGTCGCGAGGCGGGGCTGAACCCGGTCATCGGGACCGAGGCCTACATGGCGGCGGAGAGTCGTCACGAGCGCCCGGCGCGCCGGGGCCGTATCGACGACACCGGGGGCGACGTGGACGGCGGTAAGAAGCTCTACTACCACCTCACGTTGCTGGCCGAGACGAATGCTGGTTACCGAAACCTCATGAAGCTCTCCTCGGAGGCGTTTCTCTCGGGCTACTACCACAAGCCGCGCTGTGACTGGGAGCTGCTCGAGCGCTTCTCCGATGGCCTCATCGCCACCACCGGCTGCCTGGGAGGTGTGGTGCTCCAGGCACTGCTGGCCGACGACGAGCCCAAGGCGCTCGAGCTGGCTGGCCGCCTGCAGGACATCTTCGGCCGCCAGTCGATGTTCGTCGAGGTCCAGGACCACGGGCTGGCCGAGCAGAAACGGACCAACCCCGCCCTGGTGCGCATAGCCCGTGAATTGCAGGCACCTCTTCTCGCTACCAACGACAGCCACTACACCCACCGGGCCGACGCCGTGGCCCACGACGCCCTGCTCTGTGTCCAGACCGGCGCCAGGATCGACGACCCCAAGCGCTTCAAGTTCGAAGGCGAGGAGCACTACCTGAAGACGGCGGCCGAGATGCGCTCGGTCTTCAGCGAGGCTCCCGAGGCTTGCGACAACACGCTGCTCGTGGCGGAGCGTGCGCAGGTCGAGATCTCCTTCGGGCTCGACGCCCTTCCCGAGTTCCCCGTCCCCGCCCAGTTCACCGGGTCGAGCTACGAGGAGCGTGCCGCCCTCTACCTCCGCCACCTGGCCCGCCAGGGGGCCGGCCGGCGCTACGGCACCCCTCTGCCCGACGCCGTGGTGGAACGCCTCGACTACGAGCTCGGGGTGATCACCTCGATGGGTTTCTCCTCCTACTTCCTCGTGGTCTGGGACCTCATCCGACACGCACGGTCCTCGGGGATCAGGGTGGGGCCTGGTCGGGGGTCGGCGGCAGGATGCTGCGTGGCCTACTGCCTCGAGATCGTCGACCTCGACCCCATTCGCTACGACCTGCTCTTCGAACGGTTCCTGAACCCCGGCCGCAAGCAGATGCCCGATATCGACATGGACTTCGACGAGCGCTACCGGGCCGAGATGATCCGCTACGCCGCCGAGCGCTACGGATCGGACCACGTGGCTCAGATCGTCACCTTCTCGACCATCAAGGCCCGGGCGGCGGTCCGCGACGCCGCCCGGGTGCTCGGCCTGCCCTATGTCGTGGGGGACAAGATCGCCAAGGCCATGCCCCCCCTGATCATGGGCCGGGACACGCCGCTGCGTGCCTGCCTCGACAAGGTGGAGGGCCACGAGGACGGGTACGTGAGCGCCCAGGGGCTACGCGACATGTACGCCAGCGACCCCGAGGCCGCCAAGGTCATCGACGTGGCCAAGGGCCTCGAGAACCTGCGCCGCCAGGACGGCATCCACGCTGCTGCCGTGGTGATCACCAGGGAGCCGCTCACCGAGTACCTGCCCGTCCAGCGCAAGCCGGAGAACGGGCACGACCCCGCCGAGGCCCCCGTCGTCACCCAGTACGAGATGCACGGTGTGGAACAGCTCGGCCTTCTCAAGATGGACTTCCTCGGCCTGCGGAACCTGTCGGTCATCGAGCGGGCGCTCGACCTCGTCGAGCGGTCCGAAGGGCTCCGACCCGACATCGACGCCATCGCCCTCGATGACGAGAGGACCTTCGAGATGTTGCGCCGGGCCGAGACCGTGGGCGTCTTCCAGTTGGAGGGCGGGCCCATGCGGGCCACGCTCCGGGCGCTCGCTCCCACGTCCTTCGACGACGTGGCCGCCCTGGTGGCCCTCTACCGCCCCGGGCCGATGGCGGCCAACATGCATCGCGACTACCCGGAGCTCAAGAACGGGCGCAAGGCCCTCTCCTACGTGCATCCCGACATGGAGGCGATCCTGGGCGACACCTACGGGCTCATGCTCTACCAGGAGTCGATGATGCGGGTCGCACAACGCTTCGCCGGCTACACGCTGGAGGAAGCCGACAACCTGCGCAAGGCATGCGGCAAGAAGAACCGGGCGCTCATCGCCGCCGAGCGGGAGAAGTTCGTGAAGGGGTGCGTCGACCAGGACTACGGCGAGAAGCTCGGTACGGAGCTGTTCGACATCATCGAACCCTTCGCCGACTATGCCTTCAACAAGTCCCACGCGTACGGCTACGGGCTGGTCGCCTACCAGACGGCGTGGCTGAAGGCGCATTACCCGGTGGAGTACCTCGCTGCGCTCCTCACCTCGGTGAAGGACGACAAGGACAAGACGGCGGTGTACCTCGGGGAGTGCAAGGCCCTGGGGATCGAGGTGCTCGTGCCCGATGTGAACCGGTCGGCGGCGGAGTTCACGCCCCTGGTGGGCGAGGACGGCCGACGACGCATCGTCTTCGGGCTGGCGGCCGTGCGCAACGTGGGCGAGAGCTTGGTGGACAGGATCGTGGCCGAGCGCAACGCCGGGGGGGCCTTCACCGACTTCTACGACTTCTGTTCCAGGGTCGATCCTGTCGTCCTCAACAAGCGCACCGTGGAATCGCTCGTCAAGGCGGGCGCCTTCGACTCGCTCGGGCATCCCCGCCAGGGACTGTGCTTGGTGTTCGAGGAGATCGTCGACCGCACCCTCGAGCGTCGCCGCGAGGAGCAGGCTGGGATCTCCACCCTCTTCGCCGCCCTGGCGGACGAGCAGGCCACGGGAGCCGGCGCCTTCGGGGAGGTGAGGCTCGATGTGCCCGACAGGGAGTTCGACAAGGGTCCCAAGCTCGCCTTCGAAAAAGAGATGCTGGGCCTCTACGTTTCGGACCACCCCCTGCGTGGCTACGAGACGGCGCTCGCCCGGCTCACCGACTGCTCGGTTGCCGACGTGAAGGACCTCGACGAGCTGGTCGACGACTCCGGTCGAGAGGGCCAGGTGCGCACGGTGGGCGGCGTGGTCACCGCCTTGAACCGTCGCTACACCAAGCGAGGCGAGCTCATGGCCACCTTCGTCCTGGAGGACCTGCGGGCGTCGGTCGAGGTCTTCGTCTTCCCCAAGGTCATGGCCGAGGTCGGTCACAAGCTCGAGGACGACACGATCGTGGTGGTGCGGGGTCGAATCGACACCCGAGAGGACGAGGTGAAGCTGGTGTGCATGGAGCTCGAGCGCCACGAGCTCAAGGAGGCCAACGGGCCGCTGCGCGTGCACCTGCCCCTCGGCCTTCCCGACGACGTCCTCGAGCACCTGAAGGGCCTGTTGGCAGAGCACCCGGGTACCGAGCCCGTCCACGTCCAGGTGGGCCAGACCACCTTGCGCCTGCCGGCCGAATTCAACGTCGACAGCCGGCGGGGGCTGTTGGGCGAGCTGAGGGTGCTGCTCGGGCCCCGCGCCATATTGGCGTAGTCCCCGCCGCCCGGGTGCCGGCTCCAGCGCCGCTACCTGGGCCGATGGGAACCCCCTACACGGGGCGCAGTATCCTGGGGGTGACCCCGCGGCCCCCAGGAGGTGGAGCACTCCCATGTCGTTCGAAGTCGGGACCAAGGACTGCACTTCGCTCAGCGACGCCGAGCTGGCCGAGATGGCCGACCTGTGCGTCGACCGGGAGCCCGGATTCGACATCGGATTCCTGTCCAAGCAGTGCGAGGAGTGGGTCCTCGTCACCCACACCCGGGAGGGGTCGAAGCTCCGTGGTTACTCGTTCTCGACCCTGGAGCGCATCGGCGGTACCCCCTCTCTGCTCATAGGGCTCGCCAGCGTCGACCGGACCGCCAAGGCGGACCAGGTGCTGAGGCTCATGCTCGCCGACCAGTACCGGCGGGCGCTGCTGGCGTTCCCCGACGAGGACGTGCTCGTGGGCACCCGCCTGGCTGCACCCCAGGGGTACCAGGCGTTCAGCGGGCTCTCCGACGTGGTCCCTCGGCCCGAGCACAAGCCCACCGGTGAGGAACGGGCCTGGGGCCGGCGCCTGGCCAAGCGCTTCGGTGCTGACGGGCGGATCGACGACCGCAGCTTCGTGCTGGCCGGCCAAGGGGTGCCCACGGGGGCGCTGGACTTCGACGGGCCCAAGGTGAAGGACCCGGTCGATGGCGTGGCCGCTCTCTTCGCCGGCTTGAAGGCGCCCAAGGGCGATCGCCTCGTGGCCTTCGGGTGGGCCATGGCCGAGGACCTCGCCTCGGGGGCCCTCACCTCGGGCCGCCCCCTCCGCTGATCCCGTCGCCCTCCGACTGAACCCGGCGCCCTCCGACTGAACCCGGCGCCCTCCGGCTGATCCCGTCGCCCTCCGGCCGACCGGGCTCGGCCTCGGTCAGGGTCTCGGGAGCAGGGCCGTCACCGTCTTGTAGCAGTGGCCCTGGCGCGGGCGGCTCACGGCGACGAGCAGGTAGTGGGGCCGGAAGCCGAGAGAGGTGCTGAGCGCCCGCCCCGACAGTCGGTCCTGCCCCGACGCCCACAGGCAGGCCACGGCGCGCCGGTCCTCCACGGGCAGCCACTGGTCGATCCGGGGCCAGCCGAAGCGGGTCCACACCGAGCCGTCGGCCCGTCGTCGGAACAGCAGCGGCCCTCGGCTGGGGACCACCAGGGCGACCGACGGCCGCATGCCGTGGAACTCCCAGTAGGGCGCCGCCGATCCGGCGAAGCCCAGCAGCTGTTGCGCCGGCGGTGCCACCAGGCCCTTGAGCAGGCCCCGAGCCCGTCGTCCCCGCAGACGTCCCACCACCAATGGTTGGCCCGACACGCTCACGGCTTCGGGCTGCGCCAGGTCGTCGCGCTGGGGGTCGTCCGCCCACGTGGCGTCGACGACGTCGAAGGGCAACAGCATGCCGGGCTCGGGATCCACCCTCAGCCCGGCCTCGCCGTCGGGCGCCGGGGCCTCGGGGACGAGCAGGCGACCTCCCCCCGGATCCCCTGCACCGTGCTCCTCGGCTCTCGGGCGCGGGTGCTCGGAGGCTTCGCCAGCTGCGCCGGCGAGCTGGCGCTCGAGGCGCAGGCGCACGAAGGCCCCCGTGCGCAGCTCGACGGCTGTGGTGTCGTCGGGGCCGGTGGCCACGACCATGCAGCGGTGCACCCCGCGCCCGGGTGGCGCCAAGCGCCGGCGCCGTCGTGCCGCCTCGGGCGAGAGAGGGCGACGAGCCTGTTGCCCCCGGCCGCTGGCGCGTCCGGGACCGTCGTGGTTGGCCCTGGCGCCGTCGTTGCGGTCGCTGCGGCTCACCGGTCCACCGTTGAGCGGATCGTCGACGTGGACCGCTCCAGGCGGGTGTGCGCTGCTTCGTCGAGGCGGGACGTCAACTCTTGGGGGGTGTGCGCCGGTGCCGTGCACACACGATGTCGGCACACGTAGGCCTCGCCGTCGCGCCGTCCTTCCCACAGCGCAGAGGCGGTGCGCTGCCCCCACAGGACGACGGCGGTGGGCTCGTAGCGGGCACGTATCACCGCCAGGAGGTCGGGGCGCTGGCCCGCCACCACCACCTCGGTGACGCCCTCGGCCGCCATCTCGGCGGCGGCGAGGGCCCAGGCGGTCGCCAACGGCTGGCGCTCGGCGAGGGGCTCGAGGCTCCTGAGCAGCCGGGTGCCGGCTTCGGAGAGCTCGTCGTCGCCGCACAGGGCACCGAGGCGCACAAGGGCGCCTCCCGCCACGGCGGTGGCCGAGGGGGTGGCGTCGTCGAAGACCTCGGTGGGCCGCACCACCAGGGCTGGGGCGTCCTGGCCCGAGGTGTAGAGGAGCCCGTCGGCGCCGGGGAAGAGTCGTAGGAGCTCGTGCGCGGTGTCCCGGGCGTGCTCCAGCCATTCGGAGGTGCCCGTGAGCTCCGTCAGACGGGTGAAGCAGTCCACCAGCCAGGCGTAGTCGGCGGCGTAGGCGAGGTGCCGCGCCCGCCCGTCTTGCCAAGAGCGCAACCAGCGTCCCTCGGCGTTGCGGAGGTTCTCGAGCAGGAAGCTGGCCACAGAGCAGGCGGCAGCGGCCCAGTCGTCGCGCCCGGTGGCGGCGGCGGCCTCGGCCAGCGCCGAGCAGAACATGGCGTTCCACTCGGTGAGCACCTTGTCGTCTCGTGCCGGGCGGACGCGGCGGGCACGGGATTCGAACAGGACGCTGCGCCAGCGCTCCACCTCGCCCGAGCGCACGAGATCGGCGTCGAGGGCCAGGCGCAAGATGTTGCGGCCCTCGAAATTCGGGCCCGCCTCCACGCCGTAATGGTGAGCGGCGGCCGCCGCCTCGTCACCGAGCAGCGCACCGAGCTCGTCGGGCGTCCACAGGTAGAAACGACCCTCTTCCCCTTCGGAGTCGGCGTCTTCAGCCGAGCAGAGCCCGCCCCCCTCGGCGGCCAGGTCGCGCAGCACGTAGCCCACCGTGTCCTCGACCACAGACAGCCACTGGGGCTGCTGGGTCACCTGCCAGGCGTGGAGGTAGGCGCGCACGAGGCCGGCCTGGTCGTAGAGCATCTTCTCGAAGTGGGGGACCGTCCAGGTGTCGTCGGTCGAGTAGCGACAGAACCCGGCCCCCAGATGGTCGTGGAGACCACCGACGGCCATGGCCCGAAGCGTGTGCTGCGCCATGGACAGCGCCTCGCTGTCCCCGGTGGCGCGGTACTGGCGCAGGCAGAGCTCGATGAGCGCCGGCTGGGGGAACTTGGGCGCCGGGCCGAAGCCGCCCCAGCTGCTGTCGAAGCGGGCAGCCAGCTGGCCGACGGCTGACGCCAGCACCGGGC
>JBJKRZ010000073.1:0-3631 GCA_046704365.1 Acidimicrobiales bacterium | reverse complement strand
GGGTCCTTCTCGGCCAGGACCCGTACGCGGCGGCCGTCGATCACGAGGTCGGTCCCGTCCACCTCGACGGGGGCGCCCAGCTTCCCCTGCGTGGAGTCGTAGCGCAGCAGGTGGGCGTTGGTCTCGGCCGAGGTCAGGTCGTTGAGCGCCACCACCTCGACGTCCGCCCCCGATGCCAGGGCAGCGCGCACGAAGTTGCGCCCGATCCTCCCGAAGCCGTTGATCCCGACCCGTACCGTCATCTCAGTCCGCTCCTCCTCCCCCAGAGGCCACCGGCTCCCGCCGCCCCGCCGAGTACTCCAGCAGGCCCGCCAGCGCGTGCGCCAGTCGGGCAGGGTCGTGCACCAGTCCGTTCCGGCCGGCCAGGGGGCGGTCGACCACCTCCACGCCGGGGTCGCCGACCGGCAGCCCGGCCGAGGAGTCGGCCAGGACCACGTCCACCGACACGCCGTGGGCCGCCAGCGCGGCCACGTGGGCCGCCACGTCGAACCCCTCGGTCTCGGGGACCTGGGGGCGCAGGTTGCACACGTAGACCCGCTGGGCGGGGGTCTCGGCCAGGGCCTCGGCGATCCCGGGGACCGCCGCCGCCGCCAGCACGCTCGTGAACAGGGACCCCGGTCCCACCACCACCTGGTCCGCCGCGCCCAGGGCGGCGACCGCCTCGGGCGGTGGGCTGCAGTCGGGGGGCACGAGGGAGACATGGCGGATGCGGCCGGCTCGGGACACCGCCACCTGGCCGTTGACCTCGCCGCCGGCGCCCAGTGCTCGCAGGACCACCTTCTCGGTGGTGGCGGGCAGGACCCGTCCGACGGCGCCCAGGAGCGCGGCGGCCTCGTCGATCCCGGCCACCAGGTCGTCGGCCGCCGTGACCAGCCCGGCGAGGACGAGATTGCCCAGGGCGTGGCCGGCCAGGTCGCCCTCGCCGAAGCGGTGCTCGAAGGCCTGCGCCAGCAGGGACTGCTCGCCGGCGAGCGCCACGAGGCACTTGCGCAGGTCGCCGAGGGCCACCACGTCGAGCTGTTCGCGCAGCCGGCCGGTCGAGCCCCCGTCGTCGGCCACCGACACGACGGCGGTGATGTCGGAGGCGTACCGGCGGGCCGCCCGCAAGGTGACGGCCGTGCCGTGGCCGCCCCCGAGGGCGACGACCCGAGTCATGTGCTGCCGACGCGCTGGTTGTACTGGGCGAGGATCTGGTTGATCTTCGACGCCGCCGACGACAGGGCCTTGGCCGGAGACGTCCCCTGGTGGAACATGGACTCCTCGGAGGTCAGCTCCACCTGGCGCACCTGGGGATAGGGCCCGAGGGCGGCGCCGGCGGTGGCCGGCGTGACGACGCCGCTGACCAGCTGCTCATAGGACACCTTGAACCCCGGCTTCTGCTGCCACAGGCTCTGCACGGTCGCCGACTTGGCGGCCGACTTGCGGATCGGGATGTAGCCGGTGCCGGCCGCCCAGGTGGCCTGCGACGTCGCGCTGTCGAGGAAGCTGATGAAGTCCCACGCCGCCGCCTGGTCCAGCTTGGGGATCCGGTTGGGGATGTAGAGCGCCGAGCCCCCCGGTTCGATACCGCCCTTGACCTTGGTGCTGTAGACGGGCAGGGGCGCCACGCCGAGCTTCACGTTCGGGTACTGACCGCTGGCCAGCACCGTATAGACCGTGCTCAACACGGCAGAGGTGTCGATGGTCATCGCGGCCTGCCCCGATCCCAGGGCCAGCAGGTTGTCGTAGGGGTTGGCCCCCTGCGCCTGGGTGGTGATGGCGTCACCGCTCTTGACCAGCTGGCTGAGGTCTCCCCAGATCTTGCGGGACGTCGCGTTGTCGAACACGGTCTTGGTGGCCCTGCCGGCCCGGCCGTTCTTGTTGTTCACGAAGAGCTGGTTGGCCGTGGCCAGCCAGGTCTCGAGGTGCCACGGGTCGAGCTTGAGCGCCATGCCGCTGCCGTGGGCCTTGAGGGTGGCGGCGTCGGACACCATCTGGTCGAGGGTGGCAGGGGGCGTCGAGATGCCGGCGGATTGGAAGGCCAGCTGGTTGTAGATGAGGACGGGAGAGGAGATGGCGAAGGGCATGCCGACCTGCGCGCCGCCGACCTTGAAGGCGTTCAGGATCTTGGCCACGAAGTCGGACGTCTTGTAGTGCGACGCCTCGATGCACGCCTGGACGGGCAGCGCCGAGCGCGAGTCGCTCATCGCCTGCAGGTCGATGCTTGTCAGCTGCACGACGTCCGGCAGCTGACCATTGGTGAGGCCCGCTTGGTACTTTGTCCACGTGTCTGTGTAGCTGGCCTGCTGCACCAGGTTCACGTGGACCTTCGACTGCGACGAGTTGAAGGTGTTGGTCAGGGCCGTGAGGGTCTTTGTGAGTGTTGTGTGCATCGACTCCCACATGTCGATGGACACGGTGCCCTTGTGGCGAGCCAAGGTCGACAGCGGGCACTGGGACGCGGAGACCTTCCCGGACGACTTCTTCGCCGCCGCCCCGGCCGAGGGGGCCGGCGAGCCGCTGGCCACCATGAGCGTCGCCAACGAGCCCACCACCATCGCCACCCAGGCACGCCCGCCGACCGACGCTCCCGTCCGCCGGCGGTCACGCCGTGCCCGTCGCAGCGGGGTGTTGCCGTCGATCGCTCGGCAGGACGGCAGGCCACGGGGTCGACGGGGGACACTCATGGGGTCAGCCTGCCATCTCCGTCGGTACCCAGGTAGGGCATTTGGCCCCTGGAAGCCCCCTCGACGGACCGGGCTCCCTCGACGCAGCGGCCCGAGCGGGGCGAGAATTCCCTGTTCACCGCAGCGAGAGCTACTTGACGGCGCCGGCGGTCAAGCTGCGCACCAGTTGCTTCTGGAAGACCACGAGCAGCACGAAGAGCGGGGCCACGGCGATGATGGTCCCGGCGAGGCTGACGTTGATGGACTGGAGCTGGGTGCCACGCAACAGCTTGAGCCCGAACTGGACGGTCCGGTTGTTGTTGTTGTCGCCGGTGATCACGAGCGGCCACAGGTACTGGTTCCACGCCGAGAGGAACGAGAACACCGCCAGCGCGGCCAGCGAGGGACGGGCCAGCGGTACGGCCACCCGGGTCATGAAGCGCAGGTGGCCGTACCCGTCGAGGGCGGCCGCCTCCTGCAGGTCGACGGGGATCTGGAGGAAGGCCTGGCGCAGCAGGAACGTCCCGAAGCCGGTGGCCAAGAAGGGGACGGTCAGCCCTTGGAAGGTGTTGTACCAACCGAGGGTGCTGACCGTCGAGATGTTGGTCACCAGGGTGACCTCGAACGGGATCATCAACGTGGCCAGGAAGACCACGAAGAGCACTCGCCGGAACGGGAACCGGAGGAAGGCGAACGCGTAGGCGGCGAGGACCGAGGTCACCACTTGCCCGGCCACGATGATCGCCGTCTGGATGGCGGAGTTGCGCAGGTACACCCCCAAGTGCCCCGTCGCCCATGCCTGTGAATAGGTGTGCCACTGGGGGATGGTCGGGAAGAAGTCGGGCGGACGATGCGCCAGCTGGCCCGGGGCGAGCAGGGAGTCCACCACCGTCAGGTAGATGGGCAGGAGGACGAACAGCGCGCCCAGGGTGAGCAGCACGTAGCGCACCACGAGACGGGCCACGCGCCGACGGTGGGCGACCGTG
>JBJKRZ010000072.1:0-5938 GCA_046704365.1 Acidimicrobiales bacterium | reverse complement strand
GCCCTGGCCGAGCTGCGCCGGTGGCCGGAGCCCGGCGGGGCGGCGGCCGTCGCGCCGGTCGCCGTCGACCTGGGGACGGGGTCGGGGGTGATCGCCCTGTCGCTCGTGGCCGAAGGTCCCGCCCGCTTGAAGGTGTGGGCCGTGGAGCGCTCGCAGCTGGCGCTCGAGCTGGCCCGGGCCAACCTGGGGCGCCTGGCCGGTACCCGCCCCGAGGCGGCGGCGCGCCTGGAGCTCGTGGAGGGCAGTTGGTTCGAGCCGCTGCCGGCTCGGCTCTGTGGGCAGCTCCGGCTGGTGGTGTCCAACCCCCCCTACGTCTCGGCCGCCGAGTGGGAACGGCTCGAACCGGTCGTCCGCCTCCACGATCCGCGCCAGGCCCTGGTCGCCGGTCCTGCTGGCGACGAAGCGTTGTCGACGCTGGTCGATCAGGCCCTCGAGTGGTTGACACCAGGCGGATCCCTGGTGCTCGAGCTGGCGCCGCGTCAGGCCGGTGCCCTGGTGGCCCAGGCCGAGCGCCGCGGCTACGCCGAGGTGGAGGTCGTGGCCGACCTGGCCGGGCGCCAGCGGGTCCTTCGTGCTCGCCGGCCGTCGCCGTGAGCGGCCCACAGGGTCTTTCGAGCGGTCCCCCCCACGGCGGGCGCGCCCTGGAGGAGGCCGTGGCCGCCCTGGGAGCGGGCCTGGTGGTGGCCATTCCCACCGACACCGTCTACGGGCTGGCGGTGGATCCCTCCGTCCCGGGCGCCACCGACCGCCTGTTCGCCATGAAGCAGCGCCCGGCGGGGCTGGCCCTGCCCGTTCTCGTGTCCGACCTCGACCAGGGTGCCGGGCTGGCCCGGGGTGGCGCCATGACCTGGCGCGCCAGGAAGCTCGCCGAGCGCTTCTGGCCCGGTGCGCTCACGATGGTGGTGGTCCGCCGCCTCGGCCTCGACTGGGAGCTGGGCGGTGATCCGGCCACCATCGGTTTGCGCTGCCCGGCCAGTGCCGTGGCGCGTGAGCTGTGTGGTGCCGTCGGGCCGCTGGCGGTGACGAGCGCCAACCCCCACGGCGACGAGCCGGCCCACAGCGTTGGCGAGGTGGCTGGCGCCTTCGGGCCGGAGCTGCTCGTCGTCGACGGCGGTCGCTGCGAGGCGGTGGTCTCCACCGTGGTGGACACCACCGTCGACCCGCCACGCTGCGCCCGCCAGGGTGGCATCGCCTGGGAGGACGTGCTGGGGGCGCTCGCCTGAGACGCCGCTCGCAGTGGTGGCCGGGGTAGAGCCGCTCGCAGTGGTGGCCGGGGTAGAGCCGCTCGCAGCGGTGGCCGGGCCAGAGCGGCCGGGGCCATGGGGGAGGCGAAATCAGCGCAGGTCGACGCGGCCGTCGGCGTGCAGCTTCACCTTCCTGGCGCAGCCTTCCTCGGCTTCGAGGCCGGCCAGGTCGTCGGCGGCGGTCACGTTGGCCCAGGCCCGGCGACCCTCGGCGTCGAGCAGGGCCAGGATGCCGAGGTGGGGGCCGCCGTCGCGGTCGTGGACGACGGTGTATGTCTCGACCGTCATGTCGCCCGCAGGGTCGGGGGCGGGAGCTCGCTGGGGGGTGGCGTCCACCTCGTCCTGCGGGCGCAGGTGGCGGAAGGGCTGCCTGCCCGGGGCGCTCGACCACAGGCCCAGAGCGTGCTTGGTGGCGTACCAACCGAGGCCGGTGACCAGGCCCACGCTCCCCGGCTCGCCACGCAGGCGACCGGCGATGGTGGCCAGCGAGTGGGTCACGCAGTTGTACCCGGGCCCGCCGGCGAAGCCCAGCCCGCCGGTCACCGTGAGCGGACGCCCCGGGTCGTCGAGGTCGAGGCCGATGGCGGCAGCTCCCATCTGCACGGCACAGGGGAAGCAGGAGTAGAGGTCCACGGGGCCCACGTCGCCGAGCCCGAGGCCGGCCGCCTCGAAAGCGGCACGGGCAGCGGCGGCGATGGCCGGCGAGGTGTGCAGCTCGAACCGGTGGCTGAGGAACCAGTGGTCGTGGGCGTCGGCGGCGGCGAGGGGGAACACCATGTGGTCGTCGGGCACGCCCGCCGAGCGGGCCGTCGAGAGCGAGCACAGGACGAGGGCCGCTCCCATGTCCACGCGGTCGTTGGCGTTCATGCGCTTGGGATAGGGGAAAGCGATCATGCGGTTGTCCTCGGACACCGACGCCAGTTCCTCGGGCCGCCAGGCCGTGCGCGACCAGGCGTAGGGGTTGTCCACCGCCACCTGCGAGAAGGCGGACCACAACCGTGCCGTGCGCTGCTGGTGGGCCTCGATGCTCTCTCCGGCGGCCGCCCGCAGAGCGTTCTCGAAGAGCGGGAAGACGTTGCGGGGCCTGTCCAGCCCGTGAGCCAGCTCGTTGTCGGTCACCGGTGCCCGCTCCACACCGAGAGGGACCGGGGGTCGAGTCGAGGGCCCTTGCGTCGTCCACCGTAGAGCCGGGCTCCCCGGGCGGCGGCGGGCGGCCACCCGCGTCCAGGTGCACTCGGCCCCGGTCACGAGCACGACGTCCAGCCGGCCCTGGGCGATGGCGGCGGCCGCCTCGGCCACCACCGTCTGGGGACCGTTGCCCCCGATGACGCTCAGGGCGTGCTCGGGCACAGCGATGCCCAGGCGCTCGGCCACCAGTTGGGCCGGGTCCACGTATCGCCAGCTGAGGGGCACCATCACCCGCAGGGACTGGGCGCCGCGCAGCAGCTTCTCGCCGGCTGGGGCAGGGCCGCAGTCCCGGGCCGCTTCGACCAGGGCCTCGGCCATGAGATCGACCGGCTCGGGCCGCTCGCCCACCTCCCCGCCGTCGTCGGCCCGGGACAGGACCTGCCCGGTGCCCACGAGCACCGGTGTCCGCGGATCGAGTGGCATCGGTGGCCAAGCGTAGGCTCGGGTCATGCGCATCGCCGTGGGCGCCGACCATGCCGGCTACCTGCTCAAAGAGCTCCTGGCCGCCCACCTCGGCACGCTCGGGCACCAGGTCAGCGACCTGGGCACCGATTCCGAGGAGCCGGTGGACTATCCCGAGTTCGGTGCAGCCGTGGGCCGAGCGGTGGCAGGGGGGGAGGCCGAGCTCGGGCTGTGCGTGTGCGGCACGGGCATCGGCATCGGGATCGCCGCCAACAAGGTCCCCGGCGTGCGCGCCGCCGTCGTCCACGACGTGACAACGGCGCGCCTGGCCCGCATCCACAACCACGCCAACGTCGTGTGCTTGGGTGGGCGCATGATCGGGGATCAGGTGGCCAAGGACGCCCTGGAGGCCTTTCTCGCCGCCACGCCGGCAGGAGGCCGCCACGGCCGGCGCGTGGCCGAGATCGCCGGACTGGAAAGGACCGCATGACCGATCAGCTCGCCTCCGAGGCACCCCCCCGACAGGCTGCCCGCCAGCAGGGCACGCCCTTCCACAGCTGGCTGGAGCCCGATCCCGAAGTGGCCGAGCTCGTGCGCCAGGAGGCGGATCGCCAGTCCACCACGCTGCAGCTCATCGCCTCGGAGAACTTCACCTCCCCGGCCGTGCTCGCCGCTGTGGGGTCGGTACTCACCAACAAGTACTCCGAGGGCTACCCGGGACGGCGGTACTACGGCGGCAACCGCATCATCGACGAGGTCGAGGACCTGGCCCGTCAACGTGCCTGTCGCCTGTTCGGCGCCGAGCACGCCAACGTGCAGCCCCATGCCGGGGCCAACGCCAACCTGGCGGTGTACAAGGCGCTGCTCGAACCGGGCGACACCATCCTGGCCATGCGCCTGGACCAGGGCGGGCACCTCACCCATGGGTCGCCGGCCAGCATCACGAGCCGCTTCTGGCACTTCGTTTCCTACGGCCTCACCGCTGCCTCCGACGACCCCGAGGCGCCTGGCGAGGTGATCGACTTCGACCAGGTCGCCGACCTGGCCAAGACCGAGCGGCCCAAGCTCATTGTGGCCGGCGCCACGGCCTACCCCCGGGTGATCGAGGCGCAGCCCTTCCGGGAGATCGCCGACTCGGTGGGGGCCATGTTGATGTTCGACCTGGCGCACCCCGCCGGGCTGGTGGCGGGCGGGGTGCATCCCTCACCGGTGGGCATCGCCGACGTGGTCACCTTCACGACCCACAAGACCCTTCGAGGTCCGCGCGGCGGGGCCATCTTGTGCCGGGAGGACCTCGCCAAAGCCGTGGACTCGGCGGTGTTCCCCGGCCTGCAGGGTGGTCCACTCGAGCACGTGATCGCCGGCAAGGCCGTCTGCTTCGCCGAGGCCATGGCACCCTCCTTCGGGCAGTACGCGGCGGCCGTTGTGGCCAACAGCCGCGCCCTGGCCACCGCCCTGGCCGCCGAGGGGTTCCGCCTGGTCTCGGGGGGAACGGACAACCACCTCATGCTCGTGGACCTCCGCCCCTTCGACGCCGAGCTGACCGGCAAGGAGGCCCAGGAGGTCCTCGACCGCTCGGGCGTCACCTTGAACCGCAACACCATCCCCGACGACCCCCGCTCCGCCTTCGTCACCTCGGGGCTGCGCCTGGGGACGGCGGCGGAGACCACGGCGGGCATGGGAACCGGGGAGATGGTGCGCATCGCCGGGCTCATCGCCCGCGCCCTGCGCCACCGTCACGACGAGCCGGCCCAGGCCGCCGTGCGCTCGGAGGTCGCCGAGCTCTGCGCCGCTTTCCCGCCATATCGGCAGCTGCGAGATGACGGGGCCGGCACGGAAGGGGCCTGACGCCAGTGCCCCCCGTGGGCGCCTACGTCGCAGTGGCCGCCATCTCCGCGGTGGCGACCTATGTGCTGCTGTTCCCCGTGCGGCGCTCCGCCACGCGCCTGGGGCTGGTGGCCGAGCCCGACGAGAGGCGCGTGCACACCAGGGTGACGCCGCTCGGTGGGGGGACGGCGATGTTCGCCGCCTTCCTGCTGGCCATGGGGGTCGCCACCCTGCTGACGCCGCTGCAGGGGGTCTTCGCCGGCAGCTCCGAACCGCTGGGCCTGGTGATCGGAGCGGCCGTCATCTTCCTGGTGGGCACGCTCGACGACTTCCGGGACATGTCGGCGCCGGGGAAGGTGGCCGGTCAGGTGCTGGCCGCCATGGTTCTCGTGTTCATGGGCGTGACGATGTTCCAGTTCAAGATCCCTCTCGTCGGCTTCCTCGTGCTCTCCCCGCAGGTGACCCCGCTTCTCACGGCCCTGTGGGTGGTGGTGATCACCAACGCTGTGAACCTGATCGACGGGTTGGACGGGTTGGCGGCAGGCGTGGTGGCCATCGCCGCTGGCGCCCTGGCTGTGTACGGCCTGCGGCTCGTCGACCTCGGGGTGCTGCCCGCCGACAACATCGGGCCCCTGATCGCCGTCATCACCTGCGGTGTGTGCCTCGGCTTCCTGCCCCACAACGTGCACGTGGCCAAGGTGTTCATGGGCGACGGGGGCGCACTGTTCCTGGGCCTGCTCATGGCGGCCGCCACCATGGTCATCGGAGGGCGCACGCCTGAGTACAGCGGCCAGTCCTACTTCTTCTTCGCCCCGTTGTTCATCCCCCTGTTCATCCTGGGGGTCCCCATCGCCGACATGGCGTTCGCCTTCGTGCGACGAACGGCGCGCGGTACGAGCTTCCACACGCCGGACAAGGACCATCTCCACCACCGGCTGTTGCGGCTCGGTCACGGCCCTCGCCGCACCGTGTTCATCCTCTGGGCCTGGACGGCGGTGCTGTCGGGTCTCGTCCTCTATCCCCTCTTCGGGCGCGCCGGCAACGCCGTCGTCCCCTTTGTGGTGCTGGCCTTGGCGCTCGCCCTCTACACCCTGTTCCATCCCGAGTCGCGCACGGCGTCGGCCGACGGGGACGAGGCAGATCCCGAGGACGACATCCACACCGCGCCCCCCCTGTCGCCCGGCAGCGACACCGTGCCCCCCCTGTCGCCCGGCAGCGACACCGTGCCCCCCCTGTCGCCCGACAGCGACACCGTGCCCCCCCTGTCGCCCGACAGC
>JBJKRZ010000071.1:0-8519 GCA_046704365.1 Acidimicrobiales bacterium | reverse complement strand
TCGAGGTGCAGGGCACCGCCGAGGGCATGGCTTTCTCCCGCTCCGAGCTCGACCAGCTGCTCGACCTGGCCCAGGCCGGCATCACCCGGCTCGTGGCCGAGCAGCAGGCTGTCCTGGCCCAGGCCCCCCTGCCCCGGTGAGGGCGGCGGGGACCGGGGGCGACGGCGGGCCGGCTCGGCCCGAGGGCGGCGACGGAGCCGGGCGGGCCCGCCTGCGGCTGGTGGTGGCCACCGCCAACCGGGACAAGGCAGCGGAGATCGCCGCCATTCTGGGTGCCGAGCTGGGCGACGCCGTCGAGCTGCTGGCGCGGCCCGAGGAGGTGGGCGAGGTGGCGGAGACCGGGGAGACCCTGGAGGACAACGCCCGCCTGAAGGCCAGCGCACTGCTCGAGGCCACCGGTACGGCCGCCGTGGCCGACGACACGGGCTTGGAGGTGGAGGCCCTGGCCGGGGCGCCGGGGGTCTACTCGTCGCGCTTCGCCGGAGAGCACGCGTCCTATGCCGACAACGTGGCCAAGCTCCTGGGCACCCTGGAGGAGCGCGGAGCCCAGCACCCCGAGCAGCGCCGTGCCCGCTTCCGGACCGTGGTGGTGGCCAGCTTCCCCGGCGGGCGGGAGGTGGTGGCCGAGGGGAAGGTGGAGGGGACCATCGCCCCCGAGGCCCGGGGTGACGGCGGATTCGGCTACGACCCCGTCTTCGTCCCCGACGGCGGCGACGGACGCACGTTCGCCGAGATGACGGCGCCCGAGAAGCACGCCCGCTCGCACCGAGGCCGCGCCTTTCGGGCCCTGGCCGTGGGCCTGCGCACCGGTGGTCCCTAGCAGCGCAGCTTCTGGCCTGGGTGGCGACCCTTCGCTAGGGTGACGCCCCGATGAGCGACGACGACCTGAAGAAGATCATCGGCAAGCCGATGAGCAAGTCCAAGGTGGTGGTGGAGCGCTCGGCCGTGACCAACTTCGCCACCGCCGTGTGCGACGACAACCCTGTCTACGGCGATCCCCGGGCGGCAGCGGCGGAGGGGTTCCCTGCCATCCCCGCCCCGCCCACGTTCTCCTTCGTCATGACCAATTGGGGCCAATTCCCCGAGATCCAGCCCGACGACGTGCCCGGGGGCAACCCCATGGGCGAGGTGATCGGGCCGCTCATGGCCAAGGGCGGGCTCATCCTCCACGGCGAGCAGTCCTTCGAGTACCACCGGCCCGTGCTCGTGGGCGACGTGCTGTCCGGTGAGGGGACCGTGGTCGACGCCTACACCAAGGAGTCCAAGGGCAAGACCATGACCTTCGTCGTCACCGAGACGGTATGGAGCGACGACCGGACCGGTGACCCGGTGGTCACCACCCGGTTCAACGTCATCCACCGCGCCTAGCAGGTAACCGGGCGGGTGAGCTACGTCCAAGCGCCGGTGCACACCTCTCTGGCCAGTGCCGCCGTCTGGGCGGCCGTCCTGCGCATCGGCTTGGGCCTGTGGTGGCTGGAGAGCTTCCGCCACAAGAACCTGACGGCGTGGATCAAGCGTCAGGCGGGCATCAACTGGGCGGCCGACATAGCTGCCAAGCACCGGTGGTCGGTCGTCGGGGCCGGCTTCGACAAAGTGGTGCGGCCTCACCCCAAGGCCATGACCTTCGTGGTCCTGGGCGCAGAGCTGTCCCTCGGGGTCGGGCTCGCCCTGGGGTTCCTCACCCCCGTGGCGGCCTTCGCCAGCATCGCCCTCAACCTGATCTATTTCACGCTCATGATCCACGACTGGGCCGAGCAGGGACAGAACCTCATGATGGTTCTTGCCGCCGTGGTGGTGC
Organism: Acidimicrobiales bacterium; assembly: GCA_046704365.1. Taxonomy (GTDB): domain Bacteria; phylum Actinomycetota; class Acidimicrobiia; order Acidimicrobiales; family UBA8190; genus UBA8190. The sequence continues at coordinate 6,721 of JBJKRZ010000071.1, read as the reverse complement.
TCGGCCTCCACGGATGGCAGACGTGGTCCATAGACCACCTCATCGGCATCTTCTGAGGCGCCTACTCGCCTGAGGCGCCTACTCGCCTGAGGAAGACGCCGAGTGCTCGACGGCCACCCCGAGGCGCCGGGAGCTCCCTCCCACGGCGTCGGCCAGGGCCATGGCCTCCACCACCAGGCTCTGCACTCCCCGGCGGTGCAGGTACTCGAGCAGCACGCAAGAGTCGTCCAAGAATGCGTCGATGTCGTTGCCGGCCAGGGTACGGAAGGCGTCGATGTCCTCGTCGTCGAGCTCGGGGGGCGGGCGGGTGCCGTCGATGGCGAAGGCGTCGTAGAGCTCGCGTCGCAGGGACTCCATGTGGCGGTCGTACAGCCGGGCCAGGAACAGCGCCACCGCCACCGGCATGCCCCGGCCCAAGGAGGCCCGCAAGGCCGACAGCACGGCCAGGTCGTCGCCGTCGTAGGCCAGTGCCCGGTGCGTCTCGGGTGCGCGGGGAACCCCGGCATCGGCAAGCTGCGCCGCCACCTCGGGGTCGAGCGCCGACTCCACCACCAGCTCCTCGTGCGAGAAGGTGCGGCTGTCAGTGGCGAAGAGGCGGTCCAACATGGGCAGGCGGCCCTCTTCGGCCAGCGCCCGGATCCCCTTCAAGGTGAAGTGGCGCGCCTGGAGGTCCCGGATTCGCTCGAGGCGCTCGAGGTGCTCGGCGCCGTACACGAGGCTCCGGCCCCGACGGGTGGCCGGTGGCAGGAGCCCCTCGCGCTGGTAGAAGCGCACGGTGTCCACCGTCGTCCCCGACAGGTGGGCTAGATCGTCGATGCGCCAGGCCGGCCCTCCGTCACCGGCGGCCTCGGCCAGGTCCTCGGTTGCAGGCAAAGCGCCGGGTCCCTCCACTGGGTCACGTTGTGGATCTCCTTCACCCACCGCCACGACCTTATTGCGCGCCCGCCCCGCGGCGTTATTCCGGGGCACCTCCACCCCGAGGTCCGCATCTGGCCCGTGCCGAGCACGCCGGCATAACGTGTCCTTCTCTGACGCCACTGTCACAGAACTGACCGGGACGAGGAAGGCCATGCCCATCGGGATCGGGGAGGAGCACGAGGAGTTGCGCCGCACGGTGCAGCGCTGGGTCGAGTCCCGCGGCGGACGTGCCCTTGCCCGCCAGGCCCTCGACGCCGACAGCGAGACGCTGCCCGGCTTCTGGCCCGAGCTGGCCGACAGGGGCTGGTTGGGGCTGCACCTCGCCGAGGAGCACGGTGGCCAGGGGTTCGGGCTGGCCGAGCTGGCCGTGGTGGTCGAAGAGCTGGCCCGGGTCTGCCTCCCGGGGCCCTGGCTCACGACGATGGTGGCGGGAGCGGTGTTGTCGGGCCTCGACGACCCCACCGCCAAGGAGCTGCTACCCCTGCTGGCGAGCGGCTCGCTGCCCGCCACGGTGGCCCTGCCCGGGGCGGGGACCTTGCAAGGTGTCCGCCGCCCCGACGGGAGCCTGTCGGTGTCCGGCCGCCTGGAGCCCGTGCTCGGTGCCGCCGTGGCCGCCGTGTGCCTGGTCGAGGTGAGGGTGGGGGAGGATCCTGGGCTGTGGGCGGCGCTCGAGCTGGGCGCCCCCGGCGTCGAGCGCGCCGGGCTCGCCAGCCTGGACCCGACCCGTCGGGTGGCCAGGGTGTCGGTGGCCGGCGCCGTCGTGCCCCCTGCGCGGCAGCTGCCTTCTCTTTCTGCACCCGCAGTGCACCATGGTGCCCTGGCGCTGGCCGCCGCCGAGTGCGCCGGCGGGGCGCGCTGGTGCCTGGAGGCGGCCACGGCGCACGCTCTCGAACGACGGCAGTTCGGCCGTCCCATCGGCCAGTTCCAGGCCGTGAAACACCGGCTGGCCGACATGCTCGTCTCCGTCGAGCAGGTCACCGCCGTCGCATGGGACGCGACACGAGCGGCTGACGCCGACGACGAAGACCAGCGGGCCCTGGCGGCCGTGCTGGCCGGGGCGCTGGCCCTCGACGCCTACGTCGAGTGCGCCTAGGCCTGCGTGCAGCTCCATGGTGGGATGGGCTTCACGTGGGAGCACGACGCCCATCTGCACCTGCGCCGGTCGCTGTCCCTGCGCCAGCTGCTCGGTGGCTCCGACGCCCTTCGGCGGGAGGCGGCCCTGGCAGCACGTCGAGGTAGCAGGCGGATGCTCGAGAGCGCCTTGCCCTCCGAAGCCGACGAGCTGCGGCCCGCCGTGCGCCATCTCGTCCAACGCGTCCAGGGGGCAAAGGGGACCGAGGCGAAACGCCGCCAGCTGGTGGACACCGGCCTGCTCACCCCGCACTGGCCGCTGCCCTGGGGGCGCCACGCCGGGCCGGCGGAGCAGCTGGTCATCGACGAGGAGATGGAGGCGGCCGGCGTACGACGGCCCAGCCTGGCCGTAGGCGCCTGGGCGCTGCCCACCATCATCGCCCACGGCAGCGCCGCCCAGCAGGAGCGCTTCGTGGGGCCGAGCCTGCTGGGGGAGATCACATGGTGCCAGCTGTTCAGTGAGCCGGGTGCGGGCAGCGACCTGGCGTCGCTGGCCATGCGGGCCGAGCGCGTGGAAGGTGGATGGTCCCTCACCGGGCAGAAGGTGTGGACGTCGATGGCCCAGAAGTCGGACTGGGGGATCTGCCTGGCGCGCAGCGACCCTTCGGTGCCCAAGCACGAGGGCATCACCTACTTCTTGGTGGACATGCGCAGCCCGGGGATCGAGGTGCGGCCCCTGCGGGAGATCACGGGCGAGGCCATGTTCAACGAGGTGTTCTTCACCGACGTGTTCGTCCCCGACGACTGCGTGGTCGGGGAGCCCGGCGACGGGTGGCGCCTGGCCCGCACCACCCTGGCCAACGAACGGGTGTCCATGTCCTCAGGGGCCACCTTCGGCTTCGGCATCGAGTGGATGCTCGGGTCGCTCCCCGAGGAGGGGGTCGACCCCGTCGTGCTCGACCACCTGGGCGCCCTGTTGGCCGAGGCACAGTCCGTGGCCCTGCTCGGGGCCCGCACCACCTTGCGGTCGGTGTCGGGCGTGGAGCCGGGTCCCGAGGCCAGTGTGCGCAAGCTGCTCGGCGCCGAGCACGAACAGCGTGTTCAAGAGCTCGGCTTGGTGCTGCTCGGCCCCCGGGGGGCCTGCAGCGAGGACGAGGGCCGGCAGTGGAGCTGGGGACTGCTGTCGACCCGCTGCCTCACCATCGCCGGCGGGACGAGCGAGGTGCAGCGCAACGTGATCGCCGAGCGCATCCTGGGCCTGCCCCGCGACCCCGAGCCCGGGAGCTGATCCTGGCTCCTGGCGGCGGCTTGACAGCGCCGGCCCGAGCCGCCCAAGCTGCGGTCGTGGCGACGTACTTCGAGGATGTCCAACAAGGCGACGCGGCCCCCGTCAAGACGCACACCCTGAGCCGTACCGACCTCGTCCGCTACGCCGGGGCGTCGGGTGACTACAACCCCATGCACCACGACGAGATCCTGGCCACCAAGGCCGGCCAGCCGAGCGTGTTCGGCCACGGCATGTTCTCCATGGGGCTTCTCGGCACCGCGCTCACCGACTTCGTGGGCGTGGGCACGCTCACCAGGTACCAGGTGCGCTTCAGCCGCCAGACCTGGCCCGGCGAGGAGCTGCGCACCCGGATCGTGGTCACCGCCAAGCGCCAGTCCGAGGGCAAGAACCTCGTCGAGCTGGAGTGCAGCCTGGAGAACTCCGAGGGCGAGGTGAAGGTGGTGGGCGAGGCCACCGCCGTCCTGCCGTCGCGGCCCTGAGAGCAGGCGCAGGCGGACCTGGATTCGTGCGCCTCAGGGTGCCGGGCAGCCGGGAGGGGTGCCGGTCTTCTGCTCCACGCTGTAGAGGGAGTCGAGCAGGCTGCAGATGGTGACCTTGGCCACCAGCCACTTGCCGGTGGCATAGGAGGCGTACCCGGTCTCGTTGGGTGCCACGACGGTGTTCCCCGAGCCCATGATGTCGAAGGCGACCTTCTCGCACGGCGCCGGCACCTTGGCCTTCTGGCACTGGGCGTCGGTGAGCACGGTGGTCGAGTTGACCCGTGCCCCGGCTACCCCGCTCGCCAGCGGGGACGTCTCACCCTGCTGGAGGGCGACAGCCAGAGACTTGCCGTCCTGGACGACGGCCTCCTTGGACGCCAGCGACTTGTCGGAGAAGTTGAACAGGGCGCTGTAGGCGGTGGCGATCTGGCTGCGCGAGACCGCTGCGCTCGGTGGTGTGGGGCTGCCCGAGCCGCATGCGCCGGCCACCAGCGCCAGGACCAGCGCCGCCACGGCGACCGAAAGGCGCCAGGAGCGGGGGCGCCGGCTCAGAAGCTGAAGGGCGGGATCCCCGGGTCGTGCTCGGCGAAGAGGGTGGCCTTGTTGTCCGCCAGCTCCTTGGGTGTCCACCGGCTGTCGCGCTTCAGCTCGCCTGCCGCCTTCCATCCCTGCATGACCCATAGCGATCCCCCAAAGACCACGAAGTTCTGGCCGCTCACGTCGGCCGCCTGGTCGCTGGCCAGAAAGGCTACCAACGGGGCGACGTTCTCAGGGGCAAAGGCGTCGAACTTGCCTTCTTCCGCTTTGGCCATCTCGCCGAAGAGGTCCTCGGTCATGCGGGTCCGGGCCCGGGGCGAGATGGCATTGACGGTGACTCCGTAGCGGGCCAGCTCCCGTCCCAGGATGATGGTCATGGCGGCGATACCCGCCTTGGCAGCGCCGTAGTTGGCCTGCCCGGCGTTGCCGAACAAGCCCGCCTCCGACGCCGTGTTGATGATGCGCCCGGAGACCTCCTCGCCCGCCTTGGCCCGCTCGCGCCAGTGAACGGCGGCGAAGTGCGACATGGCGAAGTGGCCCTTCAGGTGGACGCGAATGACGTCGTCCCAGTCCGACTCCTCCATGTTGAAGCACATCTTGTCCCGCAGGATCCCGGCGTTGTTCACGAGGATGTCGAGCCGTCCCCAGGAGCCCACCGCCTGTTGGACGAGGTTCTGGGCGCCCTCCCAGGAGCTGACGTCGTCGGAGTTGAGCGCAGCTTCGCCACCGGCGGCCCCGATGTCGGCCACGGTCTGCTCGGCGGGGGTGGCGTCGGCTCCCTCGCCCGAGCGCGTGGCGCCCACGTCGTTGACGATCACCTTGGCGCCTTCCTCGGCCAAGAGCAGCGCCTCGGCCCGGCCGATGCCGCGTCCGGCGCCGGTGACGATGGCGATCTTGCCGTCGAGCATGCCCATGGGATTCGAACCTCCTGCCGACCAGGGACCAGCCTCGCCGCCTTGGCGTTGACGCCGGATCGGGAACCCGGGCAGCATGGCCGATGCCCGGGCGAAGGGTCAATCCGAGCTACGCAGCAGGCCCTCAGGACGCCGGGCGCGGGTCGCGGCGCATGAACCAGCTGGGGACGCCAAGGGCGACCGCCTCGTCGACCAGCTCGAAGCCGAGCGCGCCGTAGAAGCGCAAGTTGCGCTCCTTGTTCGTCTCCAACCAGCCCACGCGTCGGCCGGCGTCGAGCTCGTCGCACAGCGCCGACATGACGGCTTTGCCGATTCCCGAACCCTGGTAACCCGGCTCGACGCCTACCGGACCGATGTGCCAGTGCTCCTCGGGAAGGTCGTGTGCGGCCCAGGTCGCCCACAGGACCATGGCTCTGGCCGGGTCGCCCGGCGGCGGCACTGGCGAGGCCAGCGTCGTGGACACGTACGGCGCCATCATGGCCCCCACGCAGGTGCCCGGGGGCAGGACCCCGGCCACGGCCAGCACGCACGTGCCCACCAGGGCTCCGTACTGGGGGACGGTGACGCGCTCGAAGAGTTCCAGGAACAACCGGTGCGTGGCGTCGAGGCGTACGAGGGGGTCGTCGCCGTAGCAGGCCACGCTGGCCGGGTCGTCCTGCAGGGCGCGAGCGGCGGCACCGGCGGCGCCCGCCATCTCGGCCGCCTGGAGGGGCCGTACCTCGAGCTCTCCTACCTTGCGCCGGCCGGCAGGCCTGCGCCAGGTCCCGGGGGACTGTCGGGCTGCCGGCACGCGGCCATGATGGCAGGTCGACGCCCGTGACGACCCCTCTCCGCTCGCGCAAGGGCCCCGGCACCTAGGGGCGGAGGGCGCCCTGCGGAGGGCGCCCGGCGCAGGGCGTCGGCGGATGCCGCTGTGCGCCCGGCCCTTCGCCACGGCCTGCCGGTAGGATTGCCGGCTGTGGCAGAGGAGGTTCCCCCTGGTGAGAGGGGGGAGGGCGACGACGTCGTCGAGACCGGGGTGGCCGGGCTGGTGCTCATCCGCACCGGTCCCGACGTCCAGTGGAGGCTGGTGCACGCTGCGACCGGCCTGCTCGTGTCGCGCTCTGCGGTCTCCTACGACCGCCGCGCCCTCATCTCCCTGGCCCAGCAGCTCGGGCCACTGGGCAACTGGTCGGGTCGAGAGCTCTCCATGCCCGGGCCCGCCCTCCGCCAAGCCGTTGAGGCGGCGGCGGCGCGCTGCGGCCTGCTGCTCCCTGCCGTCACGGCAGCCAGCGCCGACACGTCGCCCACGACCCCGCCCGCCGGCTCCCCGCCGTCGCCGGAGTCCGACATCCGCTTGCTGCAGCGAGTGCTGCGCCTGGTGCACCGGAGCCTCCCGCCCGGGGTGTTCGCCTCGGCCATCGCCGAGCTCGACGGGCCGCAGCGGGCCCGGTTGCGGGAGCTGATCCTGGGCGAAGGGGTGCGCGACGCCGTGGTGAAGCCCATTGCCCAAGTCAGGGCTCCGGCCCCCCGTC
>JBJKRZ010000070.1:0-8950 GCA_046704365.1 Acidimicrobiales bacterium | reverse complement strand
GCTCAGCACGTCGGCGGCCATGGGCTTGGCGAAGTAGTAGCCCTGCGCCATGGTGCAGCCGATGCCCTGGAGGTGCTCGAGCTCCGCCTTGGTCTCGACCCCTTCGATCACCGCGGTGATGCCGATGGCCTTGGACAAGTTGACCACGGCTGACACGATGGCCGACTTGACCGGGTCGAGTTCGACCTTCTCGACGAAGCTGCGGTCCACCTTGACGACGTCGACAGGGAAGCTGGCCAGGTAGCCCAGAGCCGAGTAGCCGGTCCCGAAGTCGTCGATCGAGACCTTCACCCCGAGGCTCTTGAGCCGGGCCAGCAGCTGGATGGTCCGCTCGGCGTCCTCCAGGGCCTGGCTCTCGGTGATCTCCAGGCTGATCTGGGAGGGGTCCACCTCGCTGCGCTCGAGGATCTCCTCGATCCCCTCCACGAGGCCGTTCTCTTGGAACTGCCGGGCCGAGAGGTTCACCGCCACCGAGAGGGGAACGTCGAACTGCTCGCGCCAGCGGCGAGCCTGGACGCAGGCTTGCTCCAGCACCAGGCGCCCGAGGGGGAGGATGAGGCCGGTGTCCTCGGCCAGCCCGATGAAGTGCCCCGGCGCCAAGAGCCCCCGGGTGGGGTGCTCCCACCGCACCAGAGCCTCGGCCCCCACCACCAGCCCGTCGGCCATGGACACCACTGGTTGGTAGTGGACGACCAGCTCGTTGCGCTCGAGCGCCTTGCGCAGGCCGGCCTCGAGGTCGATCCGCTCGGCCGAGCTGACGCCCATGGCCTCCACGTCGAAGACCTCGAAATTCCCGCCCCGGCCCTTGGCCTTGGCCTGGTACATGGCCACATCGGCGTCGTGAAGGACGTCGTCGCGCGTCTTTCCGGGCCCCGTCAGCGCGATGCCGACGCTCACCGTGGCCACCACCTCGTGGCCGTCGGGCAGGACCACCGGCTCGTGCATCCGGTCGAGGATGCGCTGGGCGCAGGCCACCGAGTCCTCGGGGGTGGTGACCCCCTCGAGAAGGAGGGTGAACTCGTCCCCGCCGAAACGGGCCAGCATGTCCCCGGGTCGGACCGCCGCCTTGATGCGGTTGGCGATGGCGATGAGGAGCTGGTCGCCGGAGTGGTGGCCCAGGCTGTCGTTGATGATCTTGAACCGGTCGACGTCGGCGAAGAGGACGGCATGCTGCTCGTCGCTTCGCTGGGAGCGTCGCAAGGCGTGGTCGAGGTGGTCGAGGAAGAGCCTCCTGTTGGGCAGGCCGGTGAGGGCGTCGTGGAAGGCGTGCCGGGCCAGCTCTTCCTCGAACTGCTTGCGCTCGGTGATGTCGCGGAACACGAGCACGGCCCCGGTGGTGGTATCGGCGTCGAGGATGGGAGAGACGGTGAAGGTCACGTGGAAGGCCGAACCGTCGGCCCGGCTGAAGCGCGTGTCGTAGTTGGTGATGGTGTCGACCTTGGCCATGGCCCGCATGGCGGGGGCCAGGATGAAGCTCGGCGCCCGCACCCCGAAGTCGAGCCCGGTCTCGAGCTGGTGCCCCTGGAGCTCAGGAGCCGCCTCCCACCCCAGCATCTGGACGGCGGCCGGGTTGACGAAGGTGACCAGGCCGGAGCGGTCGACGGCGCAGACCCCCTCGCCCAGGCTGGAGGTGATGGCGGCCAGGCGCTCACGCTGGAGGCGTCCTTCTTGGTAGAGCGAGGCGTTGGTGAGCGCCGTGGCACCCACCGCCGCCAAGGCGTCGAGGAGGGCCTGGTCGGCCCGGTCGAAGGGCTCGCCGGTACCGCGCGCCGAGACGCCCAGCACGAGCGGCTCGTCGGTCATGGCGAGCGGCGACTCGAGGGAACCTGCGGCGTGCTGGCGGTCGCTCAGGCTGGCCTCGCCGCAGCGCAGCAGGTCCCGGGCCGAGGCAAGGATGGCCTCGGTGGTCTCCTCGGCCCCCATCGACCGGTTGATATCCAAGGTGGAGCGGAACAGGCCCAGCAGACGGGCCCGGTCACGGCGCGCCTCGAAATGGCCCGCCACCACGCGGCGCAGCACCACCAGGGGCAGCACGGCCACCGCCAGGGCCCACGGGTAGGCCGAGACGACGAGGGCGGTGGGGACGGCCAGGCTGAGGCACCCGCCCGCCGTGAGCAGCATCATGTCCATCCCGTCGAGCGCCGCCGTGCGCAGGGGCTCCCCCAGGGCCATATTGATGCCCGCCAGGCCCAGTGAATTGCACAGGAAGAAGGTCACCACGGCCACGAGGCCAGCCGCCAGGTCGACGGGGCCGAGCGATCCGTGGGGGACAGCCACCACCTGGCCCGCCGATGCCCCGGCCCACGCCGAGGCCACCGCCAACCCGCTGTTGAAGACGAGCTTGGGGTACGGGGTGCGCCGCAGGGCCAGCGCCACCGTGACGACAACGAGGGCGCAGACCACGACCGCCGCCGAGGGCACGAGCAGGAAGAGGGCCAGGAAAAACCCCTCGTCGAGGTTCTGCAGCACCAGCTGGTCGCCCCGGTACATGCGAAGCGGCCACACCAGCGTCGCCCCCCACAGCAGGCCCAGGGTGGAAAGGAACGCCAATTGCATGGCGGTGGGCGACCACGGGACGAGCTCGACCAGGGAGACCGCCCCTGCCGCTGCTCCGGCGAGACCGGTGGCGGCGATCACCGTTTTGGCCCTGAGGGGCAGGCTCACGGGTGGCCCCCCCGTGGGTGGCCCGGTGCCGGGCGCGTGGGGACGAGCGTCGTCGTTCTCATGTCGTCGGAGTCCCTGGTTGCCGAGACCATGAGCGCCCGCCTCTTTCCATTCCCCGAGGCAACCACCGTATGGTCACTAGTTGTGCTGATACAACCGCGAGCTGCGGCATTGTGTGTCCATTGTGACTGAAAACGCCGTGCGGCGTCGAGTCGGCCACAATGCGCGCGAATCGTGGCTCGGAACGCCCCGAGAGCCCGGCGCGGACTGCGAGGCCCCCGTGGGGGCCAGCCGTCAGCGGATGCCTGCGGCGGCGGCGGCCACCAGGCCCAGGACCAGCAGTGCCCCGGCTCGGCGGGTGTGGAGGAAGGCAGCGGCGGCGAACCACAACGGCCACACCGGGAAGCCCGCCGGAGGAGAGGCGGGTTTGGGCTGGCCGAAGGCCCGCCACACGGGGACGAGCTTGGGGACGGCCGCCCCGACCACGAGGGCGGGCCAAGGCAGCGCACCAACGGCCACGCACGCCACCACGGCCACGTAGAAGGCCGCCATGAGCCCGCGGGTGAACGCCCGGGCACGGCCCTCGCCCAGGATGACCGGCAGGGTCCGCACACCGAGCGGACCGTCGTAGGGCGCCTTGTCGATGTGCTTGCCCATGAGCACCGCCGTGCACAGCAACCCGTAGGGCACAGAGGCGAGCCAGATCTCCCAGGGGAGCCGGCCCACGGCGGCGTAGTAGGTGCCGCAGACCATGAGCGGGCCCCAAACGGCGAACACGTCGGGTTCGCCCAGGCCCCGCTTCTTGAGTCGCCACGGCGGCGCCGTGTAGGCGACGCTCAGGGCGAAACCGCCCAGAGCGAAGCCCACCACGGGCCATCCCCGAAAGAGGGCCAGCACCACCAGAATGGCCAGGTCGACCACGTTGACGACCAGGGCGGCGGCGGCCAGCCCACGTCGGCTGATCATGCCCGACAGCACAGGGTGCGGTGCGTAGAGCGCCCTCGGGTAGGAGGCGGTGTCGTTGCCCACCTCCATGTCGAACAGGTCGTTCATGAGGTTGTTGGACGTATGGGCGAGCACGATCCCCACCAAGGCGAGCACGAGGAGCCAAGCATCGAAGCCCGGCCGGCGCACGGCGAGGAGCGCCGCCACCGCCCCCGCCACCACCGTCATGGGCAGCACCGCCGCCCGGCTCAGCACCAGCCACCGGGAGACAGGGTCGAGGGGCCGGCCGGTGGGGGGGTTGGTGGTGCGGAGCACCTCGAGCCAGGCGGACAGGCGGCTCTGCCGTCCATCGGCACCGGGTCGTTCGCGAGCCTCCGTGGGGGGCTCCCCCATCGGGGCGGGAAGCGGCCCCGCCACAGAGGCGCCGCGCTCCGCGCCCGGAGCCGCTGAGGGGAGAGGAGAAGAGGTCACGCCGGCCGATGCTAACGATCCCCGGCCGGGGCCGGCGTGGGGCGCCGCTACCCCTTTGGGGCTGGAGGAGGACGGGAGGCCCTGGTAAGACTGGCTCCCATGTCAGACGCCTCCAGTCACGACCACACCATCGACACCGGCAAGGGCACCTTCGCGCTGAGCGACCTCGGACAGCTCATGCCCGGTATGGCCGAGATCATGCCGCTGGTCGGCGGGCGGATCTGGAAGTGCTACTACGCCGGCAAAGCCCGCAACCAGGCCCTGGCCCGCTTCCAGCTCAAAGAGGCCGTCAACCTCATGGAGAAGGGTGCCTTCCTCCGCCCCAAGTACCAGGAGAACATGGAGAAGTTCGTGAACGAGGAAGTTGCGGCCGTCCGCAAGTCCATCGAGTCAGAGGATTGGGATGGCTTCGACAGTGCCTTCAAGGCCATGGTGGAGGCCGCCAACGCTTACCACGACCTCTACGACAAGCCCTTCCTGCGCTGGCGCATCCCCGACCAGCCGCCGCCGGACCTGGACATGACGCCGCGCCAATAGCCTGGCACCCGTGCACCACGTCAGGCTGGGCCGTAGCGGCCTCCCCGTGTCGAGGCTGTGCCTCGGCACCATGACATTCGGGCTCCAATGCGACGAGGGCACCTCGCTGGCCATCTTGGACCACGCCCTCGAGGGCGGCATCAGCTTCGTCGACACCGCCGACGTCTACCCCCTGGGAGGCGACCTGTCCACGGTGGGCCGGACCGAAGAGATCCTGGGACGCGCCCTCAAAGGCCGACGCCACGACGTGGTTCTGGCCACCAAGTGCTTCATGCCCATGGGGAGGCACCACTGGGACGGCGGGATGTCGGCCAAACACATCCTGTCGGCTGTCGACGCCTCCTTGCGCCGGCTCCAGACCGACTACGTGGACCTGTACCAGCTCCATTTCGACGACCGCCTGACGCCGCTCGACGAGACGCTGCGCGCTCTCGACGACGTGGTGCGCGCCGGCAAGGCCCGCTACGTCGGTGTCTCCAACTGGCAGGCCTGGCGCCTGGCTCTGGCAGTGGGGCGCAGCGAGCTGCTGCGCACCATGCCCGTCACGTCGGTCCAGCCCCGCTACAACCTGCTCTACCGGGCCGGCGAGCGCGACCTGTTCCCCTTGTGCCAACAGACAGGCATAGGCGTCATCCCCTACAACCCTCTGGCCGGGGGGCTGCTCACCGGCAAGCACCGCCGCCAGGAGCAAGTCCCCGAGGGGCGCTTCACCCTGGGCAACGCCGGCGCCCTGTACCAGGACCGTTACTGGCACGCCGACGAATTCGACACGGTGGAGGCCCTGCGGCCCCTCGCCGACGAAGCCGGGGTCTCCTTGGCGCACCTGGCCATCGGTTGGGTGCTGGCCCAGCCCGCCGTGACTGCTCCCATCGTGGGCGCCAGCCGGCCCGAGCAGCTCGACGACGCACTGGCCGCAGTCGAGAAGCCCCTTGCGCCCGAGCTGCTCGAGCGCCTGGACGGGCTCACGCTGCAGTGGCGCCGCAGCGACGCCGAACGCTGAACGCTGAACCTCCTGCGACCGCCGGTCGGTCGGCCCTAGCCTGGTGCTCATGGGCTTCCACCACGTCGCCATCGCCACTCGAGACCTCCCAGCCACGCACCGCTTCTACAGCGACGCCATGGGCTTCGCTCTGCTCAAGGTGGTGGTGGCGCCCACGCCCGGGCCCGAGGGAAGTTGGGCGAAGCACCTCTTCTACGACACCGGAGGCAACGGCCTCTTCGCCGTGTGGGAGCTCCACGACCGTTCCATCGGCGACGAATTCCCCACGGGCATCTCGGTGGGGCTCGGTCTCCCCGACTGGGTGAACCACATCGCCTTCGACGCCCCTGACCTCGATGCGTTGAAGGCCTGCACCCGTCGGTGGCAGGAGCACGGGATCGACGTCGTCGAGCTCGATCACGGGTGGTGCCGCTCGATCTACGCCACCGACCCCAACGACATCCTGGTGGAGTTCTCCTGCAGCACCCGACCGTTCACTTCCGAGGAACGGGCCGAGGCCGAGCAGCTGATGGCCGATCCGGCGCCGCAGCTCGAGGACGTGCCCGCCATGGTGGTGCACCCGGCGCTCACCTCGTCGCCCGTCACCTGACGCTCCTCCTGCTCCCCCCGGCACCCTGGCGCCGGGGAAGCGGGACCGGTCCCTCTCGCCTGCGCACCGTGGCGGCACATCAACCACTGCTCGTGGTCGAAGGCACCCGAGCGTGGGGGACGACGCCGTGGGCCGTTCCCAAGTCGAAAGTCACAGCCGGCAGCGACCTTCCGCCCTTCAACTCAGAGGGGTCAAGTGCCGATGATGTGGGTACACGGCAATCGGAGTCAGCCATGACACTCGGGGAACGTTGTGACGAGATCGTGCGGCTCATCGACGAAACGCTGCTCAGCTGCGCTCCGTCGGAGCCGGAAGCGCCGCCCGTGCCGGCGGTGCTGACGTCCTCGACCCTGCCCCGAGGCGTGAACCGCTCGGAGCCCGAGATCCTCTTGGTTCGCAGCGCCTGAGCTTGGCCGGGCGCCGAGCGCCCGTTCCCCTCCTCCACATGCGCGTTCCATAGCATTCTCACAGCCCGTTCACAGTCCGGGCGGCGACCATGTCGGTGAGGGAGGTCGGCTCATGACCACAGCCACAGCGGCGTCGGCGGCCACGGCGAACCCGGCCAAAGTGCTCGTCGTCGACGACGAGCGCAGCATCACCGATCTCGTGGCCATGGCCCTGCGCTACGAGGGGCTGCAGGTGGAGGTGGCCAACGGCGGCCGCCAGGCTCTGGAGCGCATCTCCAGCTTCCGGCCCCAGCTCGTGGTGCTCGATGTGATGCTCCCCGATCTGAGCGGATTCGAAGTCCTCGAGCGCATGACCCGCGACGGGATCGGCGGCCGGGTCCCCGTGCTCTTCCTCACGGCACGCGACACCCTCGACGACAAGCTGCGCGGCTTCACCCTGGGCGGCGACGACTACATGACCAAGCCCTTCTCCGTCGAGGAGCTCATCGTGCGAGTGCGCGCCATCTTGCGCCGGGTCCACGGCGACGGGCAGAGCTCCCGTCTGGCGGTGGGCGACCTGGAGCTCGACGAGGACAGCCACGAGGTGTTCCGGGGCTCCACCGCCATCGAGCTCACGCCTACCGAGTTCAAGCTGCTGCACTACCTCATGCTCAACGCCGGCCGAGTCGTCTCCAAGTCGCAGATCCTCGACCGCGTCTGGCAGTACGACTTCGACGGCAACGCCAATGTGGTCGAGATCTACATCAGCTACCTGCGCAAGAAGATCGACGGTCTCGGGCCCCGCTTGATCCACACCGTGCGGGGAGTGGGCTACAGCTTGCGCCCGCCGCGCCAGGCCACATGACCCTGCGGCTTCGGCTGCTGCTGGTGCTGGTGGGCATCGTGGCCGTTGGGCTCGTCGTCGCCGACGGCGTGACCTACAACCAGCTCGACTCGTTCCTCTACTCGCGCGTGGACCAGCAGCTGACCGGCTCCTCCGACGTGGTCTACAACGCCCTGGCCCGTTGCCTGGAGGAACCGGGGCCATTCCCCGGCAACCCGGCGGCATGCGAGCAGTACCTGCGGCTGGGTGCGGGCACCTTGCCCGCCGGCACCTGGGGGGCCCTGCTCGACGCCAACGGGAACCTGGTGGGTGGGACGGGAGTCTTCTTCGGCGCCGCCCAGGACACTCCCACCCCCAAGCTCCCCGGCAACCTGCCCGGTTCGGCGTCGAGATCGGGCTCGGCCAACACCATGTTCTTCTCGGCGACCAGCTCGGGCACCAGGCACATCCACTACCAGGTCCTGGCGGCCGCCGTTCCCGGTGGCACCCTCGTCGTGGCCGCCCCCACCGCCGACATAGCGGGGACGCTGCGCCATCTGCTGTGGATCGAGGGAGTCGTCACCCTGGCCGTGCTGGTGGCCCTGGGCTCGCTGGCATGGTGGATCGTCCGCCAGGGCCTTCGTCCTCTGGACGACATGGCTTCCACGGCCGCCGCCATCGCCCAGGGCGACCTGACCCAGCGGGTCGCCGACGACGACGGCCAGACCGAGGTGGGCCGGCTGGGTGCGGCCCTCAACACCATGCTGGGCAACATCGAGCTCGCTTTCGCCGCCCGTACCGCCTCGGAGGAACGCCTGCGGCGCTTCCTCGCCGATGCCTCGCACGAGCTGCGCACACCGCTCACGTCGATCCGCGGCTACGCCGAGATGTTCGACCGTGGGGCGAGGGACCGCCCCGAGGACCTGGCCACCTCCATGCACCACATCCGCCACGAGGCGGACCGGATGAGCGAGCTCGTGAACGACCTGCTCCTCCTGGCCCGCCTGGACCGCGAGCGCCCTTTCGAGCGCCAGTGGCTCGACCTCGACGACGTGGTGCGCCAGGCGGTCGAGGCGGCACGGGTGTCGGCTCCCGATCGGGTCATCGACTTCGCCGACCCGGGACCCCTCTCGGTCCGAGGTGACGCCAGCCGCTTGCGGCAGGTGATCGACAACTTGCTCACCAACGCCGTTCGCCACACACCGGCGGGAACACCAGTCTCGATCCGCCTGCGGGCCGACGGGGCGGACGCCCTCGTCGAGGTGGAGGACGAGGGCCCCGGGGTCGCCCCCCAGGACAGCCAGCGCATCTTCGAGCCCTTCCACCGGGCCGACGAGTCGCGCACCCGTTCCACCGGCGGCGTGGGCCTGGGACTGGCCATCGTGGCGGCTATCACCCGGGCGCACGGCGGATCGGTGGGCGTGGGCGCTGGCGCGTCGGGCGGGTCGGTCTTCTGGATCCGCGTCCCGCTGGTCGGCACGCCGGCCGGGCCGGCGCCCTCGCCTCCTTCGCCGCCGCTGTGGCCGGCGCCCGCC
>JBJKRZ010000069.1:0-6926 GCA_046704365.1 Acidimicrobiales bacterium | reverse complement strand
GAGCAGGCCCAGGAACCCGCACCGGAAGCCGAAGCCGAGGGCCCCCGAGGACTCCGGCTCGAAGGTGAAGCTCGAATCGTTGAGCCGCAGCCGCTCGAGGGCCTCGCGCAGCTCCGGGAGCTGGTCGCCGTCGATGGGGTACAGCCCGCAGAAGACCATGGGCTTGGGCTCGCGGTATCCGGCCAGAGGCTGGGCGGCGGGCACTCCGGCTTCGGTGACCGTCTCGCCCGACCGCGCCTCGGACAGGTCCTTGATGCCGGCGATGAGGTAGCCCACCTCGCCGGGGCCGAGACGTCCGACCGGTGTGACCGAAGGCGTGCGTACCCCGATCTCCTCGACCTCGTGGGTGGAGCCACTCTGCATGTAGCGGAGCTTGGCGCCCTGTGACAGCACGCCGTCGAAGACGCGCACCGAGCTCACCACGCCGCGGTACTGGTCGTAGGCGGAGTCGAAGATGAGGGCCCGCAGCGCAGCGGCGGCGTCTCCGGTCGGTGGCGGGATGCGCTCGACCACGGCGTCGAGCAGCTCGCCCACCCCCTCGCCGGTCTTGGCGGAGATGTGCAATATGGCGTCGGCGCCTATCCCCAGGACCTGCTCGATCTCCGCCGCGCAGCGGGCGGGGTCGGCGGCGGGAAGGTCGATCTTGTTGAGCACTGCCACGATCTCGAGGTCGTGCTCTAGGGCCTGGTAGGCGGTGGCCAGGGTCTGGGCCTGGATGCCCTGCGATGCGTCCACCAGCAGGACGGCACCCTCACAGGCGGCCAGTGAGCGGCTCACCTCGTAGCCGAAGTCGACGTGGCCGGGGGTGTCGATCAGGTGCAGGAGGTGGTCCTTCCAGCGCACCCGGACGTTCTGGGCCTTGATGGTGATGCCCCGCTCACGCTCGATGTCCATCGAGTCGAGGAACTGTTCACGCATGAGGCGGGGATCAACGGCCCCCGTCAGCTCCAGGATGCGGTCCGACAGCGTCGATTTTCCGTGGTCGACGTGGCTGATGATGGAGAAATTGCGGAGGCTGTCGGGCTCGATCACGGCCCCCCGAGCGTACCGGCGGGTGCCGGTGGCCCCGCCGGCCTGGTAGCCTCTATGGCTCCATGGCCAACATCAAGAGCCAGATCAAGCGGAACAGGCAGAACGAGGGGCGCCGGCTCCGCAACAAGGCCGTCCGCTCCGAGATGCGCACCCGGACCAAGCGTGCCCTGGGTGCCCTGGACTCCGGGGACGAGGGTGCGCCCGAGTTGCTGCAGGCGGCTGTGAAGCGCATCGACACCGCAGCGGCGCGGGGCGTCATCCACAAGAACCAAGCGGCCAACCGCAAGTCCCGCCTGATGCGACGCGCTCGGGCCCTGGCCTCGGGCGAGTAGCCCGACAGCCCAAGCCCGAGTTCGCCGGATGTCCCCGGTGACCCTCGTCGTGGTCGTCTTCAGCCCGGTCTTCCTCGTCATCGACCTCATCGCGCTCATCTTCGGCATCTTCACCATCGTGGACATGGCCCGGCGGCCGACATGGCAGTGGCGCCAGGCGGGCTCGAACAAGGCGGTCTGGCTCGTCCTCGAGATCATCTTCCTGCTCGTCTTCAGCTTCGTCTCGATCGTCATCGGGATCGTGTACTTCGCCGTCACCCGGCCCAAGCTCCTCGCCGTGGAGGCACAGGCGAGGGGCGGCAGCGGCTACGGCGGCTACCCGCCGGCGGGATGGCCCTCCCAGCAGCCCCCTTACGGCGGGGCCCCAGGCGGGGGCCCCGGCAGCGCCCTCGGTGGACCCCCCCCAGCACCATGGTCCGCCTATCCCCCGCCGCGCGAGCCCTCCGAGGAGCCCGAGGGAGCCGGTGCCCCTCCTGCCTATCCGGGCGGCGGCCCGCCTCCGTACCCGGGATCGGGGTCGACCCCCGCCTATCCGGGATCGGCCCCGGGCGCCTTCTCGGCCCCCGACCGCTTCCCCGAGCCCGAGTCCCGGCCACCTTTCGGCTGGTATCCCGATCCGAGCGGCCGCCACGAACAGCGTTACTGGGACGGGACCCGGTGGACCGAGCACGTCTCAGACCACGGTCAGCAGTCCACCGAGCCGCTTCCAGGCTGACGCGCACAACTGCCAGGCTGACGCGCACAGGGGGTCAGCGACGCCGCCCGGGGGCGGCGCGCCCCCCCCCGGCGCCGAGGACCGGGCTCGGCCGCCGCCGACAGACGGGCCAGGCGGGCTACCAGCACCTCGAGGATGGTGGGATCGTCGAGTGCGCTCACGCCCCGGAGGTCGAGGTCGGCGGCTGAGAGCAGCGTGACGGCTCGGCCGATGCGGGCCGATCCCAGACGCCGGCCCTGCTCGAGTGCCTTGCGGGCCGGGTAGACGCTGCGGGCGCCGATGAGGGCGGCCGCCTCCTCGGGCGTGGTCGCCGAAGACCCGTCCAGGCGCAACATGGCCTGCACGTGGCGATGGAGAACCCCCATCACGGCCAGCGGGTGCATGCCACCGGCGCCCAGCATCCGGCCCAGCGCCGCCAAGGCTCCCCGGGCGTCGCCGGCGTTGATGGCGTCGGTGAGGTCCCAGGGCGCCACCGACCCCGCTTCCCCCAGGAACGGTGCCAGGCGCTGCTCGTCGATGCTCGCCCCCTCCCCGTAGGCAGCGGCGAGCGAAGCGAGCAACCCGCGCAGGCGGCCGAGGTCCTGGCCCAAGTGCTCGCCCAAGGCGGCCGCGGCCCGGGCGTCGAGGCGGACGGGTGCCTGACGCAGTTGTTCGGTGAGCCACTGGGAGCGGGCCCGCCCAGTGCCGGCGCTGGCGTCCACCACCGTCCCGACGCGCCCCACGGCCTTGTCGAGCGCCGAGGGGATGCTCCCCCCACCGCCTCCGAGGACGAGCACCACGCCGGGCACGGGCTCCTCCAGCCACGCCACGAAGCGGGTGGCGTCGGCGGCAACGAGGCGCCCGACATCGCGTACCACCACCACCCGACGGTCGATCAGGAACGGGGGCGTGGCGAGGGCGTCCACCGCCCTGTCGACGTCGATGTCCTCACCGGCGGCGCCGTGCTCCTCCACCGCGGTATCGGGGTCGCGCCCTTCGAGCACCTCGGCGACGACGTCGGAGAGGGCCTGGGCCACCAGTGACGCGTCGTCACCGCGCACCAGATATGCCGCGGATGCCGGTCCGCCACCAGCGCCGGCCGGGCTCACCGGGCCCCCGGGCTCATCGGGCCCCCGGGCTCATCGGGTCTCAGGGCTCATCGGGCCTCCATGACTGCCGACAGCACGTCGCAGGCCTGGCGAGCCCCGGCCACGTCGTGGACGCGCACCAGCCTGCACCCCAGCGCCACGCCGACAGCCAGGGCGGCGATGGACGCCTCACGGCGTTCGTCTATGCCCAGGTCGAGGAGCTTGCCCAGGAAGGTCTTGTTGGAAGCGGACAGCAGCACAGGATGGCCCAGGGAGGCGAGGCGGTCAGAGGCCTGCAAGAGCTCGAGGGACTGCTCGGCGGTCTTGCCCAGGTCGAGGCCGGCGTCGAGCACCACCTGGTCGGGCGTCATCCCCGCTTCGAGCGCCCGGCGGGCGATCCCGGCCAGAAAGGCCAACACCTCCCCCACCAGGTCGTGGTACTCGGGCTCGGGGTCCGGAACACGGGGCGCCAGGCGGATGTGGGTGGCGACCACCGAGGCCCCCGCCTCGACGGCGGTGGCGAGGTAGGCGGGGTCGGCAAAACCGCTGATGTCGTTGCCCACGATGGCCCCCGCCCCGTAGGCGGCCCGGGCCACCGAGGCCCGCCACGTATCGACGGACACGGGCACCTCGAAGCGCCGGCACAGGGCTTCGACGGCGGGCACCACCCGCTCCATCTCCTCTGTCTCGCCCACCTCGGGTCCGGGGCCGGCCTTCACCCCGCCCACGTCGAGGATGTCGGCTCCCTCGGCGACCAGCTGCTCGGCCCGCTCGAGCAGGGCGTCGAGGGTGAAGGTGGCCCCATGGTCGTAGAAGGAGTCGGGCGTGCGGTTCAAGATGCCCATGACGAGCACGCGGGTGCGCAGGTCGTAGATCCGGTCACCGAGGCGAAGGTGCACCCGGCGACGATAGGCGATCGCTCAGAAAAGGCGGGTGGCCAGTGCCTTGCGGTAGGTGCCGGCTCGCTCGTCGCCGGCAGGCAGGGTCTCGAGCAGGTCCAGGTACTCCTGGCGCGCCGCCTCGTCCTCTTTCACCCGATCGAGGAGGGCGTCGAGCCGCTGGTCGATGCCGTCCGCCGACACCTCCACGTTGGAAGCCGACAACCGGGCCTCGGCCGCCACCTGACGCCCCTCGGGCGTCTCGGGGATGCGGGCCAGCAGCTCGAGGGCCCCCGCGCTGTCACCCCGATCGAGGAGGAGCCGGGCCAGGGCCACCACGGCACCCGGATGGTCGGGCTGGAGCTCGAGGGCCCGCTGCAGCGACGCCTCGTCGCCGGCGGCCACGAGCTGGTCGGCCTCGGAGGGCAGCGGGGCCAGGCGGGACACGAACTCGGCCACCTGCGCCTCGGGCAGGGCGCCTACGAAGCCGTCCACCACCTTGCGGTCCCGCAGGGCGTACACGGCCGGGATGGACTGGACCTGGAACGTGGCGGCCACCCGAGGGTTCTCGTCGACGTTCACCTTCACCAGCTCCACGGCGCCCGCAGTGTCCCCCACGACCTTCTCCAGGATCGGGCCCAGGGTGCGACACGGCCCGCACCAGGGTGCCCACAGGTCGACCACCACGGGGACCTGGTCCGAGCGCTCGATGACCTCGTGCTCGAAGGTGGTGTCGGTGACGTCGATCACCCCCACGAGGCTACCGGGTGGACGGTATGGTCCAACCATGGTCGAGGGAGTCGACGTCGGTCGGGTCGAGGGCATCGACGCCGGTCGGGTGTCGGACTGGTTCGCCCGCTGCGTGCCCGGTGCCGAGCTCCCGCTCTCCTTCTCGCTCGTCGCCGGTGGCCGCTCCAACCTGACCTATGAGGTCACCGACGCCTCCGGCCGTCGCTACGCCCTGCGCCGGCCACCCCTCAGCCACGTGCTCCCCACGGCCCACGACATGGCCAGGGAGCACCGGGTGATCACCGCCCTGGGGCCCACCGACGTGCCCGTGCCGCGCACCCTCGGCCTGTGCCAGGACCCCGAGGTGAACGGGGCTCCGTTCTACGTGATGGAGTTCGTGGAGGGCCACGTCGTTCGCGACGCCGAGGCGGCGGCTTCGGTCCTCGACGAGAAGGCCCGAGCCCGCGCCGGGCGTTCGCTGGCCGAGACCCTGGCCAAGCTGCACGCCGTGGACGTGGACGCCGTAGGCCTGGGCGACTTCGCCAAGCGCCAGGGCTACATCGAGCGACAGCTCCGGCGCTGGCACGAGCAGTTCGGCAATTCGACCGTCGACGACGGCATCGACACGGCCGGCGTCGTGGACGCCGTGCACGACCGGCTGGCGGCACAGGTCCCCGAGCAGTCCTCCAGCACCATCGTCCACGGCGACTTCCGGCTCGACAACACCGTCCTGGACGACGACGGCGAGGTGCGTGCCGTGCTCGACTGGGAGATCTGCACCCTTGGTGACCCGCTGGCGGACATGGGCCTGCTCATGGTCTATTGGACCGAGCCGGGCGACACCGCCGCCCTGATCGGGGTGACGCCCACCACCCTTCCCGGCTTCCCGTCCCGGGCGGAGATGCGCAGTGTGTACGCCGCCCGCTCGGGGCGCGACCTGTCGCATCTCGACTACTACGTGGCCTTCGGGTACTGGAAGCTGGCCTGCATCCTCCAAGGCGTCTACGCCCGCTACGTCGGCGGAGCCGCCGCCGGCGACCGCTCGAGCGTCGACGGCTTCGGGCGCAGCGTCGTGACGCTGGCCGAGACGGCCCTGGCCACCTTGGAGGCCCGGTGACGGCGCCGGTCGGACGGTGAGCCTGTACCAGCGTCATGGGGCGCGGCAGCCCGAGCACCCGGTGATGGTGGTGGCGCTCGAGGGTTGGGTGGACGCCGGGCTGGGGGCCGACGGCGCCATCTCGGCGCTCTTGGCGGCCGAGGCAACCGAGCTCCTCGCCACCTTCGACGGCGAATCGCTCATCGACCAACGTGCTCGGCGGCCGGTTGCCCACATCGCCCACGGGGTGAACGAGGGCCTCACCTGGCCGCTCATCCAGCTGCGCCTGGGCACGGACCGAGCGGGGTCGGACATCTGCTACCTGGTGGGACCCGAGCCCGATTTCCGCTGGCACAGCTTCGTGGCCGACGTGGTGGAGCTGGCCCAGCTCCTCGGCGTGCGCATGGCGGTGGGCCTGGGTGCCTTCCCGGCGCCGGCGCCCCACACCAGACCCATCCGCCTGGCCGCCACCGCCCCGCCCGAATCGGCCGAGCTGGTCCCCTCGGTGGGGGTCGTGCAGGGGGAGATCGACGTGCCCTCGGGCGTGTGGGGAGCCCTCGAGCTGGCCTTGGGCAAGGCCGGCATCCCCGCCGTGGGGCTGTGGGCCAGGGTGCCCCACTACGTCTCGGGCATGGCCTTCCCGGCCGCCAGCGCTGCGCTGCTCGACGGTCTGGCGAGCGTGGCGGGCCTGTCCATCGACACCACGGAGCTGCACACCGCCGCCGACACCGCTCGCCAGCAGGTGGACGAGCTCATCACCAAGAGCGAGGACCACGACCGGCTGGTCCACCAGCTCGAGCGCAACGTCGACATCGCCGAGGGGAACCCCCTCGACCTGGGACAGGTCCCCACCGGTGACGAGCTCGCCGCCGAGCTAGAGCGCTACCTACGTGACGAGCGCGGCGACGAAGGTGGCGACGCCAGCGAGCACTAGAGCCGGAGCGCCCCGTGAGCTGGCGTCAGCCGATGCCGGCGCTGCCCGGAGCACCGAGCGCCGCTGCCGGCACGGTGCCCGTACTCCCGGAGTTGTGCAGGGCCTTGGCGTGAGACACGAGCCACAGGCCCACGATCATGAGC
>JBJKRZ010000068.1:0-3004 GCA_046704365.1 Acidimicrobiales bacterium | reverse complement strand
GCAGTGGTCCGCTTGGCGGCCTTGCGCGCTGTGGTCCGCTTGGCGGTGCGCTTGGCCGGAGCCCGCTTCGTGGTCCGCTTCGCCGTGGTCCGCTTGGCGGCCGCCCTCTTGGTGGTCCGCTTCGCCGGAGCGCGCTTGGCGGCCGCCCTCTTGGCGGGAGCCCGCCGTTTGGCGGTCTTCCTTGCTGTGGCCCGCTTCACTGGCATTCTGCATGCCTCCTTACGGCCTACTGGCCGATCTCTTGTTGCTTACCTCGCCGGGGCTCACCTTGCGGCTTTCCTCGCCGGGGCTCACCTTGCGGCCTTCTTTGCCGTTGTGCTTGCTGCTTTGCTCGCCGAAGCTCACCGTCCGGCCGAAGCGACCGGGGCTCGCCTGACGACTTTCGCCACCGGCCGGCGGACCGCACCGGCGGGTGGACGTGCCGCCGCAGCGGCAGATCTGTGAAAGGGCGACGGACGCCGAAATCGTCGTCCCGGGCACACATGCGCCAGCGGCGGACACAGCACCGCGCCCTGCGGGCGACGGACTGCGCACCTCGCGACGAAGTGCCCCGAGTTGCTCACATGCTCCTCCAGCCAATTTCCAATCTCAACAATCAAAGAGGATGGGAGAGCGCAGGTCAAGCATTTCGCCCGCGCAGCGATCCAATAGCGCATCGCGTCACCGCACGTCGCTGCCCTCGCGAGTGCCGGCGAAGTGGTGATCCATTTGGCTATGTACGCGGCAAACACATCCTGCAAGGCTCTTGGCGCATGGCGACATTGCCCGACGGCACCTACGACGTCGTCGTCGTCGACGCCGAGGAAACCGAAGAGGGTGACGTGCGGATCGAGCTCACCGTTACGCTCGGAGCACACGTGGGACGCATCGTCACCTTGCGTCGCCACCACCCCCGCACCGGACCCGACAGCGCTCGGGACCCACTCGAACGGCTCGGTGTCGCCGGCACCCTGCGGGTCCGCCACGGGCGGCCGAGCTTCGCTCCGGAGCGCCCGTGAGCGGGCCTCCGCCCTCACCTCCCGCCCCCTCCCCCACCCGCCTCTACCTGGGTGCAGGCACCCTGGGCCCCGCCTGGGCGCCCGAGGAGCACTCCGTGCTGGTCCTGGGCCCGCCCCGGTCGGGCAAGACGTCCTCGCTGGTGGTGCCCACCGTTCTGGCCGCTCCCGGTGCAGTGGTCTCCACCTCGACCAAGCCGGACGTACTCGGGGTCACCGCCCCATGGCGAAGCCAGCTCGGCGAGTGCCTGCTCTACGACCCCAGCAACACGGTGCCCGTGCCGCCGGGGGTACGACCAGTGCGATGGTCGCCGGTCACGGCGTGCCACCAGTGGGACGAAGCGAGGATGGTGGCCGACGCGCTGGTGGGCGCCACCTTGACGGAGCCCGGGACAGCGACCTCGCACGCCGATCACTGGCACGAGCGCGCCCAGGCCCTGCTGTCCACGCTCCTGCACGCCGCCGCCCTGTCGGGGGAGCCGCTCCCCACCGTGCTGCGCTGGGTCGACCGGCGAGAAGCCTCGAGGGCCATCGACGTCCTCGACCACTCCGACGCCGCCGTCGCCGCCGACCTGTTGGCCGGGATCGCCGCCACCGACGAACGCGAGAAGAGCGGGATCTGGTCGACGGCCTCGGGTGTCCTCTCGGGTTACCGCGGCAAGGCGGCGCTGGCCAGCACCGTCGACCCGGATTTCGACGCCGCCGCCTTCTGCGGGTCGTCGTCCACGCTGTACGTGTGCGCCACCGGCCGCCATCAAGCGGCCTTGGCGCCCATGGTCGTCGGCCTGCTCGCCGAGGTTCGGGCTGCCGCCTACGCCAGGCATGCACAGCACGGTGGTGAGGACCTTCGTCGGGCGCCGGTGGTACTGGCGCTCGACGAAGTGGCCAACATCGCACCCGTGCCCGAACTGCCGTCGATGGTGAGCGAAGGAGGTGGCCAGGGCCTCTTGACGTTGGCTTGCCTGCAAGACCTGTCGCAGGCGCGGGGTCGGTGGGGTGCGGCGGCCGACGGCTTCCTCTCGCTCTTCGGCAACACGGTGGTGCTGCCGGGGATCGGTGACGTGCGCACCTTGCAGGCTCTGTCGGCGCTGGCCGGTGACGAGGAGGTGATCACGCGCTCGGTGAGCGCGCCGGCGTCACCCCCCGGGACGGGCGTGGGACGACGTCTCCTCGAGGTCATCGTTCGGGGGGGTTACAGCCAGGTGCCGGCGGCGCCGGGTCCCACCGTCACCACGGCCACGCGCCGGCTGCCCCGCCTCCCCGTCGACCTGGCGGGGCGCGGGATGACCGGGATGGCGGTGTTGGTGGACGAGCGCAACACCGTGCAATGGGTGCGTCTCACTCCCTGGTTCGCCCACGAACCGTGGAGGTCGATGGTCGACGGAATGGAGAGGCCCGGTGGTCGGCAAGTGGGCCGGCCGGCCGAGCAAGCCCGAGGCGAGGACCGCTCCTCGGGCAGGTCCTCGGGCAGGGACCCGGGTAGGGACCCGGGCAGGGACCCGGGCAGGGACCCGGGGCGCTGATCGACCGGTCAGCCGCCAGCGCCCTCACCGGAGCATGGCGAACATATGTTCGCTATCCTCGGCTCGATGGCGATCTCCTCCCCGACCGGCATCGACACAGCGATGTACGCCCGGGTCCGCCCCACTTCCGACAGCCGCCACCAGCTCCTGGCGCTGCTCCCCGCCCTCGGTCCTCTGTTCCCGGGCGGAGGGCTGCCCCGGGGGGCGGTGGTGGAGGTGGCCGCCGGTCCCGCCAGCGGCCCGGGCGGTGGGCGGGCCACGGCGGGCGGAGCCAGCACCTTGGCCTTCTCCCTGGTGGCGGCGGCCACCACCCGGGGCTCGTGGTGCGCCGCTGTGGGGGTTGCCGACGTGGGTGTCCTGGCCCTGGCCGAGCTGGGGATCGACCTCGACCACCTGGTCCTCGTCCCCCGCCCCGGCATCCAATGGGCCCAGGCCGCCGCCCTGTCCATCGACGGGACGGACGCAGTGGTGGTGTGCGCACCGGGC
>JBJKRZ010000067.1:0-4919 GCA_046704365.1 Acidimicrobiales bacterium | reverse complement strand
GGCGAGCGGTGATGTCGCCGGGGGTTCTGCTCACCACGCCGTGGCGGCCGGGACGTGGCGTGAGCGCCGGCGGCTGCGGCGCCGGCGGTTCCCGCGCCACAGAACCCAGCCCCGGGATGCGGCGTAGGCGGCGACGCCGGTCACGCCCACGAAGAAGCCGACGGGCCAGTCCGTCACGTAGGAGTGGGCCACCGCCAGCCACACGGTGGCCAGGGCGATGCCCACTGAGGCCGCCATGGCCCGCCCGGGGCTGTCGACGAGCGACCGTGCCGCACCGGCGGGGGCGATGGTGAGGGAGAACACGAGGAAGGCGCCCACCACCGGGACGGTCATGGTGGTGGCCAGGGCCACCACGAGCAGGAACGCCGTCTCCAGGCGGACGCCGTCGAGACCTCGTGCCTGGCCCACCTCGGGCAGCACCGACACGAGCAGCAAGCGCCGGTACAACAGGGCCACGGCCCCCAGGCTGGCGACGCCCAGCCCGGCGATGGGCAGGAGCTGGCTGCGCGCCACGCCCAGCACCTCGCCGAAGAGCAACGAGTACACCTCGGCGGAGTACTCCGAGCTCCACGACAGGAAGAGGCCGCCCAGGGCCAACATGACCACGAGCGACAGGGCCGTGACCACGTCGTGGCGTCCCCGGCGCCCCAGCCACCCGATGCCCATGGCCCCGGCGGCGGCGAAGGCGCCCAGCCCGTACAACGTGTTCACACCGAGCAGGTAGGCGCCCGCCGCCCCGCCGAAGGCACCGTGGGGAATGGCGTGGGCGACGAAGGCCGAACCGCGCAGCACGACGAAGAACCCGATGACGCCCGCCACCACGGCCACCATGGAGGCCGCCGCCCAGGTGTCGAGCATGTAGCCGCTGAACATCAGCCTCGCCGCTCGTGCTCTCGCCGGCGCCTGGCACGGCGCTCGAGGTCGCCGGCAACACGCAACGGGCGCGCCAGGTCGCTTACCACGTAGAAGACGAACACGAGCGCCACGATCATGAAGCTCACCGGCCATCCGTGGTGGGCCGGAGGCCAGTAGTAGCTGTCGTAGGCGAGCAGCACGCCGAGCCAGCACGACAGCGCCCCGATGGCCATGGCGTAGAGCACAGCCCTTCCGGGCCGGGAGGTGAGGCGCAGGGCGGTGGCCGGCGGTCCCACGAGCAGGGCGGTGGCCAGCACCGCCCCGATCGTCTCGGCTGCCAGGGAGACGGCTAAAGCCAGGGCGAGCAGATACGCCATGCCGATCACCCGCACCGGGACGCCCCGGGCGGCGGCGAGGTCGGTGTCGAGGGAGCCGAGCAGCAGCATGCGGTAGCAGCCCACCATCAGGGCGAGGGCCACAGCGCTCAGCACCAGGACGCTCGGGAACACGGCGGTGCTGTTGGCGAACAGTGAGCCGAACAGGATGGTGACCGAGGCGCCGGTGGTCGTCGACGAGGTGGTGCCCAGGTACAGCAGCAGGGCCGCCAGCCCCAGCCCGCCCCCGAGCACCAGGCCCGTTGCCAAGTCCCTGGTACGGGCCCGCCGCAGGCCCAAGGCCTCGATGACCGCCGCCGAGACCACGGCGATGCCCACGAAGCCCACGAGTGGGTTCGTCCCCGCCAGCAGGGCGGCCGAGCCGCCGGTGGTGCCCAGCTCCCCCAGGGCGTGCCCGGCGAAGGACTGGGCCCGCAGGACGGTGAAGGTGCCCACCATCCCCGTGACGGCCGCCACCAGCGTTCCCACCACGAGCGCCCAGTGCACGGTGGCGCTGGAGAAGAAGCCTGGCTCGAACACCACGTGCAACGGCCCGTTCATCGGCGCATCACCTGATGGAGAAGATGCCGGGCTCGTCGGGCGTCTCCAGGTGGTCGTGCCCGTGGTCGTCGCCTCCGTGGCCCTCGCCTGTCGTCTCGGCGCCCGGCTGGCCGGCCACCACGATGACGCGGCCGTGCACCCGCAGGACGTCCACGTGGTGCCCGTACAGCGCGCTCAGCACCTCCGAGCGCACCACCTGCTCCGTGCTCCCGCTCGCCGCCCGGCCGCCGGCGACGTAGACGATGCCGTCCATCACCGGCAGCAAGGGGTTCATGTCGTGGGCGGAGACGAGCACGGCGACGCCCTGGTCCTTGGCGATGCGCGACAGCAGGTCCACGACCTCCTGGGCGGCGTGCAGGTCGAGGTTGGCCAGCGGCTCGTCGAGAAGCAGCAGCCGTGGGCGGCTCACCAGTGCATGGGCGATGAGCACGCGCTGCTGCTCACCCCCCGACATGGCCCCCACCCGGGCGTCGGCCAGGGGCGACAGCCCCACGGCCTCGAGCATCTCGTCCACCGGCTGCCGCCGCCGACGCCTTCGCAGCGGGATGCCCAGGCGGTTGCCGTCGAGCCCGAGCGCCACCACGTCGCGGGCCCGCAGCGGCATCTCGGGGTCGAGGACGATCTTCTGCGGCACGTACCCCACCGCCGCCGGGCGCCCCGAGGCGGCTGCCGGAGGGAGCGTCACCCTTCCGTGCCGGGCGCGCTGCAGCCCGAGCACCACCCGCAGCAGCGTGGTCTTGCCGGCCCCGTTGGGGCCGATGAGCCCGGTGAGCTCGCCGGGCCGGAGGGCGAAG
Source organism: Acidimicrobiales bacterium (assembly GCA_046704365.1). Taxonomy (GTDB): domain Bacteria; phylum Actinomycetota; class Acidimicrobiia; order Acidimicrobiales; family UBA8190; genus UBA8190. The sequence goes on along the minus strand of JBJKRZ010000067.1, from coordinate 2,335 downwards.
GAGACGTCGCGCAGCACTTCCCTGCCCGAGAGCCACACCCCCACGCCCTCCACCTCCAGGGCCAAAGGCCCCGGGCGGGCCACGGGAGCGCCGGGCGCGCCCGGCGCCGTCACAGGCGGGTGGTCGACACGCCGTCGGCCAGGGCCTTGTGGAGAGCCTGCACCTCGGCCACCATCCAGCTCTGGTAGTGGTAGCCGGGGGTGGGCATCGTCTCGTACACGCCCACCACCGGAATGCCCTCGCTGCGGGCCAGCGAAGCCAGCGACGTGGTGAGCGAGTCGGTCACCTGCTCGTTGTACACGAACACCTTCACCTTGTGACCGCTGAGCAGGTCACGCTCCACGCTCACGTCCTGGGGCGAGGGGTCCACGCCGTTCATGACGTCGGCCTGGAACACGAAGGGGGTGAGGTTGTCCAGTCCCGCCGCCTGGAGCATGTAGTCGGCCACCGGCTCGGTGGTGGCCACGGCCGTCCCGCCGTAGGCCGCCTTGAGCGCCGCCAAGGCCTCGTTCCAGGGCACGAGCGAGCTGTCGAAGGCCGCCAGGTTGGCAGCGAAGGCCGGGGCATGGGCGGGATCGATCTTCTCGAGGTCGTGGGCGACGGCCCCGGCGACGGCCGGCATGGTGGCGGGGTCGTACCACAGGTGGGGGTCGGGCGTGCTCTTGGGCAGCCCCAGCAGCTGCTGGACGTCGATCACCCGGCGAGCGGCGGAGGGCTGGGCCGCCTCGATCCGCTCCATGAAGCTGTCGTAGCCCAGCCCGTTCTGCACGACGAGGTCGGCCGAGGACACCGCCTGGACCACCGTGGGGCTGGCCTCGAAAGCGTGAGGGTCGGTGTTGGGATTGCGCTCGATGGCGACGACCTTCACGTACCGTCCGCCGATCTGGGAGATGACGTCGGCGTACTGGCTCTCGGCGCCCACGGCGCTCACTGCGCCGGGCGTGGCGGCGGGCCCCGTCGAGGTGCACGCCGAGGACAGCACCCCTGAGCCCAGGGCCAGGCCGGCCAGGGCCACCAGGCGGGCGAGTCGGGGCGAGCGGTCCATGGCATGGAGCCTATCAGGAATGGTTCTCATTTCTAGTTCGGAGGGCCGCCGCTAGGCTCGGCGGCGTGGACCGCCAGCTCGACGCCGAGGTGGCCCTGCGCCTGGCCGGGGCCGACCAGCGCTACACGCGACTGCGCCGCGTCCTGGTGGAGGCCATGGCCGGGGCCGGCCGCCCCCTCACGATGCCCGAGATCCTGGGCACGAGCCCGGGGCTGTCGCAGTCGAGCGCCTACCGCAACATCTCGGTCCTCATCGACGCCGGGGTGGCCCGCCGGGTGAGCGCGCCGGGCGACCACAGCCGCTTCGAGCTGGCCGAGGATCTCGCCGGTCACCATCACCACATCGTGTGCTCCACCTGCGGCAAGGTGGCCGACGTCGTCCCCTCGCCCCGCCTGGAGCGCGCCCTCGACGAGGCGGCTCGTGCCGCCACCGGCTTCGAGGTCACCGAGCACCGCTTCGACCTGGTCGGCGTGTGCGCCGACTGCCGCTGAGCCGGCCTCAGCGCCCTCCGTTCTCGAGCACGGCGACGAAGGGCTCCTGGTCGCCCTCGGCCACGACGGTGACGGGCGACCAACCCGTGCCCCGCACGAGCCCACGTAGCTCCTGGGGGGACAGAAAGAGCCAGTCGAACCAGTCGGTGGCCAGGGCGCGGTAGCGGATGCGCAGGCGCAGCTGCCCGGCCATGAGCGAGCGCCGGCGGTTGGCGCGCCGCAGCTCGGCGTCCACCAGGGGCGCCGAGCCACCGTAGGGGCTCGTGCTCTCGGCCAGGATCCTGGCCCCGGGCGCCATGCGCGTGGACCACTCCGCCAGGCAGCTGCGCAGGCGCTCGGGAGTGCCGAAGATCCCGACGTTGTTGCCCAAGAGCACCACCGTGGCGAAGTCGGCCAGCTCGTCGCCCAAGGACTCGACGCCGGCGCGCCGCAGCCTGCGCACGCCCCGTGTGCGCGCCGCCCGAAGGGCCAGGGGCGAGGCGTCGAGAGCGGTGACCTCGGCACCGCGCTGCTGGAGGTGCAGCGAGACCCTCCCCGCTCCACAGCCGACGTCGAGCACCCGGCCCTTCACGTAGCGCATGCACCTGCGCTCGGTCGGCGGCCAACGATCGAAGGGAGCCAGGTACAGCTCGGGTCCGGCGCCTACCTCGAGGTACCCGTCGTGGCGCTCGTGCAGCTCCGGTTCGCTGCCGCCTCCCACCCAGTCGCACAAGGCGCGGCCGAAGGCGTCACTCGTTCGGATGTCTCACAGTTTCCCTGGGCGCCCGGCGCGAAGCTGGGGCGCGTGCTCGTCGTCGAC
>JBJKRZ010000066.1:0-2728 GCA_046704365.1 Acidimicrobiales bacterium | reverse complement strand
GCCCCAAGAACCCGCGACCGCGTCCTGCTCACGCCGATCTCCCGCCAGCCGTCGCCCGGCACCCACGCCAGCCCGTCGAACACGGATTCCCTGCCGCGCTCAGACCCTTACTGCACGATCCGGGCTAGCACCAGCCTCGGCCCGGGATGCGGGTGTAGCCGAAGCGATCGCGCCGAGCGAGGCAGAGATGGCGATCGCGTTCGTGGTGAACTGATCACCGACCCCCGAGGACGCCGAATCAGGGAAGCGATCGCGCGACGACCCAGGGCGGCGCGATGGCGATCCCGGATGCCTCCGGTCGCAACGTCCTTGCAACGTGCCAGCGAGTTGTCGCAACCGGATCGCGCTGGTCGTGGCCGAGCCGGCGATCGCATGCCGGGATCGCGATCGTCCGGCGACGCCGGCTGTTAGCGTTGGCACGATCGGGCTCACGAAACGGGAATCGTCCGCCGTTTCGCCTCACCAGCCGATGAAGACTGCGGCGCACGTGCCGCAATGGAAAAGTCGCAGTCTCCGGGGCGCTGGGACCCTCGCGGGTGGAAAAGCCCCGAGCGTCACCCCCGCGAGACTTCAGATAGGGATGATCCGGGTCCGAACGACCCGGCACCCGGCACGCTACGGCTACTGATCCCGAGTCGCGTGCTGCTGATCGGGCGGGCTCAGGACGCGGGAGAGCCGGCGTTCTATCCGCTGGTGCAGCAGGTTCTCAGCTCCGTCAACAATCGAACGAAGGGAGAAGCCCCATGCCATGCCGGCTAGGCCGACCAGCACGAACATGATGATCGCGAACCAGGCCACGAACGGCACCGCCTGAGACCAGCTCTCTGGGAATAGGCCAGTGGTGGCGAAGCCCCCGCCGGCCACGACGAGCGCGAAGACCAGGCTATAGACCGCCCAACCGATGATCCGGGCGGTCGTGCGCGACAGGTCCTTGACGTGAATGGCATGAGCATGGGTGACGGCCGCGGTTTGTGCCACGGCCTGGGCAGCGCGCGCTTGCTCGGCCGCCATGGCCTGCTCGGCCGCCTCTCGGCGTTGGTCCGCCTGTTGCCTGTGGCGCCGCTCGTCCTCCAGCTCCGCCTTCACCTCGGCGCGAGCGGCTGCACGGGCGCGCTCAAGGATCTGGGCCACGGTTCCCTCGGTGAAGGTAGTCGGATCACCGTTAGTGCTATCGAGGAGAGCGAACCGCGCCTCCGGCGAGAAGATGAGCAGCACCACCTGATCATCAGTCAGGTCACCATGCTCGGCCAGCCGACGGACCTCGGCCAAATACTTACGCCAGACCGACTCCGGAGGATTCAGCGCGGCGTAACTCGTGGCGATGATCTGCTTTCGGGGCAGATCATCGCCCTGCACCGGGTTCATCAGCCAGGCCAGACTGGCCAGGCGGGAGTCAAGCATGCACAGCGGGAACCCGGCTCGACCTTGCGCGTCCTTGAAGAAGCCTTGGGCAACACGGCAGAGCGGATAGTTGGAGGTCACGAGAACAGCCTCGCTCCGCTCGATCCGCTTCCTCGGCTGTCCGTCCCGAATGCGGTGGATTCCGGTCAGCGAGTCCAGGTCCCGTAGCAGCGGCTCCCGGCGACGGTAGCCCACCTCCTGGCTCAGCTGTTGCTCCAGCGTCGTCTCGTCAACCGCCAGCGCTTCGGTCTGGGCCGGGGCAGCGACGACATCGATCGAGTGCTGGGCGAGCCGGCTGTTCAGGGTGGCGATCATCGCCTCCACGTCGCTGGCTGTCATCTCCTCGCTGGCGAAGAAGTCGACTACATCCCCCGGCACCTCTCCCGGGCGCCCCCTTCGGTAGGTCGCGGCGGCGCTGTCCAGGACGCCCTCGATCTCCCTCAACGTGTGGTCGAAAATATTGAACTTCGCACCTTGTGTCTCCAGCAGCTCGACCATCTCCATCGCGGGAGCGCGGTAGTGTTCCTCGGCGTACCCAAGGACACGGAGAGCGATCGGCGTGTCGAGGTAGACCGACATACCTGTGAGCCTCGGCTTCCCGCTGGTGAACGCCTCCGGGAAGTACAGGATGTTGGCCAGCATCGACCCCTTGACGACCGTCTCCAGGTACTCGAACGCCTGTGGCTCCTGTGAAACGAGCTGGAGCACAAACCCGCTGACCAAAGCCGAACCGTCGGTCCCGGCAGCCGGTAGGTCGACAACCGGATCGCCGTCAACGACGACCCCGAGGATCGGCGCGGCCAGCGTCTCGACGTATCCCAGCAGCGCTTGCTCCGCCTTTTCCTCCGACCAGTCCCGGCCATTGTCGGCGGCGAACTCGACCAGCCTCTGGACGAGGTGATGGTGCTGGCGCAGCACGCTGTCGCGAGCGGGATTGAGGTTGACCTCCGTCAGGCGCTCGGTCGGTTCGTAGACACTGTGGCTGCGGCTCACCAGGCCCTCGCGCGCCGCCCGGTGGAGAATTGTCTGGAGCGCGCCCTGAGGAATCCGGAGGCCGAACGCGGTAAGCACGCTCTCCTGGAGCTCAGGCACTGATGCTGCCTTGGCGCCTGACTCGCGCAGGCAATGCGCGACCAACGGCACGAAGTTGCCGATGTAGTCCCGCCGCTCGTCCCAGTTGACCTTAATGATCGCCAGGGTTGAGAGTCGACATCTGAACTGGCCCCACTGTCGACGCTTCAACTGGCCCCACCTCTCGCAGACATTTGGCTGATGCTGTGCGCTCTTGTTGAGCGTGCAGCGGAGGTCCGAAAGGAGTGTCGAGAGT
>JBJKRZ010000065.1:0-21148 GCA_046704365.1 Acidimicrobiales bacterium | reverse complement strand
GAGCGACGGTCGACCGCTATCGCAGCCGGCTTCAGGTGGCCGCGACGAGCGTCACACCGCCGTGGCACGATGACGCAGTCCCAAACGTGAAGAGGGTTCACGGTGAAACGTGAAGACCTCACTGGTGGAGACGATGGGACTCGAACCCACGACCCCCTGCTTGCAAAGCAGGTGCTCTTCCAGCTGAGCTACGTCCCCGAGCATTCGGGTTCTGACCTGCGAGCATAGCGGACACCTTGTCGGCGGAAGTTATTCGCCCAGGTGTCCGCAACCTCGCCCGGGTGCCCGGTTTAGGTGGCTGGGACGAAGTCGAACCAGCGCTCCAGCAAGGCGGAGTTCCCCACGATGTCGAGCCCGTGGGCCGGTCGTCGCCCCCATAGGAACAGCATCACGTCCGACGCTGGCCCTCGAAGCGCCACGTCCGCCTTGGCGTGCTCGGCCTGTACATCAATTCCCTGACCTTCGAAACGGACGGTCCATTCCCCGGAAGTGTCAAGGCAATGGAAATGAAAGGACTCGCCTTTGCCAACCCGCCTTGAGCGGGCGCGAGCCCGGCCAACAGCGAAGACGGTCAACGCCTCGTCCACCCCGTCGGCAGCAAGCGTCGCTTCTATGGGCTGAGGCGTCCCCGTCGCCGCTTGCGCGTCCCAACGGTGAACGGTGGTCTCATGAGCCTGTCGCCGGCGCCAGAACGCGGCCGTGGCGTTGGGCACCCAGCTCCAGACCGGCCGATCGAGCGGGCAGGATCTGAACACATCGACGAGCTGTCGGGCGCCCGCCCGAAACCATTCGCCGAGGTTGGGGTCGTCGGGTTCCACTCTGAAGCGCCCCTCCCGGTTCTCTGGGCGCTCGATGGCACCCGACCTCACCATCTCGGCCGCCCACCGGTGGATCACGCCCAGGTGCACGCCCAGGTCGGCCACGCGCCAGCCCGGACAGGTGGGCACAGACGCGTCGGGGTTGTCCGCCAGCGCACCGGCAAAGGCAGCCGATTCCCTTTCGATCGCCTCGAGATAGGCGTCGGGGTCCATGGGGGCACACTAGGCGCCGCAGCCGATGATTAGGACCTCACTGTCGATGTTCGTACCCGGGTCGGCGATGCGGTCAGGGCTGATGGGCGTTCGTCGTCGTTGTCGCCTGGCTCGGGACGGTGCTGGGGGGAGTCGTCGTTGTCGCGCCCGGATGGGTGGTGGTCGTCACGGCAGGTCGGCTGGTCGTCGTCGCTCCGGGGCGGGTCGTCGTCGTGCTCGAGCCAGCGCTGTTCGTTGCCGTCGTGGTCGTCGTGCCGGCGCCCGCAGGCGTCGTGGTCGTCGTGCCGGCGCCTGCCGCACCCGATCCCGGTGTTCCCGAGGACACCGAGCCGTGCGTAAGAGCCGGACGGGACGAGCCGGTTCCTGTGGCACCCGGCGCCTTCGTGGTCGAGCCGGGAGAATTCGTTGGGTTCGATCCCGTCGATGCAGCAGGAGGTTGGTCCGACGGCGGGGTGAAGACGAGGTGCAGGCGATTGTCGTTTCCTGAGGTGGCCGACAGTGATCCCACCACGACCACGGCAGCCAGGGCACCTATCACCGTGCCGAGCCCGGCTCGGACGAGATGAGGTCGGACGCTCCCAAAGCGTTCGCGTCGCTCGTCCGCTCGGCGCAGGCGCTCTAGGCGTATCGGCAGGTGGCTGCGCTGGTTCAGCCAGGCCATCGTGGGCGACGCGGCGTAGACGGCGGCTTGCCAGGCGAAGAGAAGCACGACGAGCACTCCCACGCGCCCGCTCCAGGTGAAGAAGAGTGCGGTCGTCAGTGCGGCTGCGGCCAAAGTGGACTCGGCACGAGTTGCCCGCAGGGCTTCGATCACGCCCCCTTCCCCCCGCCACTTGGGCGTGCGGATGAAAGGCTGGGCTGTCCGGGCGAGTCCCTGGAGACAGGCCATGGCGATCGTCCACGACAGCGAGAGCCAGGTGAGAAAGGCGAGTCCGGCGCGGCGGTAGGAGATATTGGCACGATCCCGCAGCGCCCACATGGCCCGGATGAGCCCGGACACGAGCAGGCTGAGCGGCAGCAGCACCGCTGCGCCCAAAAGGGGGCCGAAGGGCAGACGGCCCAGCAGTAGCAAGGTGGCCGCGCTCAGGCCCAGGATCACGGTGAAGGCCAGTCCGACCAGGTTCCCGAACCACTGGAGGCCACCGAGGAGGTAGTCGAAGCGCTGGGCCATGGAGAGCCGGTTCTCGGCTCGCCGGTCCCAGGGCATGAGCGAGCGCCCGTGACGACGCAGGATCTGGATACCGCCGAAGCACCAGCGGAACATCTGCCGCTTGAGCGCCCCGAAGGTCAGGGGCATGATGCCCTGTCCGAACGAGCGGTTGACGTAGAACCCCTCGTAGCCCGAACGCAGGATGCGCAGAGACGCTTCGGCGTCCTCGGTGATGCAGCTCTCGTCCCATCCGCCGATCTCCTCGAGGACCGACCGGCGGATGAGCCCCATCGTCCCCCCGAAAATGATGGAGTTCCGGTCGTTGCGCGACGGCATGGCAGTCTCGAAGAAGTACCGGTAGGCGTCGTGACATGCCGTCAAGTAGGTGTCGCCCTCCCACTCCCGGTAGTCCTGGGGCGTCTGGACGAAGGCCATCTGGGGTGAGACGAAGTACCCCACCGTCTCGCGGAGGTACTCAGCGCGCACGATGTAGTCGGCGTCGATCACGCCGATGATCTCCGCTGCCGGGTCGGTGTGGGCCCGAAGCGCCAGGTTGAGGGCTCCGGATTTGAAGCCGGGCCACGGGTTCACGTGGGCGAAACGAATCCGGGGACGCCCGGCGCAGTAACGCTCCACGGGACGCCACAGCCCCTCGTCGGCCGTGTTGTTGTCCACGACCACGATCTCAAAGTCGGGATAGTCGAGCGCTTCGAGCGATGCGATCGTCTCGATCAGCATGTCGGGTGGCTCCGCGTACGCCGGCACGTGGAGCGACACCTTGGGCAGGTACGAGCGGTCGAAGGCGGGGACCGAACGCGTCCAGCGCGCCCGGCAGACCACGTCGCAGCTCTCGAAGGCGAAGGAGATGGTGATCGCAAAAGCAGCCGCCTCGACGAGCCACAGTCCCGCCGAACCGACCGCCGCCGCCGGGGACAGGACGCCCGACACGGTCAGCCAGCCGGCCAGGGCCAAGTAGCTTCCGGCTGCAGCCACGGTGGTGGCGAAGAAGAGCTGACCCACGGGATTCCACATGGGCCGGGCGAGGATGACCACCAACGACACGAGGGCGATCCACAGCCCTCCCACCACCACGTCCGTGGAGGGAAGGTGCCACAAGCGCAGGGCAACCGTGGCGGCGAGAGCCGAGAAGGCGAGGGCGAGTAGGGCCGAGACCGGTACCGACCCGAGATGCAGGCGTCGGCCCAGGGCCACAAGCAGCCCGGTGGCGCCAGCGAGAGCCACGAGCGACGTGAGAAGTACTGTCAGAAGCACGGGGCTCTCTCCGACCTCGGGCCGCGGTTGCCGTAGCCTAATGGCCCCACCACCAGTATCGGTCCTGTGGGGAGTCGAGTTGAATCCGCTTTGCTTGCGGGTCGGAGATCAGGCCAACGCCCCCGTCGTTCGTGCGGAGTCATGCGGCCGACCGGTGACGAGGTTCGCCCCGTGCCCTTTGAAGGCGCCGCCACCTTGCGCAGGAGCAAGCCGTGCCTGATGCGATCGTGGTGGGCTCCGGTCCCAACGGGCTCGCCGCCGCCGTCACCCTGGCACGCGCCGGTCTCGAGGTCCTGGTGTACGAGGGTGCCGAGAGCCCGGGCGGGGGGTGCCGAACAGCGGAGCTGACGCTCCCCGGCTTCCACCACGACGTCTGCTCGTCGGTGCACCCGCTGCTTCTGGCCTCACCCTTCTTCGACGGCATCGATCTCCGGGGCCGCGGCGTGCGCTTGTGCCAGCCAGAGGTGGCCTTCGCCCATCCGATCGACGGCGGCCGGGCAGCAGCAGTGGTCTCCTCGGTGGAGGAGACGGCGGCGACCCTGGGGGCCGATGCGGCGCGCTATCGCCGGCTCCTTGGTCCTTTGGTGCGCGACGTGCCGTCCATCGTGCCCACCGTCCTCTCGCCCATGCGCTCGGTTCCCAGCCGTCCCCTGGCCATGGCTCGCTTCGGGGCCCGTGGAGTGCTGCCCGTGAGCGTCATGGTGCGGGGCTTCGCCACCGACGAGGGGCGGGCGCTGTTGGCCGGTGCCGCCGCTCACGCCATGCGCCCCATGACCGGCGCTCTCACCGGCGCCTTCGCCCTCCTCTTCAGCATGCTCGCTCACGCCGTGGGATGGCCCGTGGTCGAAGGAGGAAGCGGCCGGGTGGTCGAGGCCTTGGTGGGCGAGCTCGAGTCCCTGGGCGGCCGGGTTGTCAACGGGAGCCGGGTGCGGGACATGGCCGAGCTCCCGCCCAGCCGGGCCACGCTGCTCGACATCTCGCCCGACCAGCTGCTCACGCTGGCCGGGGACCGGTTGCCCCCGGGCTACAGGCGCCAGCTCCGGCGCTACCGCTACGGGCCTGGGGTCTGCAAGGTGGACTGGGCCCTGTCGGGTCCCGTTCCCTGGAGCGCGCCGGCATGCCGCCAGGCAGGAACCCTGCACGTGTGCGGCACCTTCGAAGAGGTGGCCCGCAGCGAACGATAGGTGAACGCCGGGCTGCATCCCGAGCGCCCCTACTGCATCGTGGGGCAGCCGGCAGTAGCCGACCCCAGCCGGGCCCCCGAGGGGCGTGCCACCCTGTGGGCCTACTGCCACGTGCCGGCGGGGTCGACCGTGGACATGACCGAGCGCATCGAGGACCAGATCGAGCGCTTCGCGCCGGGATTTCGGGATCTGGTGCTGGCCCGGGTGACGCGCACGGCCGCCGAGCTCCAGGGCTACGACCCCAATTACGTCGGCGGTGACGTCAATGCCGGGGCCGCCACCGTGCGCCAGATGCTGTTCCGGCCCGCCGTCCGCTGGAACCCCTACCGCACGCCAGTGCCGGGCCTGTACCTGTGCTCGGCCGCCACCCCTCCCGGCGGCGGTGTGCACGGTATGTGCGGCTACTTCGCCGCCCGGGCCGCCCTCAGGGATCTGGGCGTCCCGGGGCCAGGGCGCTCATATCGTTCGACGACGGGATGATTGGCGGGGCAACGAGAGATGGAGATGCTGTCCGGAGAGCGCGCCGGGGTGCCAGCCCCCCGCCGGGACACTTGTCTTCACCCTTCCTGCGGACAAAGCGGGCCGGTACCGTGGGACCCAGCACGCCACGTGGCGGAGGGAGCAGTCATGCGTATCGAATCCCTGGTCACCTCCCTCTCCTGGATCCCCTCGGAGGCCATCACCAGCCTGGCCACCAAGCTGCCCTTCGAGGCGGGCATCGCCCACTACGACGAGCCTCCGCCCGACGTCGTGGACGACCTCGAGGCGCTGCGGGAGGCGGACCGCTTCCGCTTCGCCAACCAGCTACGTGCCTGGATCGAGGTGAAGGGCGGGCGCATCGTCGACTTCGGCCGCTCCGGCGGCGGGATGGTCGGGTCCACCACCGTGCGCCTGGGTCCCAGGTCCGCCACCTTCCAGGCTGTCGCCCTGCCCGATCTGCAGCCCGAGCCCGAGGTCAGCGACACCGAGGTCACTTTCGTCCAGACCTGTGGGGGCCGCACCGGCGTTCCCGCTCCGCGCCGGGTGCGGCGGGCACCGTTCGTCCAGTTCTCGGCACCCTTGGCCTGGACGACGCTCGCGCTCACCATCGGGGCTGACTGCTCGGTGCGCCACGAGCTGGTGGGGGCCAGCCCGTTCCCCCGCCACTGGGTGTACGACGGCGAAGGGAAGCTGTCGGCCAAGAGCGGCACCATCGACTTCTCTGCTTGGTACCGGCGCGCCTTTGGCAAGTACAGCCCGTGGGGGGAGCGCGACTCCCCCGCTCTCGCCACAGCGGTCGAGACGGCGTTGGAGCGCCAGCTGTCGGTGCAGCTCATGCGTGGCTCGGCCAAGCCCAAGATCCGCAAGGTGAAGGCGGGCACGGCCATCACCGAGCAGGGACAGGTGGCCGACGACCTTTTCCTGGTCCTCGACGGCGTGGTGCGGGTCGACGTGGACGGCCGGCGCCTGGCCGAGTACGGCCCCGGCTCGCTTCACGGCGAGCGTGCCGCCCTCGAGGGCGGTAAGCGCACCTCGACGGTGCGGGCCGTGACCCACTGCACCCTTGCGGTCGCCTCGGCCGACGAGGTCGACCGCCAGGCGCTGGTGGCGCTCAGCTCCGGCCACCGCCGGGAGGAACGGGCCTGAGGTGCCCGCTGTCGACACCGCCCAGGGGTGGCGCCAGCCGACAGCCTCGGGCCATGGCGACGCCTACAGGGCCATCAGCGTCTTCCTGGCCGACGACAACCTGATCGTGCGCGCCGGCGTGCAGGCGCTTCTGGCCATGGAGCCCGACTTCGCCGTCGTGGGCACGGCGGCCGACTACGACGAGCTGGTGGCCGGGGCCGGCAGGCTTGCGCCCCAGGTGGTCGTGACCGACATTCGGATGCCTCCCTCCTTCCAGCGTGAGGGCATCGCTGCCGCCCACGAGATCCGCAAGCGCCATCCGGGCACCGGCGTGGTGGTGCTGTCGCAGTTCGACGACCCCGAGTACGCCATCGCCCTGCTCGAGGAGGGATCGGCCGGCTACGCCTACCTGCTCAAGGACCGGGTGGCCGAGGGCGACCAGCTGGCCAAGGCCGTGCGGGCGGTGGCCGGCGGGGGGTCGGTGCTCGACCCCGCCATCGTGGCGTCCATGGTGCACCCGGTCACCGACGCCGGGGGGCTGACGGAAGCCGAGGAGGGCCTGCTGCGCCTGGTGGCCGAGGGTCGTCCCATCAAGGCCATCGCTGCCGCTCTGGGCACCACGCCCTCGGCCACCGCCGACGCCGTGGAGAAGCTCTTCTTGCGCCTGGCGCAGGACGCCAGCAGCGGGAGCCAGGGCTCGCTGCGCCGGCTGCGGATGCTGCACGAGGCCATCGTCGACCGCGAAGAGCAGGGCGAGACCCTGAGCAGGCTGCTGCCGGGTGGGGTGGCCGACATGCTGCGGGGCCAGGGAAAGGCGCCAGGGGAGACGACACAGCTCGAGGTCACCGTGCTCATGTCGGACATCCGCGGCTACTCGACCATCGCCGAGCACGCCGACCCCAGCGCGCTGGCCCGCCAGTTGCACGTGCACCGGGGCGAGATGAACCGGGCCATCGTCGCCGAGGGGGGCACGGTCATGCAGTTCGTCGGGGACGCCGTCATGGCCGTGTTCGGCGCCCCGGTGCCCATGGAGGACCACGCCCGGCGTGCCGTCGGGGCCGCCTGCGCCATGCATGCTGCCCAGGACGCCGTCAATCGCCGTTGGCAGGAGGAGGGTCTGCCCGAGTTCGGGCTCGGTATCGGGATCACCACCGGCGAGGTCGCTGCCGCCCTGCTCGGCTCCGCCGAGCATCTCGAGTACACGGTCGTGGGCGACACGGTGAACCTGGCCCAGCGCATCCAGCAGTGGGCAGAGCCGGGCGAGTCGGTGATGAGCGAGGCGACCTACGCATCCCTGGCCGACCCGCCCGCCGCGCGAGCGATCGCCCCCGCCCTGGTCAAAGGGCGCCACACGCCGGTGGGAGCCTGGAGGATCGAGGCGGGGACGGTGCCAGCTTCGGCGCCGGACAGCACGGCGAAGATCGAGACGAACAAGGAGCAGCAACCGTGAACGTCATGGAGGCCCGCGGGGTCCGCAAGACCTACGAGTCCGAGGGGGCGCCCGTGCGGGCCCTGCGCGGGGTCGACATGGCGATGGCCGAAGGCGAGTTCGTGGCCGTGATGGGTCCGTCGGGTTGTGGCAAGTCCACCCTGCTCAACCTGGTGGCCGGGTTGGACATCCCCAGCGAGGGGGAGATCGCCGTGGCAGGCGAGTCACTGGCGGGCAAGGGCGAGGACGACCTGGCTCGCATGCGCAGGCGCCACATCGGCATCGTCTTCCAATTCTTCAACCTTCTCGAGGGCATGAGCGTGCTCGAGAACGTGGTTCTGCCCGCCGTCATCGCCGGCACCAAGCGGCGCCAGGCCGAGAGCCGGGCTCGGGACCTGCTGGACCTGCTCGGATTGGGCGACAAGGGGCGCAGCGCGCCGGGGGTGCTGTCGGGTGGGCAGCGCCAGCGCCTGGCCATCGCCCGAGCCCTTGCCAACGCCCCCACCTTGTTGCTCGCCGACGAGCCCACCGGAGCCCTCGACTCCGAAGGTGGGATGGAGGTGCTCGAGCTGTTCCGCCGGCTGCACGCCGGAGGCCAGGCAATTCTCCTCGTCACCCACGACGAGGATGTGGCCGCCCCTGCCTCGCGTCTGGTGCGCATGCGCGACGGCCGCGTGGAAGACGACGGGGGCGGTGGGTCGGCGGAGGTGGCCGACGATGGGCCGCGGCCGGCGCAGGCGATCACGTTCGGGGCCACGTGAGCGCCCCCGTCTCACCCATCGTCGTCCGCGACCTGGGCCAGGCGCGCTCCGCCCCCGTGGCCGGGCGCGCCGGCCTCCGGGCCCTGCTTCCGGGGGCGGCGTTGGCTCTGGTGTCGGTGGCCCTGGCGGTGGCCGCCCCCCTGGTCGACCGCCACGGCGACCTGCTCAGCCAGGGCATCCGGGCGGTCGTGGTGATCGCTTTCGCGCTGGCGGGCACGCTCGCCCTGCTGCGGCGTCCTGGCGAGCGCCAGCCCCTGCTCCTTCTCGTCGCCGCCGGCCTGGGATCGCTCGCCACCCTGACCGGGGCCCTGATCGAGGCGCACGGTCACGCCACGGGCGTGGGTGGCGGGCTGCTCGCCGCCGCCCGCCTGGTGGAGCCTTTGGCGCTGGCCCTGTTGCCGGTGGCGGGCATGCACGTGCTGCTGGGGTTGCCCGACGGCAGCTGCCGGTTGTCGACGGCCGCCATCGCCGGGGGCTACGTGGCGGGCACGGCCGTGGGCCTGGCCATGTGGAGCGCCCGGCCGGAGCTCCCTTTGTGGCCGGTAGGCGTCGAGCTGGCGGTGGCGATCGTCGTGGGCGGTGCCGGTTCACAGCGGCGCTATGCCCGATCCATGGGGCCCGAGCGCCAGCGCATGCAGTGGTTCGGCTGGGCCCTGGCCATGTGCGTCGAGATCCTGGTGGTGGCCCTGGCCCTGCGCCTGTTGTGGGGATGGCCCCGGCGGGCGCCGCTCGTGGTGGCGGTGGCGCTCTTGCCCTTCGCCGTGGCCTTCGCCATGGGTAGCTTGCACCGCCTGGCGGCCCGCATCGACCGGATCCTCGCCTACACCGTGTCGTTGGCGGGGCTCACCGGCGTGGTGGTGGTCGTCTATCTGGTCATCGTGGTCGGCCTGGGACGCGTGCCCACCGCCTCGGAGCGGACGCTCCTCGCCCTGTCGATGGCGGCGGCGGCGGTGTCCGCCCTCGTGTACGGACCTGCCCGCCAGCGCCTGGCCGTGTACGCCAACCGCATCGTCTACGGGGAGCGGGAGGCTCCAGACGCAGTGCTGCGCACCTTCGGCAGCCGCCTGTCGCGCGCCATCCCCATGGACGAGCTGCTGCTGCAGGTGGCCGAGTCACTGCGCAAGACCCTGGCCCTGTCGGTGGCCGAGGTATGGACGGGCTCGGGTGGTCACCTCGAGCGCGCCATCTCGGTCCCCGATGCCCCTGGCTCCAGAGTGGTGTTGAGCAAGGAGGAGGAGACGGTGGTGGCGCGGGCAGGGGTGAGCGGCAACGCCTGGTTGGAGATCTGGATGCCGAGCGTGCTCGAGGGTCGCCAGGGCTCCATCGTGCGCGTGGCGCCCACCACCCATTCCGGGCGCGTGCTGGGGCTCATCGTGGCCGTGCGGCCGCCGGCCGCCGACCCCTTCAACAGCGACGACGACACCATGCTTACCGAGCTCGCCCGCCAGTTGGGCCTTGCCTTGCACAACGTCGAGCTGGACTCGGCGCTGCAGGAGTCGCTCGACGAGGTGCGCCGCCAGGCCGAGGAGCTCCAGGCCTCGCGGGCCAGGATCGTGGCTGCCTCGGACGCAGCCCGCCGGCAGATCGAGCGCAACCTTCACGACGGGGCCCAGCAGCACCTGGTGGCCCTGGCCGTCAACGTGCGCCTGGCGCGCAAAGTGGCCGAGACCGATCCCAAGGGGGCTGCCGAGCTTCTCGACCAGCTCGGCGAGGGCATCCAACATGCCGTGCAGGAGCTGCGGGCCCTGGCGCACGGCATCTACCCACCGTTGCTGGTCGACCGGGGCGTGGAAGAGGCCCTGCGGTCGGCCGCCTCCCGGTCGGCGCTCCCCACCGAGGTGGAGGCGCACGGGCTCGAGCGCTTCTCGCCCGAGCACGAGGCTGCCGTCTACTTCTGCTGCATGGAGGCGCTCCAGAACGCCGGGAAGCACGCCGGCGACGGCGCCAGCGCCACCGTGCGGGTGTGGCGCGAAGAGCACGCTCTGTGCTTCGAGGTGCGCGACACCGGCGCCGGATTCGACGCTTCCGGGGCGAAGGCCAAGGGTGCCGGCTTCGTCAACATGACCGACCGAGTGGGAGCCATGGGCGGGGCCGTGGCGGTGAAGTCGGCGCCGGGCTGTGGCACGAGCGTCTCGGGACGGATCCCGTTGTAGCTCTCGACGCGTGCTTCTTGCCGGCGTTGTCTCGGGCCGGCACCTCAGGCGGAGAGCGTGGTCCCGTTCCCCGCCCGCGTGCCCTCGAGCACGTCGGGGCCGAACAGTTCCTTGTGCACATAGGTCATGGCGCCACACGTGCGGGCGTCGGCCGGCAGGTCCTCTTCGCTGTAGGTGGAGAGCAGGACCACCTGCAGCCCGGGATGGGCGCTGGTCATGCGGCGGGTGGCCTCGATGCCTCCGATGCCCTCCATGTTGATGTCCATGAGCACGAGCTTGGGTGCCAGCGCCTCCACCTGGGCGACGGCCTCCTCACCGGAGCGGGCTTCGCCCACCACCTCGAAGCCGGGTGTGGCGCCCACGACGGCCTTGGCGGCGGTCCGGAAGGGGGCCTGGTCGTCGACGACGAGAACGGTGATCGGGTTGTCCCGATGCTCGTCCATCGCTCCCATCCTCGCAGGTCGAGCCCGGAACGGGCTACACGGCCAGCACCCGCCCGCCGGGGGGTGGCAGCACCCCGGCTCCTTCGCCGGAGGCTCTCGGCGTCAGCCGTGGCTGGCGGCGAGGAAGAGCAGCACCGCCTTCACCCGCCGGTGCACGTCGGGTTCCTGGGAGAGCCCCAGCTTGGAGAAGATCGAGTTGATGTGCTTCTCGACGGCGCGCTCGGAGAGCACGAGCGCGGTCGCTACTGCGGCGTTGTTCTTCCCTTTGGCCATCTCGGCCAGGATCTCGGACTCCCGGGGGGTGAGCAGCCGCAGAGGCGAGTCGGCGGCCCTGGAGCGGGCCGCCACCAGGGCGTCGACCACCTGGGGGTCGATGACGGACCCGCCTGCGGCAACCTCCTTGATGGCGCCAGCCAGCTGCTCGATGTCGGACACCCGCTCCTTGAGCAGGTACGCCCGTCCCTGCGAGCCGTGCTCGAGGAAGCTCAAGGCGTAGGACGGCTCCGAGTACTGGCTCAGCACCACCACGCCCAGGGAGGGGAAGCGGTGTCGGAATTCGTTGGCGGCCCGGATCCCCTCGTCGGTGCCTGTGGGCGGCATGCGGATGTCGGTGACCACCACGTCGGGCTGCTCGGCCTCCACGGCCAGGACCAGCGACTCGTAATCGGCGCAGGTGGCGCACAGCTCGAGGTCCTGCTCGCCCTCGATGAGCTTGGCGACGCCCTCGCGGACCAGGTAGTTGTCCTCGGCCAGGACCAGGCGGATCACGGCCGAAGGCTAGGCGACGCGTTGGCGACGGGCGCGGCTCGCCGGTGCCCTGTCGTCAAGGCAGGTCGAGGACCATCCCCTGGGCGGCAGCTTGCACTGGCACGCCGGCCTCGCCGTATCGGGCCACCATGGCGTCGACCTGGTCGTCGGTGCGCGGCGGATCGTGGTGGTACAGGAGCAACCGGCGGGCTCCGGCCTCCAGGGCCAGCGAGACGGCGTATCCGCAGGCGGCGTGGCCGAAATGGGCGCGCTCGGAAAGCTCTTCGTCGGTGTACTGGGCGTCGTGCACCAGCACGTCGCACTCGGCGGCCAGCTCCAAGGCGGCCTGATGGAGCTCGCCCAGCCCCTTCGGCCCCGGCCCGAGCTGGGTCGGGCAGTGGTCGGAGAGGTAGGACAGCGTGGCGCGCCCGTCGGACACCCGGTACCCGTAGGTCCGGCCGCCTTTGTGGGGGATCTCCCGGGCGGTGACCGAGAACCCCTCGATGTCGATCTCGCCCGGTTCCAGAGCGGCGAAGCTCCACGTCCCACGCAACTGCGAAGGCGAGATGGGGAAGTGCGGGGGCGACATGAAGCGGGTCAGCACCTCTTCGGTGTCGCCCTGGGCGGGCGCGTACAGCCTGACGCGAGCATCGGGACGGTCGCCGGCGGTAAAGAACGGCAGCCCCTGGGTGTGGTCCCAGTGCAGGTGCCCGAGCACGATGGCGCCGCGGTAGGCGGCGCCGTCGAGGAGGGCGGCGACGCGGCGGATCCCGGTGCCGGCATCGAGGACGAGGCTGGGCGGCTGGCCGTCGTGGGCAACGGCCACGCACGATGTGTGGCCCCCGTAGCGGACGAACTCCGGCCCTGGTGCCGGGGTGGACCCCCGAGATCCGCACACCGTCACCCGCATGAGCCGGTCAATCTACCGGGCGCCGGTCCCGAGCCCCGTCGTGGCGCGGTGTCGGGGCGGCACCACGGCGGACCAGGCGGCTGCCAACGGCGCGATCATGACGTTGGCTGCTCCACGAGTGGGCCGCCACCTCGGGCTGAGCCTCCGTACCGAGCTCCGCGAGCCGTACCCGCTCGATGTGGGCGTTTGGCGGCGCGGCCCGGTGGTCCTATTCTCGAGTCAGCGAGACCACCACCTTCAGAGAAGGAGGTCGACTCATGGATGTCCGCCAAGGTGACCGGCTCCTCATCGACGCCAACAAGCTCGGCCAGGCCAGGCGCAGCGGCGAAGTCACGAGGGTCGCCGGGGACGGCACCCACCAGCGCATGTGGGTGAGATGGGACGACGGCCACGAGTCGTTGTTCATGCCCGGGCCCGGCGTGCAGGTGGAGCACCCCTCTGCCGAGCGCTGACGAGGCCCCCTCCGGCGCCACCGGCTCGGGCGCGTCGGGCAGGTGAGCACGGACATCTCGGTGTCGGGGCAACCCGACGGGAGCTTCGCCGTCGTCGTGCGCCAGGGCGCGACCCGGACCGAACACGTGGTGACGGTGCCGCCCGGGCTGGCCACCCAGGTCGGGGCCGACGGTGTCGCCGATGTCCGCATCGTCGAGGCGTCCTTCGAGTTCCTCCTCGAACGGGAGCCGGCCACCTCGATTCTGCGCAGCTTCGGGCTCGAGGTGATCGAGCGGTATTTCCCCGAGTACCGAAGTGAGCTGTCGCGCCGATTGGCGGTTGGCGGAGCGTGACCTAGGGTGCCGCCGGTGAGGGCACCTGACGACGGGCGGCAAGTGGAACTGGAAACGTGCTGCAATTTCAGGGACCTGGGCGGGTACCCGGCGGCCGGCGGTCGGCGTACTCGGTGGCGCACCCTGTTCCGAGCGGACGGGCTCACCCGGCTGTCGGAGTCCGACCGTCGCACCGTCCGCGCGCTCGGGGTGCGCCTGGTGATCGACCTGCGCACGGACGTGGAGGTCGAGACCCGTGGGCGCTTCAGCGCCGACGGGGACTCTGTCGCCTACCACCACCTGCCCCTCACCGACACCCTGCCGGGATCGGAGGACGTCCCCGAATGGGACGACAGTGCCTACGTGGCCCGGCGCTACGCCTCGTACCTTGAGGGGGGAGCCACGAGCCTGGCCGGCGCCCTCGACCTTCTGGCCGAACCGGAGAACCTGCCGGCGGTGTTCCACTGCAGCGTGGGCAAGGACCGCACCGGAGTCCTCGCCGCCGTGGTGCTCGGCTTGCTGGGCGTGCCCGACGAGGTCATCGTGGAGGACTACGCCTTGTCTGCCGCCGCCATGGTGCGCGTCCTCGAGGGGCTCCGCCGGGAATTCCCCGGAGCGGATGAGGAGCTCGAGCGATTCGAGCCGGTGATCCTCTCCGCCCAGCCCGCCTCCATGGCGGGTTTCCTCGAGGCGGTGCGTCGGCGCTTCGGGTCCTTCGAGGCCATGGCCGAAGCTCTCGACCGGGCGTCGGCGGTCGAGGGTCTGCGCCGAGCACTGCTCGAGCCCGCCTGAGCAGGGCTCGCCCGAGGCGGGGCCCCGAGGTCGCTCCGCCCCTCGCCGTCAGCGCGAGATGGCGTCGATGCGAGCCATCATCTCGTCATCGAGACGGTCCGCCACCTCCAGAGCGGTCATGTTCTCCCGCACTTGCTCTAGGCCGCTGGCACCGGTGATCACGGTCGATACCCGCCGGTTCTTCGTGCACCAAGCCAGAGACAGCTGAGCCAGGCTGCAGTCGAGCTCGTCGGATACCTGCTGGAGGGCCTTCACCTTGTCGTTCGACTCCGGGTCGGTGAGCATGTCGCGCAGCCACTCGTAGCCGGGCAAGCTGGCGCGACTGCCCTCTGGTACTCCGCGCAGGTACTTGCCGGTGAGCAGCCCGGAGGCCAGGGGGCTCCAGATGGTGAGGCCCAGGCCGATGTCGTCGTAGAGCCGGGCGTACTCGTGCTCGACTTTTCGCCTGGTCAGGATGTTGTACTGGGGCTGCTCCATCACCGGCTTGTGGAGGTGGTGGCGCTCGGCGATCTCCCAGGCGGCGCGGATCTCGTCGGCTGCCCACTCCGAGGTCCCCCAGTAGAGGGCCTTGCCCGAGCTCACGATCTCGGACATCGCCCACGCCGTCTCCTCGATGGGGGTCTCCGGGTCGGCCCGGTGACAGAAGAGGAGGTCGACGAACTCGAGGCCCAGGCGCTCCAGGGAGCTGTCGATGGCCTGCATGAGGTACTTGCGGTTGAGGGTGAGCCGCATGTTGGGCTCCTCGTGCAGCCCCCAGTACAGCTTGGTCGACACCACGTAGCTGTGGCGGGGCCAGCCCAGGGCGGCGAAGGCCTTGCCCATGATCCGCTCCGACTCCCCGGCCGAGTAGGCCTCGGCGTTGTCGAAGAAGTTGACGCCAGCCTCCCCGGCGGCACCGATGCACTCGGTGGCCAAGGCGGTGTCGAGCTGGGGGCCGAAGGTGACCCAGGACCCCAAGGACAGGACGCTCACCTTGAGCCCGCTGCGGCCCAGTCGCCGGTACTCCATCTCCATGGACCAGCCACGGTAGGGGAGCCCGCCGGCCGGCTCAAGACAGCCCTCCCCGCGCCTCGCGGGGCCGTGCGGAGAGAGGCCCCTCAGGGCCGGCCGGCCCCCATGAGCCCGTCGGACCAGATGGGCTGGACCTGGACGTCCTGCCCGCTGCTCGGGGCGTGGACGACGTCGCCGTTGCCCACGTAGATGCCGACGTGCTCGGCGTAACCGCCCGATCCCCAGAAGACGAGGTCGCCCGGCTCCATGTCGGCCAGTGGGACCCGGGCGGTCGACAGGTACTGGTCGTCGGCCGTCCGGGGGATGTGCACCCCGGCCTGTCCCCAGGCCCACTGGGTCAGTCCCGAGCAGTCGAAGCCGTGGCCGGGGTCCTCGGCCCCCCACTGGTAAGGGACCCCGATCTGGCTCTCGGCGGCCCGCACGGCGACGGCGCCCGCCCCATTGGCCGGCGGGTTGGCGAACCCGGCACCGACGAGGTTGGCCCTCTGAGCCGCCTGCTGGGCGGCC
The DNA here is from genome assembly GCA_046704365.1 of Acidimicrobiales bacterium. Classification (GTDB taxonomy): domain Bacteria; phylum Actinomycetota; class Acidimicrobiia; order Acidimicrobiales; family UBA8190; genus UBA8190. Next base: position 5,389 of record JBJKRZ010000065.1, on the reverse strand, counting down.
ACCAGGTTGGCGATCTCCCCGCTGATGGAGTGCAGGGTCGACTCTTCTTGAGCAGTGGTGGCCTGGGCCGTTGCCCGGGCGGCGGCGATCTGGTCGGCGGTCGCCTGGGCAGCTTGCTGGCCGGCTTGCAGTTGCGACTGCTGGCTCGTCAAGCGATTCTGCGCCGAGCGCAGTTGGTCAACCGCCGAGGTGATGGCGCTCACCGCCAGGGTGCTGTACTCCTTGGTGACGGCTGCTTCCTCGCCGCCGGGCACGAACACGGAGCTGAGCCCGGCATCGCCAGCACCCGTTTCGTAGCTCTGCAGCGCCTCATTGCGCACGGTCGTGAGATCGGCCTGCACCTGCGCCTGGTCCTGAGTGATGGCGTCGCGTACTTGGGAGACCTGTGCCTGGATGGACGAGAGCTTCTGCTGGGCCAGTTCGTAGCTCTGGTCGAGAGCGTCGAGCTTGGCCTGGTCCGCCTGCAGCTGGGCTGTCACCTGGGCAGCCTGGGCGCGCGCCGATCCCACCGGGTCGGCCCCCGCCGGCCGCGCCGCGGGGAGCACGGTGCAGAGGAGGACTGTGACGACAGGCCCCGCCAGGACGGCGGCTCTGTGCAGCGACGTCCACGGGCGGGACCGTGCCGTCGAGGAGATCTCGACGTCGGTCACAACGGGCCGAGTGCTTAGCAAGCCTGCGACGAGAGCCGCAAGCCGGCGACGTGTCGATGAGCGCCAGAAGATGCCTCTGAGCTGGCGTTTCAGGGCGGAGCCCATGGGGTACACAACTCCGCTCCAGGCTCTGGGTCGGGCCCTGGGTCGAGCCCTGAGCCAGGCCTCAGGCGAAGACCTCTCCGCCGTTGGCATCGAGCGTCTGCCCCGTCACCGCCGCCGCAAGATCGGATGCCAGGAACACCACGGCCCCGGCCACCGCGGCGTCGGTGGGGACCGAGCCCATGGGAATGTCGGCGGTGAGCTCGCCCAGCACGTCCTCCTCGCTCATGCCGCGCTGCTCCGCGGTCATTCGGACGTACAGCTCGACCTGGGGACCCCACATCCATCCGGGAAGCACGGAGTTGACTCGGATCCCGAAGCGCCCGAGTTCCTTGGCCAGCACGCGTGCAGCTGCGAGCAACCCGCCCTTGGACACGGCGTAGCCGCCCTGCATGGCCATGGGCTTACGCACGATCATGGAGTTCACGAACACGATCGATCCACGTTGCTGCTCGATCATCGAGGTAGCGAACGCTTTGGTCACCTGCAGAGGGCCAAACAGGTTGATCTCGGTGATACGACGCCACTCGTCGAGCTCCACGCGCCGGAAGGTCTGGAACACGTCCTCCACGTAGGCGTTGTTCACCAGGGCGTCGACTCGGCCAAAGGTCTCCAGCGTGCGCCGCGCCAACGCCGTGCACTGGGCGGGGTCGGTCATGTCGGTGGGGACCACGAGTGCCCGCCGACCGAGGGCTTCGACCTCGGCCGCCACCTGCTCGAGCACGGACTGCCGGCGGGCGGCCAGCACCAGCTCGGCACCCTCCCTGGCGGCCAGCAGGGCCACCTGGCGCCCGAGCCCGGGACCGGCGCCCGACACCACGCACACGCGACCTTCGAGCAGCACTCGGCCCTCCCCGTTTCGTGCCGCCCCGGCGGCGAGCGGCACGCTACCGGGCGGCCCGCAGGGCGCGCCCGGGCCCATTGGGCATTTGGTCCTTGTCAGAGGCCCTCGAGGGGCAGATATTGAGAGGAGGGCCGGCGTGCCGGTGAGCCGCCCGGCACGACTCCGAAGCCCGGGGGCGCACTGGATGACCGTCGATCCGTTCGAGGCCTACGAGGCCCGTGAGTTCGGGGTACCCGCCGCCCCGGGGTCCTGGGCGCACGCCCGCATCCTGGAGATGGCCCGCGAGCTGCCGGCGGTGGCCAACAAGGGCGACCACGCCCGGCTCAGCTGGGAGGCCTCCGCCCTGCTCGAGGCTTTCGTCCGCCATGCCGAGGACGAGCGGGGCCTGGTGCTGCGCTTGCCGCCCCTGACGGCCCGCCTGGTCGAGAAGGGCCAGCAGCGGGTGGTCGACCGCCTGGTGTCGCTCGTGCTCGAGGCCGACCTGGCCGAGGATCCGTGCCGGTGCCCCCGCCTGGCCGACGAGGTGGCTTCGCTCATCGAGGTGCAGATCGTCTCCGAGGAGTGGGACCAGTCCGACCGTTGAGGGGACCGGCGGCGAGCCGGGCGACTGGCTCGGGTCGCCGATGACGCCGGTGGCCACCACCTTGCCGGCGCTTGGCTGTGAGCTCCACGATGCAGAAAGGGCGTCGCGCTCGGGTGACGACCACGCCTGTGCCGGGCGCTCAGTGGTCCACGGGCTCCCCGCACTGCGGGCAGGCGTAGGGCCGGCGCCTGGCCATGGCGCGCCGGACGGCGAAGTACGCGAAGGGGAATCCCATCCGTGGGACCTGCCGGGTGGCCTCCACGTTGCCGTGGGTGGCGCACCGGCCGGGGCGGGTTTCGGTCTCTGTCTTGGCCATGGGTGGCGACCTCCTCGGTGGCGTCGTCTTTCGTCCTCTTGCCCGTCGCTGCGGTCAGCGCCTGGCGGGTAGCCAACTGAAACGGCGCAGGGCGACGAGTAGCCCTCCCACCCCCCAAGCAGCGAGGACGAGGAGGTCGCCTCCGGCGAAGCCGGCGCCGTGGGTGTGGGGGTTGTAGGCGGCCAGCAGGGCCGAGGCCAGGTGCTTCACGGGGAAGACGTCGGCCACTTGTCCGAGCCAGTGGGGGAGCACAGAGGAGGGGACGAACACCCCCGAGATGAAGTACAGCGGCAGCATCACGGCCTGGGTGATGGGTTGCGCCGCTTCATCGTTGGCGATGACCGAGGACAGCGCATATCCGAGGCAGCAGAAGACGACCGCCCCCAGCACCACGGCGACCACGAGGGCGGTTGCCGTGCTCGAGGGCACGTGGGCCCGGTAGGCGAGCCAGCCCAGGGTGAGCAGGACCCCGGTGATGAGCAGGGCAGTCGCCACTGCGGTGAGCGCCCTGCCGGCGATGATCGAGCCGGCAGCGACGGGGGTGGCCCGGCGCCGCTTGAGCACGCCGCTTTCGCGCTGGACGGTCACGGAGATGACGAGGTTGACGAAGGAGGCGGCGATGACGCCGAGGGCGATGATCCCCGGCACGTAATAGATCTTGGTGGGGATGCGTCCGCCCGGGACCGCCACGGTGTTGTGGCCCCCGCCGAAGACCGAGGAGAAGATCACCAGGAAGATCACGGGTAGGGCCAAGGTGAAAAAGCGCGACTGGCGGTTGCGGAAGAAAGCGCGCAGGTCGTAATGGGACTGGTGCAGCGCGAGCCGCAGGGCGCTTGCGAGCGCGGTACCGGGAGGGCTCAGCGTCGGCTGTGAAGAGCTCATGGTGTCACCATCACCTCTTCGGTCAGCGCCAGGTAGACATCCTCCAGACTGGGCCTGCGAACCTCGATGTCGGCCAGGTCGAAGCCCCGCCCCTCGGCCCAGTGCACGATGGGACTGAGCACCTTGATGGGCGATGGCGCGCTCAGCACGACCCTTTCCCCGTCGCGCTCGACGATGGCCTCTCGCACCACGGCGGGCAGCTCGTCGAGGCCTGCCGTGGCTGGCAGGCTGAAGCGGATCTCGACAGCAGCGTGCTCCCTGCCCGCCAGGGTGGCAGGGGTCCCCTCGGCGACGACGCGCCCGGCGGCGATGACGGCCACCCGGTCGGCCAGGTGCTCGGCCTCGTCCATGTAGTGCGTGGTCAGGAAGACCGTCACCCCCAGCGAGCGCAGGCCCGACACCATGTCCCAGGCAGCTCGGCGGGCGGAGGGATCGAAGCCCGTGGTGGGCTCGTCGAGGAAGAGCAGCTCGGGGTTCCCCACCAGAGCGAGAGCCACGTCCAAGCGCCGGCGCTGACCCCCCGACAGACGGGTGGCGATGGTGTCAGCACGGTCCGCCAGGCCGACCAGATCCAGGGTCTCCCGGGGATCACGCGGTGAGGGGTAGTACCCGGCATAGAGGTCCAGGCATTCGGCCACCGTCAAGTCGCGCTCAGGTTCCGATTCCTGGAGGACCACTCCGATGCGTGCCCGCCACGCCGCCCCGGCGTGCCCGGGGTCCTCGCCCAGCACCGCCACCCGGCCGCCCGACCTCCGGCGGAAGCCCTCCAGGATCTCCACGGTCGTCGTCTTGCCTGCGCCGTTGGGGCCCAAGAAGGCGAACACCTCGCCTTGGTGCACCTTCAGGTCGATGCCCCGGACGGCCTCGAAGGAGCCGTAGCGCATCTCGAGTCCTGTCACGTCGATGACGACGCCGCCGCTGTGGTCGCCCATCGCCGTGACCTCCTGACGATGTCATTTGTGTCGCCAGAACCGTACCAGCCGCGTCGTCCGGCGGGAAGGTCCGCCACCACCGTGCCGGTCGTTGTCGAAGACAATCGGTAGCACGCGCCGTGACGTCGGTGATCCGTGCCGGTCGTTGTCGAAGACAATCGGTAGAGCGCGCGCCGCGAGGTCGGCGCTCCGTGCTCAGGGGACCTCGGCCAGCGCCGGCTGATGGTCTGAGGTCAACTCGGTGGCTGCGGTCGAGAGCATCGACCCCAGCTCTGATTCCGGCGCGGAGGCGAGGTCCTGGCGTCGGGCCCGTACCAGGAGTCCGGCGGTGACGGCGGCGCCGAGCACGAGCATGGCGCTCAATGTGAAACCGATCGTGTAGCCGTGTACCGCCGCCACCCGGGTGAGGTCGGGGATGCGGGGGTGGGCCAGGGCGAAGGACACCGTGGCGCTGGCGGCCACGGTGTTGAGCAGGGCCGTTCCCAGGCTGCTGCCCACCTGCTGGGTGGTATTGACCAGGGCGCTGGCCACGCCGGCGTCCTCGGGGTCCACTCCGACCAGGGCGGTAGAGCTCATGGGCACGAAAGTCGTCCCCATGCCCAGGCTCACCACCAATTCGGCGGGGAGCACGAGCAGCAGATACGAGCTGTCCACGTGCACTCGGGAGAAGAGCGCCAGCCCCGCCGCCGCTGCCGTGAGCCCGCCCATCATGAGCGCACGGGGGCCCACCCGAGGCAGGAGGCGACTGGAGATGGTGGCCCCGGTGACGATCCCCGCCGAGAAGGGCAAAAAGGCGAATCCCGTCTTCACCACCGAGTAGTGCAGGGTCCCCTGGAAGAAGTAGGTCAGGAACAAGAAGGTGCCCAACATGGCGCACCCCACGAGCAAAGAGGTGAGGAAGGAGCCGCCCCGGTTCCGCTCCAGCACCACCCGCATGGGGAACAACGGGTGCGTCGAGTGCAGCTCGACGACCACGAACATCGCCAGTGCCACGACAGCCGCAGACAGAAGCGCCAGCGTGACAGGGGCGGCCCAACCGTCGGTGCCCGCCGTGGAGAAGCCGTAGACCAACATGAACAG
>JBJKRZ010000064.1:0-8990 GCA_046704365.1 Acidimicrobiales bacterium | reverse complement strand
TGCCCCCGGTGGCCCCGGCGCAGCTCACCCGGTGGCCCCGGCGCATGCCCCCGGTGGCCCCGGCGCAGCTCACCCGGGGGCGCCCGTCGCGGCGGGAATGTCGACCATGCTGGTAGGGTTTTATGTCACGGGCGCGGGGCGAGGCTCCTGCGCCGGCCCGGTTTTGGCAGCTGACCACAGGAGGTCCCACATTGGCCACCCCCCGCGACCTGCTCAACGAGGCGAGAGCGGCCATTCGAGAGGTACGTCCCGAGGACGTGGAGGCGCGTCTGGACGAGGTGTTGCTGCTCGACGTCCGGGAGCCCGACGAGTACGAGCAGGGCGCCATACCCGGGGCCGTGCACCTCCCGAGAGGCCAGCTCGAGTTCCAGGTCGAGGGCCGCCTGCCCGACAAGGCGCGACCTGTCGTCGTCTACTGCGCCGGCGGGGTTCGCTCGGTCTTCGCCGCCAGGACCATGAAGGAGCTCGGCTACGAGGACGCCGTTTCCCTCGTGGGCGGGTTCAATCGCTGGAAGGACGAAGGACGTTCGTGGGCCACGCCCAAGACCCTTTCGCCCGACCAGCGCCACCGCTACCAGCGCCACGTCCTGCTTCCCGAGATCGGCGAAGCGGGTCAGCTCGCCCTGCTCGACTCCAAGGTCCTCTTGCTCGGTGCCGGTGGGCTTGGATCGCCCGCTGCGCTCTACCTGGCCGCCGCCGGCGTCGGCACCATCGGCATCGTCGACATGGACGAGGTGGACGCTTCCAACCTCCAGCGCCAGGTGCTCCACAACATGGACCGCATCGGCGAGCGCAAGGTGGACTCGGCCAAGAAGACCCTGGCGGCCCTCAATCCCGACGTGAACGTCGTCACCTACGACGTGAGGCTGGGGGCCGACAACATCCTGGACGTGATCGACGGCTACGACGTCATCGTCGACGGCACGGACAATTTCCCCACCCGGTACCTGGTGAACGACGCTTCGCTGCTCAAGCGCATCCCGGTGGTACATGGATCGATCTTCCGCTTCGAGGGCCAGGTGACCGTCTTCGCCCCCTATGAAGGACCCTGCTACCGGTGCTTCGTGCCTCAGCCGCCGCCGGCCGAGTTGGCGCCCTCGTGCGCCGAGGCGGGGGTGCTGGGGGTGCTCCCGGGGATCGTGGGGTCGATCCAGGCCATCGAGGCCATCAAGGTCCTCCTGGGCCTGGGTGACCCGCTGGTGGGACGGCTGATGGCCTACGACGCGCTGGAGGAGTCGTTCCGGACCTTCAAGTTGCGCAGGGACCCGGCCTGCCCCGCCTGCGGGGAGAGCGCGGGGGACATCGTCATCGCCGAGTACGACGATCTGTGCATGCCCCACGTCGACCGCTGAGGTCGCCGGGCGCGGGCCGCCCGGGTCGCACCTCCCGGGTCGCCGGGCGCGGGCCGGCCAACCTAACCTGGCGTTGTGGGCACAGACGACCGACGGCGCACCGACTCGGGCATCGAGATCCGTGAGGTCTACGGCCCCGACGACCTGAGCGCCTGGGCCCCGGCCCAGAAGCTGGGTCGCCCCGGGCAGTTCCCCTACACGCGCGGCATCTACCCGAGCATGTACCGGGGCCGGTTGTGGACGATGCGCCAGTATGCCGGCTTCGGCACCGCAGAGGCCACCAACGAGCGCTTCAAGTTCCTGCTGGCTGCCGGCCAGACGGGGCTCTCGTGCGCATTCGATCTCCCCACCCAGATGGGTCTGGACTCCGACCACCCCCGCGCCGAGGGCGAGGTCGGGAAGGTCGGCGTGGCCATCGACTCGCTGGCTGACATGAGGCTGCTCCTGGCCGGTCTCCCTCTGGAGAAGGTCACGACGTCGATGACCATCAACGCCACAGCAGCCGTCCTCCTGCTCCTCTACGAGTTGGTGGGGGAGGAGCAAGGTGTCGACCCCAAGGTTCTGGGCGGCACCATCCAGAACGACATTTTGAAGGAGTACGTCGCCCGCGGCACCTATGTTTACCCGCCTCGGCCCTCCATGCGTCTCATCACCGACACGTTCTCGTACTGCTCCGAACGGCTCCCCAGCTGGAACACCTTCTCCATCTCCGGGTACCACATCCGCGAGGCCGGATCGACGGCCGTCCAGGAGGTCGCCTTCACCCTGGCCAACGGCATCGCCTACGTGGAGGCGGCCAGGGCGGCAGGTCTGGACGTGGACTCCTTCGCTCCCCGCCTCAGCTTCTTCTGGAACGCCCACAACAACCTGTTCGAGGAGGTGGCCAAGTTCCGGGCGGCCCGCAGGATGTGGGCCAAGCTCATGACCGAGCGCTTCGGAGCCACCGACGAGCGTTCCAAGCTCCTGCGTTTCCACACCCAGACCGGCGGCTCGACCCTCACGGCCCAGCAGCCGGAGAACAACATCGTCCGCGTCACGGTGCAAGCCCTGGCGGCAGTGTTGGGGGGGACCCAGAGCCTGCACACGAACGGTTTCGACGAGGCGCTGGGCCTGCCCACGACCAGGGCGGCGAAGATCGCCCTCCGCAGCCAGCAGATCGTGGGATACGAGTCGGGGGTGGTCGAGACGGTGGACCCCCTGGCCGGCTCCTACTTCGTGGAGTCACTCACCGACGAGCTCGAGCAGGCCGCCTGGCACTACCTGCAGCGCATCGACGAGATGGGCGGGGCCGTGGCCGCCATCGAGGCCGGCTTCATGCAGGGCGAGATCGAGCAGGCCGCCTATGCCTATGCCAAGGCGGTGGAGGACGGCGAGAAGATCGTCGTCGGCGTGAACCGGTTCACCGACGACGAGGTCGAGCCTGCCGAGGTGTTCCCCATCGACGCCGAGCTCCAGAAGGCACAGGTGGAGCGCACCCGGGCGGTGCGGGCGCAACGCCGACAGGACGAGGTCGACGCCGCTTTGGCCGAGGTCCAGGCCGCCGCCAGGGGTACCCAGAACCTGCTCGTGCCCATGCGCAGGGCGCTCAAGGCGATGGCCACTTTGGGCGAGGTGTCCGACGTGCTGCGCCAGGAGTTCGGCGTCTACCAGCCGAGAGGATAGAGGTCGCCGGGAGCCGCAACCCGCTCAGCGTGCCCGGTACTCGAGCAGGTGGTCGCGCAGCGCTTGGTCGGTGGCTGCGTCGATGGCCGTCCACGCCAGGGCCACGGCACCGTCGAGGACCAACCTGTCGGCATCGGGGCCCACGGTGGCCCGGGCGAAGGCGGGCTCGTGGACGACGGCGCCGTCGGTCTGGAGGCCCACCAGTGGGTGGATGGTGGGGATGGCCCGCGAGACGTTCGCCATGTCGGTTGACGCTGTGGGCGCCGGCAGGCGCTCTTCGTCCGACGGGTAGCGGCGCCCCAGGAGCTCGGCGTTCGCCCGCCAAGCGGCGAGCAGCGGCTCGTCTGCGACGAAGTCCGAGTAGCGCGGCGAGAGGTCGGTGATCCCCACCGAGCAGTCGCTGGCCAAGGCCCCGGCCTGGAAGCAGCGCTCCACCCGAGGTCGAAGGACGTCGAGGTCCTCCACGGTCCGGGCCCGGACCATGAACCGCGCCACGGTCTCGCTGGGGATCACGTTGGCAGCCTCGCCTCCCTTGGTGACCACGCCGTGGACCTGGTTGCCCGGTTCCAGCTGCTGGCGCAGCAAGCCGACGGCCACCTGTGCCACCACCATGGCGTCCGCCGCATTTCGTCCCTTGTACGGTGCCGCCGAGGCGTGCGCCTCGCTGCCGGTGAAGCGAATCTCGAGGTGGTCAACGGCCAGGCTCACGAGGCGGAGCCGGTCTTCGTGCCAGGGATGCACCATCATCGCCGCGTGTGCCCCCTCGAACGCTCCGCGTTCGAGCAGCAGCACCTTGCCGCCACCGCCCTCCTCGGCCGGGGTGCCCAGCACGGTGACGGCCAGCCCCACCTCGTCAGCCACCCTCGCCAAGCCGATTCCTGCTCCTACCGCCGCGGCGGCGATGAGGTTGTGGCCGCAGCCGTGGCCCACCCCGGGTAGGGCGTCGTACTCGGCGCACACGACCACCGACATGGGCCCCGCCCCGGTCCTGGCGCGCAGGGCCGTGGGGAGGTCGTAGACCCCCGTCTCCACCTCGAGCCCGGCGTCGGCGAGGGCGGCGCCGACCTGGGCGGCGGCGTGGCGCTCCTCGAAGCACAGCTCGGGTTCGTCGTGGAGGCTGCGGCTCAGGCTCGTGAGCCTCCCGAGGTGCTCCTCGATGGCCGCCCGCGCCCGTTGCTTGGCCTCGGCTGGCGCCGAGCCGGACGCCTGGCGCGCCGCGGCAGCGCTCACTCGATCACGGCCACCACGTCGCCCGTGCCCACCGAGTCACCGGCGGACACCCGGACGTCGGTCACGGTACCGGCCTTCTCAGCCACGATGGCGTTCTCCATCTTCATGGCCTCGAGCACGCACACCGTCTGGCCCGCCTCGACCTCGTCTCCGGGGGCCACGAGCACCTTCACCACGGTCCCCTGCATGGGCACGGTGACCGTGCCCGACCCCGTGCCGGTGGCCGCCGCCGCCCGCGCCCGTCCCGGCCGCTGGCCGCCTCGACCTGCCGCCGTGGCGCCCGCCGCCGTCTCGGGCACCCACAACTTCACCGTGTAGCGCCGGCCGTCGACCTCGGCCGTCACCTCCCTCATCACCCTGGGCACGTCGTCGTTGGCTGGCGGGTCGGCCCCGGCGAGCGATGCCGTGGGGTCCGCCCCGCTGTCTGCGGTGATCCCCGAGAGATCCACGCTGTCCTCGACCCAGCGCGTCGAGTGCCGGCCGGCCACGAAGTCCTCGTGCTCCAGGATCACCACGTCGGCCGGGATGGTCGTGGCCACGCCCTTCACGGTGGTCTCGGCCAGAGCGCGGACCATGCGTCGGCGGGCAGCCTCCCGGTCCGGTGCCCAGACGACGAGCTTGGCGATCAGGTTGTCGTAGAACTGGCTGACCGTGTCCCCCGACTCGTAACCGGCGTCCAGCCGCACACCGGGCCCGCCCGGTGGCCGCAGCAGTTCGATACGGCCGGGCGACGGTGCGAAGCGCCCGGCGGTGGGGTCCTCGGCGTTGATGCGCACCTCGATGGCATGCCCTTGGCGACGGACGTCGCCTTGGGAGAAGTCCAGTGGCTCACCCGCCGCCACCCGGAGTTGCCATTCCACGAGGTCCAGGCCTGTGACGAGCTCGGTGACCGGGTGCTCGACCTGGAGCCGGGTGTTCATCTCGAGGAAGAAGAACTCGCCGTCCTGGTACAGGAACTCCACCGTCCCGGCGTTGACGTAGCCGCAGGCCTTGGCAACGGTGACCGCCGCCTCGCCCATGGCCTGGCGCATGTCGTCGGGGAACTCGGGCGCCGGGCTCTCCTCGATGAGCTTCTGGTGCCGGCGCTGACAGGAGCAGTCGCGCTCTCCCAGCCACAGGACGTTGCCATGGGAATCGGCCAGCACCTGCATCTCGACGTGCCGAGGCCAGTCCAGGTACTTCTCCAGGTAGATCTCGGGCCGCCCGAAGTACGCCTGCGCCTCCCGTTGCGCGGACTCCATGGCCTCGGCCACCTCGGCCGGGCCTGACACCACCTTCATGCCGCGCCCGCCACCGCCGAAGGCGGCTTTGATGGCCACCGGCCAGCCGTGCTCAGCACCGAAGGCAGCTACCTCGGCGGGGTCGGTGAGGGGCTCGGTGTGCCCGGGCACCCCGGACACGCCGGCGGCCTCGGCCGCCCGGCGGGAGCTGATCTTGTCGCCCATGACCTCGATGGCCTCGGGGGGCGGGCCCACGAAGGTCACCGCGTGCTCGTCGATGGCCCGGGCGAACTGGGCGTTCTCGGAGAAGAAGCCGTAGCCGGGGTGCACGGCCTGGGCACCGCTGCGGGTCAGCGCTTCGAGGATGGCCGCTGTGTTCAGGTAGCTCTCGGCCGCCGTCTGGCCACCGAGGGCGTAGGCCTCGTCCGCCATCCGGACGTGGAGCGCGTCCCGATCGAGCTCGGAGTACACCGCCACGGTGGCGATGCCCAGCTCGCGGCAGGTGCGGATCACCCGTACGGCGATCTCGCCCCGGTTGGCGATGAGGACCTTGTCGAACACAGTCCACCACCTTGGCACGGCGCCTAGGGTTGGTGCCATGTCCGGCGCCGACAGCGCCGAGCCGGCGCCCAGTCCGGACCTGATCGAGCGCGGGCCTCCCGGCACGCGTTTCGGCCAAGTGCGCCGCTTCGCCGAGATCGACTCCACCAACCGCTATCTGCTCGACCTCGCCCGCCGGCAGCCGCTCGACGGTGTAGTCGCCGTGGCCGAGCACCAGACGGCAGGGCGAGGCCGGCTGGGGCGGACCTGGGAGGCCCCGCCGGGAGCCAACCTGCTGGTATCGGTGCTGGTGCTCCCGGGGATGGCGGTGGAGAGGCTCCACCTGTGCACGGTGGCATTGTCGCTGGCCGCCGTGGAGGCCTGCCGGGCATCGGCGTCGTTGGAACCCATGCTCAAGTGGCCCAACGACCTGTTGGTGGGGGAGCGCAAGCTGGCAGGGATCCTGGCCGAGTCGGTCCCCCTGGCGCGCCCCACGGGTCCCCATGGCTCACGGCGTGCCGTGGTGCTCGGCATCGGCCTCAACGTCGACTGGCCGCCGCCCGACGACTCCGTGGCGCCCGCAGGGGACCCCGACGAGGTCCCCACAGGGGACGCCGAGGTGGTCCCCGGGGAGATCCGCCGCTCGGCCACCTCGATCCGGCGGGAGACCGGGTCCAGCGTCGATCGTGACCATCTCCTCGACCTCCTCCTCGTCGGCCTCGAGGGGCGGCTGTGCCAGCTCGACGACGAGATGGGCGCCACCCGGCTGGCCGCCGAGTACCGCAGCCTGTGCGCCACCGTGGGCCAGGCGGTGCGGGTGGTCACCGCTGAGGGCGAGGTCCGGGGTGAAGCGCTGGACATCACGCCCGACGGGCGGCTGGTGGTGGACGTCGGGGTCGGTCTGGCCACGATCAGCGCCGGAGACGTGGTCCATGTGCACGGGGAGCTCTGACGCCCGGCGTCTACCATGGCCCGCCGTGAACCTGCTCGTGACGGGGGGCGCCGGCTTCATCGGCTCGAATTTCGTGCGGTACTGGGTGGCCGAGCACCCTGACGACCGGGTGACCGTCTACGACGCCCTGACGTACGCCGGCAACCGGGCCAGTCTCGACGACCTCGCCGACCGGGTCGCCTTCGTGCACGCCGACATCTGTGACACCGAGGCCGCTCGCCATGCTCTGGACACCCACCAGGTCGAGACGGTCGTCCACTTCGCCGCCGAGTCCCACAACAGCCTGGCGGTCATCGACCCGGCACGCTTCTTCCGCACCAACGTGCTGGGCACCCAGTCGATGCTCGAAGCATCGCGTCTGGCAGGTGTGGCCCGGTTCCACCACATCTCCACCTGCGAGGTGTACGGCGACTTGGCGCTGGACTCGGGCCGGGCTTTCACCGAGGACGACCCGTACCGGCCCCGCACGCCGTACAACGCCTCCAAGGCCGGTGCTGACCACGCCGTGCGCGCCTACGTGGAGACCTATGGCATGGCGGCCACGATCACCAATTGCTCAAACAACTACGGGCCCTACCAATTCCCCGAAAAGGTCATTCCCCTCTTCGTGGCCAACGCCCTCGACGACCGGCCCCTACCCATGTACTCCTCAACCGAGAACCGTCGCGAGTGGTTGCACGTCACCGACCACTGCCGAGCCGTGGACGCTGTGCTGCAGCACGGCAAGGTGGGTGAGACATACCACGTGGGGAGCGGTGTCGAGGCCAGCATCACCCAGATCGCCGATGCCGTGCTCGACATCCTCGGGAAGCCACAGTCGCTCAAGGTCGTCGTACCCGACCGCCCCGGCCACGACCGCCGCTACCTGCTGGACTGCACGAAGATCCGCCAGCATCTCGGCTGGGAGCCCACCATCGGCTTCTCGGAGGGGCTCGCCGAGACCGTCCGCTGGTACGAGGCGCACCGGGCCTGGTGGGAGCCGCTGCGCGACCGGGCGCCCGTGGTCGAGACGTCCTGGGCGCCGAGCGGCGCCTGAGCTTGGTGCGGGTCCTCGTCACAGGCGCCGGCGGCCAGTTGGGCCGGGACGTGGTCGACGTCCTGAACGGCACCCGGCCGCTCGGAGGAGCCGGTGGCGGTGGCGGTGGCTTCGGCGGTGGCGTCGGCTCCAGGGCCTCGTCTTCGTGCCACGCCACGGCTGCCGACCACCAGTCCCTCGACGTGTCGAACCGGGACCAGGTGGCAGCGGCCTTCGAGGGCCTGCGCCCGCACGCCGTGGTCCACTGCGCTGCCTGGACGGCAGTGGACGACTGCGAGAGCGACCCGGAGCGGGCCTTCGCCGTCAATGCCATGGGCACCCGCCATGTCGCCGAAGCGGCCCGCCGGTACGGTGCGCACGTCGTCTACGTCTCCACCGACTACGTCTTCGACGGTACCGCTGACGGCCCGTACCGCGAGTGGGACCGTCCCAACCCGTTGTCGGTGTACGGGCGCAGCAAGCTGGGCGGCGAGCTGGAGCTGGGTCCGGCGGACACGGTGGTGCGCACGTCGTGGGTGAGCGGGTACCACGGCAAGAACATGGTCCGCACGGTGCTACGCCTGGCCGCTGGGGAGGGTCCCCTCGCCTTCGTCGACGACCAGCGGGGCAGCCCCACCTTCACTGCTGACCTTGCCGGCGCCCTGTCACTGTTGGCCACCGAGCAGCTGCCCGGAGTCTTCCACCTCACCAACGACGGGGTGGCGACCTGGTACCTCTTCGCCCGCGCCGTTCTCGAGGCGGCTGGTGATGATCCCGACCGGGTCCGGCCCATCTCCACCTCGGAGCTGCGCCCGGCGCGACCGGCTCCCCGGCCGGCCAACTCCGTGCTGGACAACACCGCCTGGCGGGCCCTGGGGCGTCCACCGCTGCCTGCGTGGCAGGAGTCGCTGGGCCGCCTGGTCGCCGCTGTCGGCCCGACAGGGGGAGCGGGCCGGGACGGCTCGGGCCGAGGGTGAGCTCGGTCGGCGCCGTCGTCGTCAACCACGACGCCGGAGCAG
>JBJKRZ010000063.1:0-7550 GCA_046704365.1 Acidimicrobiales bacterium | reverse complement strand
CCGTCGGACGGCGGATCCGGCCCTGACGGCTGCCATAGAGGCCGCCACCGAGGAAGCCATTGGCGACAGCGCCGAGCCAGAAGTTGTGGCGGCTCGCCGCAGCCGCGCCGCCCAGGGGCCCCAGGCGGTCAACGACCCGCTTCCCTTTCTCACCTTCATCGCTGAGCACCCTCTCGGTGCGGTGGTGACGGGAGCGGTGTCCACCTTCGTGTCACATGGCGCCATGGTGGACGTGGGCGAGATGCATTGCTATGTCCCGTTGTCGGGACTGGGCGACCCACCTCCACGCAGCGCGCGTGCTGTGTTGCGCAAGGGCGACAGCCGCTCGTTCGTGGTGGTGGCTCTCGATCCTTCCCGCCGTGGCGTGCAATTGGCTCTCCCCGAGGTGGCATCCCCCGCCGACGCCGTCAAGGCTCCCAAAGCCCGAAAGGCCACCAAGACCGCCAAGGCCACCAAGACCGCCAAGGCCACCAAGGCCACCACGCCGTCGAAGGCCACCAAGGCCACCAGGGCAGCAGCCAAGACCGCCAAGGCTGCCAAGTCAGTCAAGACCGCCAAGGCCACCAGGGCAGCAGCCAAGACCGCCAAGGCAGGGACGCCGTCGAAGGCCGCCAAGGCAGCGAAGCCCTCCAAGGCTGCAAGAGCTACCAAGGCGACCAAGGCCAAGAGCGCCGACAAGCCGAAGCCGTCCACGGGAGCGGCGTCGAGGGGGCGCCCGCCGGGGCCGCGTGGGTCAAGATCGTGACAAGACCCTCCCAATAACCCGACAAAAAAACGACCGGCTCGGGGTCTCCGTCGGCACAATTGCCACGCAACGTCGCGGTAACCGAGCTTCAGGCGACCGCGAAGAGTGTCGATGGCAAGGCCGTGTCGGTGTGGAAATCGGGTCGTACCCTGCGCGAACGGCGCGGCCAACCTCGGCAAGCACCAGAGGAGGGGGAGCAGGAGAAGGAGAGTGGCTTCACGCTGCTCGAGACCATGGTGGCCATGGCGGTCTTCAGCGCCACGCTCGTCCCCAGCTCGAGCGTCTTCTTCGGCGGGATGCAAGCTGCCTCGAACAGCAACCTCCGCGTGGACGCCGTGGGAGTGGCGGAGAGCACCTTGGCCGACGTCCAGGCGCTTCCCTTCAACGAGGTGGGCTTCTACGGGTCCTACACCTACAACGGCTCGCCCTATCCGGGTCAGGCCGGCTTCGTGTCCACGTGCCCGGTCTCGGTCACGGCATGCGCCGGCGAGCCCACGGTGAACCTGGTGGACAGCGGCACTTTTGCCGGCGTCATCCCCTCCACCGCCTTCGCCCCGGTCTCGACCCAGAAGGTGGGTGTCACCAATTTCACAGTGACGACCTACATCACGTGGGGCGACGCCACCGTTCCCGTGGGTACCTGCGCCACCGGGTCGACCATCTGTCAGGGCGCCTACCCCCAGGTGACGGTGGTCGTGAGCTGGGGCGGGCTCCAGGCCAGCTCGGTGACTGAGAGCAGCATCGTCTACCCCGGAGGCCAAGGCGCCTGGACGGCCCCCGGCTGGAGCCGCGGAGTGTCCTCCACGTGCCCATCCAGCCCGACGGCTGCCCATGACGTGAGTGCCGCCGCCACCTCGACCTCCAGCCAGTCGACACAGGCAGAGGTCACCGTCTCCTGGGATCAGGAATCGGTGTCGTGGCAGCCCTGCTACTACGTGGTCGACGAGGCCACGTCGCCGGGCGCCTTGCCCACGACGTCGTCGCAGTGCTCGGAGGCAAGCAGCTACGGGGGCAGCCCGCCCCAGCTCGGATCGGCCACCTCCTACGAAGTGACCGGCCTCTCGTGGGGCACCGGGTACTACTTCGTCGTCGTCGCCTTCAGCGCCGGGGGAGCGTCGTGCGCACCCTCCGACGTGGTGTCGGTGACGACGCCCCCCGGGCCGAGCAGCTCCACCTGCACGGTGACGTCGCTCACCGTGACGGCGGTGCCCTCCGACAGCACGGTCAAGACCTACGAGGACATTCACGGCTTCATGACGGACAACCTCAACCTGGTGGCAGGCACCAGCGGGTCGTGCTCGGACGTCACGGTGGAGTCCCAGCTGGTGGGTGCCACGGTCCAGGACACGGGCTCCCCATACACGTTGACGGCGGGCACGGGCGGTCAGTTCACCGACACGGTCCCCTCACAGGGAGAGCCCTGGACCACCGGCCAGCACGAGTTCACCGTCTACGTGAACGGGGCGGCCACGACGCACTACAGCGACCTGGAGGTCTGCCCGCATGCCGGTGCCGGGCAGAAGACGAGTGGCAATTCCTGTCCATGAGCTCGCAGCCACCCGTCAGGGGTCGTTCCGGCGCGCTCTCGGACGCTTCGGACCCCGAAGCAGGATTCACCCTGCTCGAGGTGATGATCTCCACCGTGGTGGCGGCCATCTTGGCCGTCAGCGTGTCGGGGATCATGCTTTCCATGCAGCAGACGAGTAGCAGGGCCATCGGCGGTGAGAACGCCTCGGGGGCAGCACGCGCCGGGCTCCTCCAGCTCCAGCGCGATGTCGAGGCGGCCAATCCCCTCGTCGGCTGGACGTCGAACGTGAGCTCCTACGAGAACGAGATCCAGCTCAAGCTGGGCCCGGCGGGCGGGACGCAGCAGACGATCACCTGGAGCTACGTGAGCGATGCCCCCGGCCCGTCGTGCACGGGAACTCTGTACCGCGACATCGGCACCACGGCGGGTGTCGGGGTGCCCGAGGTGACCGGGGTCACCAACTGCCGGACGGGCACCTCGGTGTTCAGCTTCTTCGGCCAGCAGGGAGAGAACATCCTGGCCAACCTGGCCACGGCCACGGCTGCCAACGTCACCGAGTGTTCGGTGCGCGTCGAGGGAACCCTCGACGTCTCCGCCGGTGCCAACACCGTCCCCTTCACCGAGACGGTGAGCATGCGCCTCGTGAACTGGCAGCCGGGGACTCAGCCATGTCCATGAGGCCGGGGAGCTCCAAGGCCAGGCGGCGCGGCGGGGACGAAGAGGGTTCCGCCCTCATCATCGTCGTCATCCTCACCGTGGTGATCGTGCTTTTCGGAACAGCCTTCGTAGCCCGGGCTGCCGGCGACCTCAGTAACGCCACCTACGTGAACAACCTCAACGCCGCACGCGCCCAGGCCCTCGCCGGGCTGTCGGACGCTCTTTTCCGCATGGACCAGCAAGGAACGGTCGACTCGAGCTTCTGCGTAGGCAGCGCGCCGCAGTGCACGGTGTCGTCGGTGAAAGACGCCCCTTCCGACCAATACGCCGCCAAGCTGGTGAGCGGCAGCACCTTCACGGTCATGTCCGAGGCGACCGTCCACGGGCGCAGCTACGCCGTCAAGGCATCCGTCGTCGCCGATCCGGTATTCCCCTTCGGGATCTTCGCCGGCTCGAACGTCACCTTCGCCGGCTCGGCGTCGAACGTCACAATCGAGCAGACGACGGTCAACGGCAGCGTGACAGGCCTGGCCGACGTTGGAAGTGACGGCACCATCGAGTGCAACGGGACCAGCACTTATGGCCAGAACCAGGTGACCTACGACGGGGGCAACAGCAACTGCCCCTCGTGGCAGAACGAATCGAACAGTTACACCCCAGAGCAACCAGTGAGCTCGTGCCCGGCGCCGGCCTCAACAGTTCCGCCACCCACCCCTTGCATGCCCGCCAACCCCCAGCCCTGTCCGAACGACGGCAACTTCGACGGCTCGACGACGCCCTTCGTCCTGGAGCCCGGGGTATACGAATGCACCGGCTCGATCACCTTCTCGGGCACAGTCAACGTCGACTATTCGAGCACGGTGAACAACGGCGAGGTACAGATCTTCGAGTTCCCGAACTCAAACGGCCAGTCCAACATCGACATGGCCGGTGCCGTCGTCAACCAGTACGACAGCACCGCTGACAACCCGGGATGCGAGGGGAGCACGACGGTCCTCTACGACTGTGGCAACCCCGTCGACATGCAGGTGTACGCGGCGGGGAGCGGGACTGTCGACGTGGGCGACGGGACCAATGGGCCCCTTTTCGACGGCATTCTCTACGCGCCCGGTCTGAACATGACCGTGAACGGGGGCTCGCTCATGTGGGTCGGCCAGTTCACGCTGAACCAGCTGGTCGTGAACGGCAACCCGAACTTCTCCGTGCACTACGACAACCGGTTGGGGTCGGTGGCGCACCCCGTGTGGCAGATCGAGAACTTCACGACCATCCCGCCGGTATCGTTCTCGCTGAGCCTTTCCTGAGATCCGGGTAGCCTCGGCCCGTGCCGAGGCCCGAGGACGTCCTGCCCCACCGGCCGCCCTTCCTGTTCGTCGACGAGGTGGAGGAGCTCGAACCTGGCCAGCGAGCGCGTGGCCGATGGCGGTTGCGCGGGGACGAGGCCTTCTTCGCCGGCCACTTCCCCGGGCGGCCCACCCTGCCCGGGGTGCTCATGGTGGAGTCGATGGCGCAGCTGGGCGGCATCGCCGTGTTGGCGGACGAGCGCTACCAGGGCAAGCTGCCGCTCTTCGGTGGCATCGACAAGGCCCGGTTCCGTCGCCAGGTCGTCCCCGGCGAGGTGCTCGAGCTCGAGGTGGAGCTGGGCCGGCTCTCCGCCCGGGCCGGCACAGGCCACGGCCGGGCCTCGGTGGACGGCGCCCTTGCTTGTGAGGCCGAGCTGCTCTTCGTCATCGTGGACGCCTGAGCGCCGCTTGCGTACCTGAGCCCTCGAACCGTGCGTATCGCCACCTGGAACGTCAACTCGCTGAACGCCCGCCTGGCCCGGGTGGAGGAGTGGATCGACTACGCCTGTCCGGACGTCTTGTGCATGCAGGAGACCAAGGTGTCCGACACCGCCTTCCCCGCCATGGCCTTCTCGGCGCTCGGGTACGAGACGGTGAGCCACGGAGACGGCCAGTGGAACGGCGTGGCCATCGCCAGCCGGGTGGGGATCAGCGACGTCCAGCACGGTTTCGGCACCGAAGCAGACGAGCAGGGGTGCCGGCTGGTGGCGGCCACGTGCGGCGGGATCAGGGTCCACAGCCTCTACGTCCCCAACGGCCGGTCGGTGGACAGCGAGTTCTACGTGGCCAAGCTGGGCTGGTTGGAAGAGCTGCGCCGCTTTCTCGAGCGCACCTGCGACCCGGCCGAGCCTGTGGTGGCGGCCGGTGACTTCAACGTGGCGCCCGACGACCGCGACGTTTGGGACCCGGCGGAGGTGAGCGGTGCCACCCATGTCTCCGAGCCCGAGCGCGCCGCCCTGCGGTCGCTGGAGGAGTGGGGACTCGTCGACGCCTTTCGGCTCCTGTACCCCCAGCCCGGTCTGTACTCGTGGTGGGACTACCGGGCGGGCAATTTCCACAAGCACAAGGGCATGCGCATCGACCTGGTCCTGGTCAGCCGGCCCCTGGCCGAGCGCTGCCGCTACGCCCTGGTGGACCGCAACGCCCGCAAGGGAAAGCAACCCTCCGACCACGCGCCGGTGTTCGTGGACGTGGTCAGCTGACACCTGCCAAGCGACGTCGCAGTTCCGCCAGGTGCGGTGCTGCGGCGCCGTGGCCAGGGGGCTGTTGCTCCTCCACCGCTGCCCGCACGGCCACGAGGAACGGCGACGGGCCCCGCCGCCGGCCGCTTCGGGCTCCGGCGGTTCGCGCCCAAGAGCACCACAGGTGCTCCTCGGCCCGGGTGAGCGCCACGTAGAGCAGCCGACGTTCCTCGTCGAGTGCCGCCGGGTCTTTGGCATAGGTGATGGGGAGCGTCCCGTCCTCGAGGCCGACGACCGCCACGGCGCGCCACTCGAGGCCCTTGGCCTGGTGGAAGGTGGCAAGGACCACGCCGTCGGCGTCGTCGCCGGCACCATCCTCGGTGCGATTGGCGGCGAGCCACGCCAGGAAGCTCCCCACCGTGGGCCTGTCCTCCTCCTCGGCATGCCTGTCGGCCAGCTCCCTGACGCGCCCGCCTAGCACGCTCGTCGCCCCGGCTTC
Organism: Acidimicrobiales bacterium; assembly: GCA_046704365.1. Classification (GTDB taxonomy): domain Bacteria; phylum Actinomycetota; class Acidimicrobiia; order Acidimicrobiales; family UBA8190; genus UBA8190. The sequence goes on along the minus strand of JBJKRZ010000063.1, from coordinate 1,597 downwards.
CGCCTCGGCTGCCGCCCCAACATCGGCAGCGACATCGGCGGCGGCGAGGGCGCCGTTGGCGCCGTCCGGCGACGAAGCCGGCCGTCGGCCCTCGATCTCGGACAGGGCGTCGATCAGGCCGGGGCGAAGCGGGGTCGACCTCGCCATCGAAGCGAGCAGCCGCAGGAGCGTCGACAAGGCCGGATCGGGCCCGGCGCCGGCGCGCTTGCAGTGGACGCCGGCGAGCTCGAGAGCGTCGTGCACGGCTCTCAGCCGGGCGTTGGTGCGGGCGAGCACCGCCATGTTCCGCCACGAGTGTCCCGGTCGGCGGTTCGTGCGCAGCCAGCGCACCACCGCCAGCGCCTCTGCTGTTTCATCCTCGAACCCCGCCAGCGTCGGCACCGGGCCGTCGTGGCGAAGGGCGGTGGGTTCCGACCCGACGGAGGGCCCGACGGAGGGCCCGACGGAGAGGCCGGCGGAGAGGCCGACGGAGAGGCCGGCGGGCTCTGGCGGGCGGGCGCCCCCGGCGCCGCCTGGGGGGCACAGGGCGGCTGCCACCTTCACGATCTGCGGGCTCGAGCGGTGGTTGTCGTCGAGCCGTACGACCTCGGTCCCCCCGAGAAGCCGTGGAAGACGGTCCAGCAGCGAGGGGTCCGATCCGTTCCAGGCGTAGATGGCCTGGCGGGGATCACCGACGACGCACAGGTCGGGCCTCCCCCCCCGCAACGATTCCAGCAGGCGCCATTGGGCCGGGTTCACGTCCTGGAACTCGTCGACGAACAGGTGCTGGAAGCGCCAGCGCAGGGCCGTCGCCGGCGCCCCACCCGAGTGGAGGAGGCCGGTGCAGCGCTCGATCAGGTCGTCGAGGTCCATGATCCGGCGCCGGCGTTTGCGGTCCCGGTAGCGCGCCATCACCGTGGAGAGCTGCTCGGGCGGTAGGGGGCAGCTGCGTCCGGCGCGTGGCGCCAACTGTGGGTAGTGCTCCTCGCCCACGAGGCGGGCCCGCGCCCAAGAGATCTCCGCTGCCACGGCTCCTGCCGCCTCGGCGTTCCACCCGCCCCCCTCGAGCAACCGGCGCAGGATCGGCTCGGGGTCGGACAGAAGCGCCGGCCCCGTGGCTCCGGTGTCGGCCCAGTGCTGGCGCAGGATGCGGTAGGCGGCCGAGTGGAAGGTGGCCGCCCATACCCCGTCACCTGTCCCCAGGCGCTCGATCCGGGAGCGCAGCTCCCCGGCGGCTTTGCGCGTGAAGGTCAGCACGAGCACGTGGTCGGGGCGGGCGCTACCGCGCAGCACGCGCCAGGCCACCCGCCGGGTGAGGACGGTCGTCTTGCCCGAACCGGCCCCCGCCACCACGCACAGCAGGCCGGCGTCGCTGGTCACGGCACGGCACTGGGCCGGGCTCAACCCGGCGAGCACACGGCGGCAATCGGCGCTGTCCCCCACCCCGGCGACCGTACCGACCGGGTGTGTCGGGCGGGGGGATGGCTGGCAGGAGGGAGATAGCTTTGCGCGTCGTGCTGCGGACCCTCGGCGACGGCGCCATGTTCGGCGAGGTCTGGGGGTCCCCCGCCCGGGTGCTGGCCCTGCACGGCTGGGCCCGGTCGCACTCCGACTTCGC
>JBJKRZ010000062.1:0-11597 GCA_046704365.1 Acidimicrobiales bacterium | reverse complement strand
GGCATCGACACGGTGTTCGCTGGCGAGCGCATCTGGGCGGGTGGCCAGTGGCTGTACGTGGCCGGGATCCTGAGCTCCGCAGCGCTGGCGCCCGACATCGACACGTCGGTGCTGGTGGGCTTCCCGGCCGCCGAGCGCTACCTGCAGTTCGACGGCCACCCCTCCTCCATCTACGTCCGATCGGTGACGTCCGAGGTCACCGCCGTGCAGTCGGTGCTGGCGGCCACGGCCAATCCTGAGTCGCCCAACGAGGTGGACGTCTCGCAACCTTCGGCGGCCCTCGTAGCCCGGGCCGAGGCCCAGAGCGCCCTGAACGGACTCTTCCTGGGCCTCGGGGCGGTGGCGCTGCTCGTGGGAGCGGTGGGGGTGGCCAACATCATGGTCATCTCGGTGCTCGAGCGTCGCAGCGAGATCGGCCTGCGCCGGGCGCTGGGGGCCACACGCGGCCACATCCGCACCCAGTTCCTGGCCGAGGCGGCCATGTTGTCGGTGCTCGGCGGCATGGCCGGCATCGCTGCCGGTGCCATAGCCACCGCTGTCTACGCCAGCACCAAGGGATGGGCCATCGTCGTGCCCGCTCTGGCCTGGGGCGGGGGCTTCGGCGCCGCGCTGGCCATCGGGCTCGTGGCCGGCCTCTTTCCCGCTCTGCGCGCCGCGCGCATGTCCCCGACCGACGCACTGAGGACGGTGTGAGCACGATGCACAAGCCAAGCCACCGACGAGCGGCCCACCCGGGGAGGACCCAGAGGGTCCAGCTGCGGAGGGCCCACCCAGGGAGGGCCCAGCTGCGGAGGGCCCACCCAGGGAGGGCCAGGGTGCTCGGTCTCCTCCTCGGCATCGTGGCCGGCGCCTCGGGCGGCGCTGGGGCTGTCGTGGCCGCCCCGATCCCGGCCTCCGCCACCGGCGCCGAGACGGTCTCGGCTACCGCCGGCACGCCCCAGGACACCGGGATCGGGACCGCCTTCGCCACCGACATGGAAGCCACCTTGAGCGGGGCGGCGTCCGGGGCCAGCTGTCCGTCGAGCGCCACCTTCGCCGCACCCCTGACCGGCCCGAGCGGCACCTTCTCCACCTCCGGCGCCGCCAGCGCCACGGTGGGCCCCACCTCCCCGACGGCGGACGCCAGCGGAGAGTGCGCCTACGTGGCACCCACCTTCACCGCCGACGACACGGTGGGCCCTTACAGCGTCTCGGCCACGGTGGCGGGGATGGCGGGGCAGGCCAGCTTCGCCCTCACCAACGACGGGGTGTCCGCCGTCTCGGGCACGCCGCAGACGACCAAGGTGGGCACGGCCTTCGCCCAGCCGCTCCAGGTCGGGGTCTTCGCCGACGGCGCGCCGGTGGTGGGGGCCACGGTCAGCTTCAGCGCCCCGAGCTCGGCGCCGAGCGGGGTGTTCTCCTCTACCAACACGGACACGGCTGAGGCCACGACGGGCTCCTCGGGCGTGGCCTCAGCACCCACCTTCACCGCCGACGACAGCTCCGGCAGCTACAGCGTGATCGCCACCACGGCCTCGGTGTCGGGCACGGCGGTGTTCTCGCTCACCAACTCCGCCGCCGGTGTGGCCGCCGGGGTGACGGCGCTGTCGGGCACGCCCCAGTCGGCCACCGTGGGCACCAGCTACCCGTCGCCGCTCGAAGCGCGGGTCACCGACTCCAACGGCAATCCCGTCCAGGGCGCCACCGTCGTGTTCTCCGCCGGTGGTGGCGGTGGCGGTGGGGGTGGCACGGGCGGCGGCGGGACCGGCGCCCCCGGGGCCAGCTTCGCCGGAGCAGGCTCCAGCGTGGCCGAGAGCACCGACTCGGCCGGTGTGGCCACGTCCCCCGTGCTCCAAGCCGACGACGTGGCCGGCACTTTCACGGTGACGGCCACCACCCAGGGCGTGGTGAACCCGGCCGACTTCACCTTGACCAACCTCGCCGCTTCCCCGAGCGCCGTCACCCCCGGCGCCGGATCGTCCCAGCAGGCCACCGTGGGAAGCGCCTTCGCCGTGCCGCTGTCGGTGACGGTCACTGACGCCGACAAGAACCCGGTACCGGGTGTGGCCGTCACCTTCAGCGCGCCGGCCGGCGGGCCGAGCGGCACCTTCTCCACAACGGGCACGGGCAGCGTGATCGTGGTGACCGACGCCTCGGGCATCGCCGTGGCGCCCACCTTCAGCGCGGACGGGACCGCCGGCGGCTACGTCGTCACGGCCTCTGTGTCCGGCGTGAGCCCCCCTGCCGCCTTCTCCCTCGTGAACGAGGCGGGATCGAACAGCGCCACTGCGTCGTCGGGGCTCGAGCCACTGGCTGCGCCCGTCACCGGGATGGCCCCCACCCCTGACGGAAAGGGCTACTGGCTCGTGGGATCGGACGGCGGGGTGTTCGCCTTCGGCGACGCCGCGTATCTGGGCTCGCTCCCCGCCGACGCCGTGCACGTGGACGACGTGGTGTCCATGGCCCCCACCCCCGACGGCAAGGGCTAGTGGCTAGTGGGATCGGACGGCGGGGTGTTCGCCTTCGGCGACGCCGCGTTCTCGGGGGCAGCGTGACGCCACACGAGAGGGGAGGCGACCCTCAGCGCTCGGCGGGCTGCTCCTCCAGGAGCACGTGGACCGAGAAGTCGCCGCGAGTCGTGACGAGCTCCACCACGCCGCCCGCCTCGCGCAGGTCGTCCTCGGCCAGCGCCAACAGCGCCAGGCGCTCGGGGCTGTCGGTCACCGACAGGCGGGCCACCGGCACGCGCATGGAGCGCCTGGCCTCGGTCTTGGCCCGCCGGACGGCCCCCAGCACCTGGGAGGACAGCGTCAGCACGGCGTCGTCGCCCGACACGGCGGCGGCGGGGAGCTCGGCGGCGGTGGGCCAGGGGGCCCGGTGCACGGAGGTGGTGTGCCACCACGACCACACCTCTTCGGTGACGAAGGGCAGCACGGGGGCGAGCAGGCGCAGCAGGACCGACAGGGCCAGGGCCAAGGCGGCGCGCGCCGAGGCCGGACCGGGGTCGGCGGGATCCTCGTAGGCGCGGGCCTTCACGAGCTCCACGTAGTCGTCGCAGAAGGACCAGAAGAACGTCTCGGTGCGCTCCAGGGCCCGGGCGTAGTCGAAGTCCTCCAAGGCGGCTGTGGCGTCCTCCACCACCCGGGCCAGGGCGGCGAGCATGGCCAGGTCGAGGGGTCTCGTCACCGCCTCGGGCCCGGGCACGGGGGAGCCGGCCAGGCGGCCCAGTGCGAAGCGCGAGGCGTTCAGGACCTTGATGGCCAGGCGGCGGCCCACCTTCATCTGAGCCTCGTCGAAGGCGGTGTCCACGCCCGGGCGGCCACAGGCCGCCCAGTAGCGCACGGCGTCGGTGCCGTGGCGCTCGAGCAGGCCCACGGGGGTCACGACGTTGCCCTTCGACTTGGACATCTTCTTGCGGTCGGGGTCGAGCACCCAGCCGGAGATGGCGGCGTCGCTCCACGGCAACGTCCCGTGCTCGAGCTCGGCGCGCACCACGGTGGAGAACAGCCAGGTGCGGATGATCTCGTGGCTCTGGGGCCGGAGGTCCATGGGGAACACGCGGTTGAACAGATCGGCGTCGTCCTCCCAGCGGCCGGCGATGTGCGGGGTGAGCGACGACGTGGCCCATGTGTCCATGACGTCGGGATCGCCCACGAAGCCGCCTGGCCGGCCGCGCTGGTCCTCGTCGTAACCGTCGGGCACGTCGTCGGAGGGATCGACGGGAAGGCGTTCCTCGCCGGGGAGAAGCGGGTGCTCGTAGTCCACGCTGGCGTCCTCGCCTACCGGGTACCACACCGGGAAGGGCACGCCGAAGAACCGTTGGCGGCTGATGTTCCAGTCCCCGTTGAGGCCCTCCACCCATGCCTCGTAGCGGTGCACCATGTGCGGCGGGTGCCAGCGCAGCTGCCGGCCGCGCTCGAGCAGCCTGGGCCGCAGGCGCATGGTGCGCACGTACCACTGGCGCGAGGAGACGATCTCGAGCGGCCGCTCGCCGCGTTCGTAGTAGCGCACGGCATGGGTGACGGGCCGGGGCTCACCCACCATGGCCCCGATCCCCGCCAGCATCTCCACGATGCGCCGGCGCGCCTGGGACAGGGTGCGGCCCTCGAGCTCGCCGTAGGCCCGCCGCGCCTCCGGCGGGTCCTCCGACTCCCAGCCGTCCTCGCCGAAGGGGGCGGGGCGGAGGCGGCCGTCGCGGCCCACCACCGTGCGCGTGGGCAGCTCGAGCTCGCGCCACCAGGTGACGTCGGTGGTGTCGCCGAAGGTGCACACCATGGCGATGCCGGTGCCCTTGTCCGCCTCGGCCAGGGGATGGGCGAGCACCGGCACGGCCACGGCGAAGAGCGGGGTGAGGACCGAGGTGCCGAACAGCGGCCGGTAGCGCTCGTCGTCGGGATGGGCGACGAGCGCCACGCAGGCGGGCAGGAGCTCGGGACGGGTGGTCTCGATCTCCACGGCGCCGGATCCGTCGGCCCGGGGGAAGCGCAGGCGGTGGTAGGCGCCGGGGACGTCCCGGTCCTCCATCTCCGCCTGGGACACCGCCGTCTGGAAGTCGACGTCCCATTGGGTGGGCGCCTCGGCGAGATAGGCATGGCCGCCCTGGAGGAGGCGCAGGAAGCCGCGCTGGGAGACGCGCCGCGCCTCGGCCGAGATGGTGGTGTACAGCAAGCTCCAGTCCACCGACAGCCCCAGGTAGCGCCAGGTGTCCTCGAAAGCCTTTTCGTCCTCGGCGGTGAGCCGGTGGCACAGGGCTACGAAGTCCGGGCGCGACACCGGCACCTGCTCCTTGTCGGGCCGAGCGGGAGGGGAGAAGTCGGGGTCGTGGCGCAGGCTGGGGTCGCAGCGCACGCCGAAGTAGTTCTGCACCCGTCGCTCGGTGGCCAGCCCGTTGTCGTCCCATCCCATGGGATAGAAGACGGCAAAGCCGCGCATGCGCCGGTAGCGCGCCACGGTGTCGGTGTGGGTGAAGGAGAACACGTGGCCGATGTGCAGCGATCCCGACACGGTGGGGGGCGGGGTGTCGATGGCGAAGACCCGCTCGGGCGGTGCCTGGCGGTCGAAGCGGTAGGTCCCGTCGCGCTCCCAGCGGGGCCCCCACTTGGCCTCCAGCCCCTGCAGGGAGGGCTGCTCGGGAACCTCGGGAGCCCCGGGTGGCTCCAGCGCCGCCGGCGCGGCGGCGCTGTCGTCTCGCCTCCTCGGGGGCGCGGCGGTCGAGGGTGAGTCCACGATCTGGCTACGGTATCGGAGTGCTGCGCCTGCATGACACGGCCACCGGCACCGTGCGGGCGCTCGAGCTGCGGGAGCCGGGCACCGTCACCATGTACGTGTGCGGGCCCACCGTCTACGACGTCCCTCACATCGGCCACGGCCGCTTCGCCTTGGTCTTCGACGTCCTGCGGCGCTTTCTCGGCTTCTCGGGGCTCGAGGTCCGCTACGTGTCGAACGTCACGGACATCGACGACCAGATCATCAACCGGGCCGCCCAGGAATCCCGGACGCCCCAGGCGGTGGCGGCTCAGTACGAGCAGTCGTGGTGGGAGGCGGTGGACGCCATGGGGGTGGGGCGCCCTACCGAGACGCCGCACGCCACCGCCTACGTGGACAAGATGGTGGCCCTGGTGGAGCAGCTGGTGGCACGGGGCGCCGCCTACGAGACCGACGACGGCGTGTACCTGTCGGTCGACGCTGTGGACGGCTACGGGCTGCTCGCCCACCAGAGCCTCGACTCCCTGCGGGCTGGGGCCCGGGTCGAGGTGGGCGAGCACAAGCGCTCACCGCTCGACTTCGTGCTGTGGAAGAAGGCCAAGCCCGGCGAGCCCACCTGGGAATCGCCCTGGGGGCCGGGCCGGCCCGGCTGGCACACCGAGTGCGTGGTCATGTCGCTCGAGCTCCTGGGCGACGGTTTCGACGTGCACGGGGGCGGCATCGACCTGGCCTTCCCCCATCACGAGAACGAGCGGGCCCAGGCGCTGGCCTGGGGGCGGCCTTTCGCCCGGCACTGGGTGCACAACGGGCACGTCATGGTGGGCACCGAGAAGATGTCGAAGTCGCTCGGCAACTTCGTCACCTTGACCGACCTGCTCGCCCGGCACGACGGCCGGGCCTACCGGCTGCTCGTGCTGCGCGCCCACTACCGCTCTCCCATGGACGTGACGGGCCCGACCCTGGCCGACGCCGAGGAAGCCGTGGCCCGCCTCGACGCCCTTGCTCGGCGCTTCCACCTGCAGCCCGGCCTGGCGGAGCTGTCGGCCGCCGGTGCGCTCGCTGCCGGAGTCGACGCCCAGGCCCTGGAGCGCGTCACCGGGCACATGGAGGACGACCTCGACACGCCGGGGGCGGTGTCGGTGATCTTCGAGCTGGTGCGGCGGGCCAACGCCGCCGCTGACGGCGGCGACCAGGCCGAGGGCGAACGCCTGGCCACCTCGGTGGCCGTGCTCGCTGGGGCGCTGGGGTTGCGGCTCGAGCCCCCGGACGCCGAGGTCGACGAGGAAAGCGCCGAGCTCGTGCACCGGCGCGACGAGGCGCGTGCCGCGCGGGACTGGTCCCGGGCCGACGAGATCCGGGCCCAGCTGGAAGCCCGTGGCTGGGTGGTGGAGGACACGGAGTCGGGCACCCGCCTGCACCGGCGCCCGGGCTGATCCGGCGGGTGGGGCTCCCGGGCCCGCCCTTTTGGTGCCCCCGGTGCCTCCCGGCGGCGCACGGGCCCTGCGCGCTACCTTTTTCCGCCACGGGGGGGCCGACAAGGAGGGCGGGACGTTGCCGTCGGGAACGGTCAAGTGGTTCAACGCGGAGAAGGGCTACGGGTTCATCGCCCAGCCCGGCAGTGGCGAGGACGTCTTCGTCCATCACTCCGCCATCCAGATGAACGGCTACCGCACCCTCGAAGAGGGCCAGGCGGTCGAGTTCGAGCTCAAGGAGGGGCCCAAGGGCCTCCAGGCCGTCGAGGTCCGCCCCGCCACGGTCTGAGCCCGGGGCTCGGCTCGCCCTGTCTTCCCTGCTCAGCAGGATATTCGGCCGCTCCGACGGCCACCGGTGCTTGTCGACCGGCTCCAGCTAGGTTACCGTTGAGTAACTAAAGGTGGGGAGCCGGGGGGCGGCGCGGGTATCGACTCCGACGCCTGGACGTGTCGGACCCCGGCCGACGAGCCGGACGAGCCGGACGAGCCCACCACGAGCGAGGGGACTGCAGTGACTGAATTCTCCATGGAGCTGAACGAGGACCAGCTCCAGATCCAGAAGTGGGTCCACGACTTCGCCGAGCAGGTGATGCGCCCGGCTGCTCACGAGTGGGACGAGCGTGAGGAGACGCCGTGGCCCATCATCGAGGAGGCGGCCAAGATCGGCCTGTACTCCTTCGACTTCGTGTCCCAGGCCTTCTTCGACCCCACCGGGCTCACCATGCCCCTGGTGAACGAGGAGCTCGCCTGGGGCGACGCCGGGATCACGCTGGCCATCCTGGGAAGCACCTTGGGCCTGGCGGGCATCGCCGCCAACGGCACCCCCGAGCAGCTCCTCGAGTGGGGACCGCAGTGCTATGGCACCCCTGAGAAGATCCAGATGGCTGCCTTCTGCGTGTCCGAGCCCGACGCCGGATCAGACGTGAGCGCGCTGCGCACCCGGGCCGTCTACGACGAGGCCAAGGACGAATGGGTGCTCAACGGCACAAAGACCTGGATCACCAACGGTGGCATCGCCGACATCCACGTCGTGGTGGCGAGCGTGGAGCCAGAGCTGGGGTCGCGGGGCCAGGCCAGCTTCATCGTGCCCCCCGGCACGCCGGGCCTGTCGGCGGGCCAGAAGTTCCAGAAGATGGGGATTCGCGCCTCGCACACCGGTGAGGTGGTCCTCGACGACGTGCGCGTGCCGGGCAGCTGCCTGCTGGGCGGCAAGGAGAAGCTGGACGAGCGCTTGGCCCGCGCCCGCCAGGGTAAGCGCTCCAATTCCCAGGCGGCCATGGCGACCTTCGAGGCCACGCGTCCTGCCGTGGGCGCCCAGGCTCTGGGCATCGCCCGGGCCGCCTACGAGTACGCCCTCGACTACGCAAAGGAGCGCAAGGCTTTCGGCCGGCGCATCATCGAGAACCAGGGGATCGCCTTCAAGCTGGCCGACATGAAGACGCGGATCGAGGCCTCACGGCTGCTCATCTGGCGGGCGGCCTGGATGGGTGCCAGCCGCAAGCCTTTCGTGGCGGGCGAGGGATCGATGTCCAAGCTCTTCGCGGGCGAGACCGCCGTGTGGGTGACCGAGGAGGCCATCCAGGTCATGGGCGGCTACGGCTACATCCGCGAGCATCCCGTGGAGCGCTGGCACCGGGACTCGAAGATCTACACCATCTTCGAGGGCACCTCCGAGGTGCAGCGACTGGTCATCGCCCGGGCCATCTCCGGCATCCACATCCCATAGGTGTGACCTGGGATTTCGTGCTGGCCCGTGCTGCCGGGTTGGCTCTGGTGATGGCTAGTCCGGAAGGCCATCGAGGCTGAATTTCGGCCTGATCCCTACTCTCATCCCTACGAGTCTCGGTCGCCGTGGCCACGATCCGAGAGCGGCGCCCGGGGGTCTGGGAGATCCGGGCCTTCACCGGCCGGGACGAGACCGGCCGCCCGACCCAGGTGAGCCGGACGGTTCGTGGAGGCAAGCGAGACGCTCAGCGGGTGGCGGCAGAGCTGACCACCAAGCCCGCCCCGCGGGCCGCCGGCCGGACGGTCGGCGACGTCCTCGACGCCTGGCTGGACGCCGGCATGCCGACCTGGGCGGAATCGACCAAGCGGGACAACCGAAGCCGGGTGGCGCTGGTGAAGCGAGACCCGATCGTGAAGGTGCAGGCGGGGAGGCTCGGCGTGGCCGACCTCGAGCGCTGGCACGCCCGCCTGCGAAAGGCGGGGGTCGGGGAGTCGTCGATCCTGAACCAGCACCGGATCTTGCGATCCGCCCTCTCCCAAGCCGTGCGGTGGGGCTGGCTGACGGTGAACCAGGCCAGCCTGGCGCGCCTGCGGCACCCCAAGCGCCAACCCCGCGGGGCGATGTCGGCCGAGGACGTCCAGGTCGTGCTTGAAGCCGCCCGCGCCATCGATACGCGGGCCTACCTGGCTCTGCGCATCGCCGCCATGACCGGAGCTCGCCGGTCGGAGCTCGCCGCCCTGCGGTGGGATGACCTGGACGGGACACGTCTGCGCATCGACAGTGCGATCGCCACCATCCGCCTGGGCAACAGCGATGACAGGCAGACGCCCGAGTTGATGGACCGAGCGACCAAGACAGGGAATCGCCGGGCAGTCACCATCGATATAGAGACGATCGAGCTGCTCGGTTCGCTGCGAGCAGAACTCGAGCAGTACGGCCCGTGGGTGTTCAACCTCGGTGACCGTCCGGCCAACCCCGATCGCATCGGGTCGTGGTGGCGACTGGCTCGCAAGCGGGCCGGGATCGACCCCGAGTGGCGGCTGCACGACCTTCGCCACTGGTCGGCCACCCAGGTCATCGCCGCCGGTCATGACGTGAGGACGGTCGCCAACCGCCTCGGACATGTGAACCCGGCGATGACGTTGCGTGTCTACGCGCACGCCCTGGAGCAGGCGGATCAGGCCGTCGCCGAGGGGCTGGCGCGGACTCTCTCGCCAATCGACAGGCAATGAGCCCGATCCTGCTCCGAGAGGAGGATCCGCCCGAGGATGTAGTCGTGGTGGTACGAGGCGGAGAGATGGCCTCGGACTACGTCCGGCACACGTTGCGCAACTCGTTCAAGGAGAACCGGATCTTCGCAGTGTCGGTCTTCCTGGCACTGGACCTGCCGGTTGAACAGCTGTGCCGAAGCGAGCCCTTCATAGCTCGCTACGCCAAGGTGCGCTTCTCGACCGTTGGGCGCATTCGAAGCGTTGGATTCGCGCTCCTCCCGACGTTGGCTCGTCCGCATTACGACATCCTGCTGCCGGACGACACTGACAGAACGCTGGAGGGGTTGGAGCAGGCGTTCGACGACCCCGTCCCGAACCCCGGCCGATGACCCGCCCCTGCGGCCCTCGGTAGAATGGTCGGCGATGGAGTGGGATCTCTGGGTCGACTACCACCGAACCGACGGTGACCTGCTCACCCATGCCACCGTCGACGATCTGAAGCCAGGGGTGGACCTGATCGTTGGCTCTTACCTGGTGGTCGGGAACGAGGAGGCCGACCCTGCCGTGGCCGAGGTGGTCAGCGTCGACGCCCGCGGCATCGTGCTGGTCCGGGTCCTGCCTGGGCCCGCAGAGGAACACCTCCACCTGGTCCGCCACCGGCAGCCGTCGGCCGGCTGAGCCAAAGCTCAATCGCGCACCCAGTTCCTGCAAGGCGTCCCGGAGTTCGAGGTATCCCTGGGCGGCACGCCAGAGATGGTCATCGGGAAAAGTGCCGAATCCCTTGTGCTCGCGGCGCCACTCGCGTTCCGGGAAGCGATCAGTGACGCGCTTGAGGTGGGCCAGGCTCGCCGAGAGCTCGGTGACCAATTGCCCTCGGTAGCTGTCGGGCGCCGGTTCGGCCAGGCGGTGCTCGTCGATGCCTGTGCCGGTTGCCAGTGCGTTGAACGCATCCTCCTCGATCCCCGAGCCCTTCCAGATGCGCACCGGGCGGTGGATGGCGTGGTTCCACACCGGCCAGACGGCCGGCCGGTCGGTACGTCCTCGCCACCGCCAGCTTCTCGAGTCCCGATGCGCTGGCGAACCCCACGGCGACCAGCGGCAATGCTTGCCAGGTCAACTCCTCGGTCGGGAGATCGACGACAAGCACGGCTTGGGCTACCTCGAGGTCACCGACGAAAGGCTCGACCAACTCGCCGTACGTCCAGAGCTCGACGACGGGAAGCTCGTCGCCGAAGGTCGACCAACGCTGGACGATATCGGTCACCTGCGCAGGTTGCGGACTGCGGTGTCCCGGCGCACAAGAACAGTTTTAAGGCCTCTCGGTTCGGTGTCCCCTGACCGGTACCTGAGCCACGGGACTCGTGGGCGAGCGGTAACGCGCTCATGAGCGATATCGTGCGGGTGGCGATCTCTCGGCGGAGCGGGCGAAGCATCCGACCCGGCACGTTGCGGATGGGGTTACGGGATTACAGCTGTGCCGGGGCCGGGGGTGGTCCTGTACGTGTTCCCTCCCAGGCCCTCCACACGGACGGGTTTGTAACCCTGCGCAACGGCGTATAGCTCGTAGTTCCTTGGCTCTCCGGTCCAACACAAGCCGACCACTTCATCGGCTGCTGCTCCTGGGAAGGCGTGCGGAGCCGGAGCCAGGGCGGGCCCGATCGTCACGCTGCGGACGCCGCCGACGGTTGTAGGTGCAGAGTTGAGGTACCTAGAGCCGAACGCACTCTGGCAGAGGCTTTTGGCCGTCGCCGCTGGCGTTGTTGGGCCGCCACAGCCGTTTAAGGCGATGGCCGTCAGGATCGTCGCGGCAGTGAGTGCTGAACGGACCGACACCAACGAGTATGTCCCTCGTTGGTGAGTCGATCAACCGCCCGGGTTTGCTTGATATGTGGGTGATCCACCAGGCGGGATGACCCTGCCGTCATGGTGGGGCCTTCCCGACGGAAGGAGATCACCCCATGCCCCTCGAGCTCTCCGTCGAGCAGGCCCGGACCCCCTCGGGCG
>JBJKRZ010000061.1:0-4633 GCA_046704365.1 Acidimicrobiales bacterium | reverse complement strand
GCGTCGACCCTTCCGCCCCCCCTGCCCTCGCGTGGTCCAGGCGCCTGGTCGGGGCCACCCCCGGCGCCGGCCCCTGCGGCCTTCCCGGCTGCTGGCTATAGTTGCTTGTACCAAGCAGATGGCTCGGGGCTCGTGCCCGGACCGTCGACAAGGGAAGGGACCCTCTGCGCAGTGGCGAGCTCCCCCTCACGCACCACGCCCGCAGCGACGGGAGGAGGGCCGGGCGGGAGCGCCGTGGCCCCCGGCGCGGTGCTCGACCGCCTGGAGCGCGCCCTCACCCACGTGGCCAGGGCCATGTTGCGCCTGGGGGTGCCGGCAGAGGCCCTCACCGAGGGCGAGCGGGTGGAGCGGGCCGGCTACTGGGCCATGGTGCGCCTGGACGAGACGGGCGAACCTGTGCGCTTGTCGGAATTGGCCTGCTCCCTCGAGCTCGATCTCTCCACCGTGAGCCGCCAGGTGCGCCATCTGGTCGAGGCCGGACTGGTGGACCGCCACGCCGATCCCGACGACGGGCGAGCCGCCCTCGTCACCTTGAGCGAGCGTGGCCGCGGTGTGCTCGAGGCGGTCCGCGTCGCCCGGCGAGAGGTCCTCGGTCGCACCCTGGCCGCCTGGAAGGCGTCCGAGCGCCAGACCCTGACTGCCGCCGTGCAGCGCCTCGCCGACGACGTGGCCGAGGCCCACCAATGACCGCCCTGTCCCAGGGGCGCGAGGGGAGCGCCGAGCAGCCGCTCACGCACCGGCAGGTGATGATCGTCTTCAGCGGCCTCATGCTCGGCATGCTGCTGGCCGCTCTCGACCAGACCATCGTCGCCACCGCCCTTCCCACCATCGTGGCTTCCCTGCACGGGGAGGAGCACCTGTCGTGGGTGGTCTCCGCCTACCTGCTCACCTCCACGATCTCCACACCGCTGTACGGCAAGGTGTCGGACCTCGTGGGGCGCAAGGGCGTTTTCCAGTTCGCCATCGCCGTCTTCCTGGTGGGCTCGGCCCTGTCGGGGTTGTCGCGGACCATGACCGAGCTCATCGTGTTCCGCGCCCTGCAGGGGGTGGGCGCCGGGGGACTGATCGCCTTGGCTATGGCCATCGTGGGCGACGTCGTCTCCCCCCGCCAGCGGGGCCGGTACCAGGGCTACTTCGGCGCCGTCTTCGCCTTCGCCAGCATCATGGGCCCGCTGGCTGGCGGGTTGTTCACCGAGCACCTTTCGTGGCGCTGGGTGTTCTACGTGAACCTCCCCCTCGGGCTCGTGGCCCTCGTGGTCACCTCCTTCGTGTTGCGCCTGCCCTTCCGGCGCCTCCCCCACCGCATCGACTGGACAGGGGTGCTGCTGCTCGTGGCCGGGTCCAGCGCCCTGCTGCTCGTCACCGTGTGGGGCGGTTCCCAGTACCCCTGGGGCTCGCCCCTCATCGTGGGGCTGGCCGTCGGGGGCCTGGTCCTGGTGGCCGCCTTCGTGGCGTGGGAGCGCAGGGCCAGCGAGCCGCTGCTGCCCCCCAGGCTGTTCCGCCTCGGGGTCTTCAACGTCTCGAGCGCCGTCTCGTTCCTGCAATCGATGGCCATGTTCGGGTCGGTGGTGTTCCTGCCCTTCTACCTGCAGATCGCCCACGGCATGACGCCCACCACGTCGGGGCTCATGCTCACGCCGCTCATGGCCGGGATGCTGGTCATGTCCATCGTGAGCGGCCGGCGTATCAGCCGGACCGGCCGCTACCGCGCCTATCCCATCGCCGGGACGCTGGCCATGGTGCTGGGCACCGTGCTGCTCGTGTTCCTGGGGGCGAATACCTCCTACCTGCAGCTGAGCATCGACCTCGTGATCCTCGGCGCCGGCATGGGCCTGGTGATGCAGAACATGGTGCTCGCCACCCAGAACGCCGTACCGGCCACCGACATGGGCACCGCCACCTCGGCCCTCACTTTCTTCCGCTCCCTGGGCGGCGCCTTCGGGACGGCGTTCTTCGGTGCCGTCTTCGTCAACCGCCTCAACCTGTGGCTGCCGCGGCTGCTGCCGCCCGGGTTGGGGTCGGGGGCGCACCTGCAGGCCTCGGGCAGCGGCTTCAACGTCCCACCTCAGGTCATCGACACCCTTCCGGCAACGGTGCGCGCTGGCGTGACCGGGGCCATGGTGCATGCCATGGACGCCGTCTTCCTCGTGGCCGTCCCGCTCGCCGTGGTGACCTTCGGGCTCTCACTGCTGCTGCGCGACGTGCGCCTGCGCGACACCTCGGGGCTTTTCGGGGCCGACGAGGCCGTCGGGGCCGACGGGGTCGACGGGGCCGACGGGGTGGACGGGGTGGACGAGGAGGACGGGCGGCTCGTCCTCCCTGGCTCCGCCGCCCTGCCCACGGTGGCCGGCGACCCCGCTCTCTGATCGGGGCCACGGGGGGCACCGGGGCTCCTCCGGCGACACGCGTGCACGGCTAGGGTGGCGACCGGTGCCACGCCGTGACCACTATTCGTGGTCGTCTGGCCAGCGATTCTCACTGCGTGTGAAGCAACTCGGCCTCTTGGCCGGGCGACAGATTGGCCACATGTTGTGCTGCTGGCCATAGAGCGTTTGACTTCGCGCGCTTTGTGGTGTCCAATTTTTGTGGACCGTGTGGCGCCATCGGGGCGGCGCTTGGGGGCAGTAGGGACGGCAGGGGGATCCCTATGAAAGGGCTGTTGCGCGTATCGCCGCTGTCGGTCGGGGTGGCCGTCGTGGTGGCTGCTGCCAGCGTGGCCGGCTTCTTTTTCTTCAAGCACGGCGACAACCAGCAGGAGCGGGTTCTTCTCGAGGCCGACGCCGGCCAGGCGGCGCTCTACGTCACCTCGGTGTTCGGGGGCGGGCTGGGAGGCCCCCTCGACAGCCTGGCCACGGCGGTCACCTTGTCGGGTGGCTCGACGGCGGTGTTCCAGACCCGCGCCCAGCCGCTCGCCAAGAGTGGCCTCGACGCCGTCATGGCTCGCCGGGAGGCCGGTGCCTACGTGGTGATCGCCGCCACCGGCACCACCTACCGCGTGGGCCAGACCCTCGACGCCGACAGGACGGCCACCCTGGCCACGGCGGGGACCACCCCCGTGGCGGGCCCCGTGGAGTACGACGGCAAGCAGTCGGTCTCCTACTTCGCCGTGGGGCCGCCCCTGGCGCCGCCGGGTACGGCCATCTTCCTCGAGTTCTCGCTCAACCCCTTCGTCGCCTCGCCGGTGACGACGGCCAAACCCTTCGCCCTGCTCAAGGTGGCCCTCTACGGCTCGCCCACCGCCACCATGAGCCACCTGCTCGTGTCCACCGCCCCCAGGGACCAGCTGCCTCTGCCCTCGGGCAGCGTGACCAAGATCGCCGACGTGGCGGGCAGCAAGTGGGCCCTGGTGGCCGCCGCCCGCAGCTCGCTCACCGGTTCCTTCGCCGGCAACGCCCCCTACATCATCCTGGTCCTGGGGCTGTTCCTGGCCCTGATGGTGGGCGTGGCCCTGGAGACCCTCGAGCGTCGCCGCCGCTACGCCGATGTCCTGGTGGCCGAACGCACCGCCGACCTGGAGCGGACGGTGAATGACCTGCGCGACGCCCAGGACGCCCTCGTCCAGGGCGAGCGCCTCACGGCGCTGGGGGAGATGGCGTCGGTGGTCGGCCACGAGCTGCGCAACCCCTTGGCGGCGGTGATCAACGCCCTGTACCTCCTGCGTCGCTACCTGGGGGAGCCGGCCGACGCCTCCCTCGAGAAGCACCTCTCCATGGCCGAGCGCGAGACGGCCAAGGCGGCCACCTTGGCCGAGGACCTCACCGCCTTCGTGCGGCCCCGGGAGCCCTCCAAGGAAGAAGTGGACGTCGCCACCCTCGTCGACGAGGTGGTGCAGGCGGCCCCGCCACCTCGCGAGGTGAGCCTCGATGTGGCCGTCGAGCCCATGCGCGTGATGGCGGACCGCAACCAGTTGGCCGAGGTGCTCACCAACTTGCTCACCAACGCCTATCAGGCCATGGACGGCCCCGGCACCGTCCGCATCGCCGCCCGAAACGGCAGCGGCGTGGCCGAGCTGAGCATCGAGGACTCCGGACCCGGCATCGACGCCGCCGCACCCGCCAAGGTGTTCGATCCCTTCTTCACCACCAAGCACGACGGCACGGGGCTGGGGCTGGCCATCGTGCAACGGCTGGTGGAGGCCCATGGGGGCACCGTGGGCTTCGACGACGGTGCCCGCACCTCGGGAGCGCGTGTAGTGGTGCGCATCCCCGCTCACGAAGCCGAGGCGGCCCGGTGAGCCCTGACGCCGACGTCCTGGTGGTGGATGACGACAGCGACGTGCGGTCCTCGCTGGCGGAGATCCTTCGCCAGGCCGGATACGAGGTGGCCGAGGCGATGGACGGCTCGGAAGCCCTGGAGGTGCTGGCTCGTGAACGTGTGGGCGCCATGCTGCTCGACTTGGGCATGCCGGTACTCGACGGCTTCAGCGTCATGGAGAGCCTCGAGGACCCGCCCCCCATCGTGATCGTCTCCGCCCAATACATGGCCCAGGCCGATCGGGCCCGGCTCGTGCCCCAGGTGGTGGCCGTGCTGAAGAAGCCGGTGCCGCCCCCCGAGTTGCTCGACCTGGTGGCCAGCGTGCTGGCGGGCGGTGCCAGCGCGTGAGCGCCGACCAGCTCGGCGCGCCGCCCAGCAC